>JAZQWU010000164.1:0-3563 GCA_045632505.1 Alistipes sp. | reverse complement strand
CGAGCCAATCCGCGGGTCATTCCGTAACAGGCTGTACCGAGTCCACCGGCAATATGCGGAGGAAACTCCCAGCCAAACATTAATACCCTCATCTTACTATATTTTATTATTTCTTAACACTCTTTTTTGTTGCAGTGCGCTTTGCAGCACGCTTTGCCTTCGCCTTGTACTTCTCGATGAGGTGCTTGATATACAACACACCACCTACGCTCCAAGCCTGCGATACGGCACCACGCGGTGCGAACGGAGGATTAGCGTCGTAGTACTCTGCCACCGAGCCGATACAATAGGTCTGGATGTTGTCGTCGAATGCTGCCAACATCTCCTCTGCGTGAGGCAAGAAACGCTCGCCATCGAGTTTCATTGCGCACTCGATGTAGAACATCAAAGGCCATACCCAAACTGCACCATTAGTTGCTGCAGCCTCCTGCTCGATAGGATTCTCCTTGTAGGTAGACTCGAACAATGGGTTGAGTGGCGACAACGAACGCAATCCCGCAGGGGTAAGCAAGTGCTGACGCACTGTTCTCCAAACGTTTACAATCTGCTCCTCGTTGAGCATTGTGTAAGGCAAGCCGCAAGCAATCATCTGGTTGCAACGGATATCGTAGTTCTTGCCGCGCATATCTACATAGTCGGCGAGGTAGCCCTCCTCTGAGAGGTAGAAGGTGTCAACGAACGACTGCTGAATCTGAGCAGGGAGTGCCTTCCACTCCTTCTCGAACTCCTTGTCGCCCATCTTCTTCGCCAACGCCAAAGCGTACGATACGGCGTTATACCACAAGGCGTTAATCTCAACGGCATATCCTGCACGAGGAGTAACTGGCTGACCATCCATCACGCAGTCCATCCAAGTGAGTGCCATACCATCGCGCGAAGCCCAAACGAGTCCGTTGGTGTGCATTGCTACGCAACCACCAAAGAATCCGCGACGATAAGCCGAAAGGATGCTCTTCATTGCTGCGCCATACTTCTCCCAGATAGCCGATGCGCCGATATGCTCCTCCAACTGCTGCAATGTCCAGAAGAACCAGAGTGGTGCATCTGCTGCAACCTCGGCCGAAGCCTTACCTGCGAAGTCGCCATTGTGCATATCGCCAACCATTGTATCGAGAACATCCATACAGTCCTCCTTGTAGCCCTGCTCCAAGGTCAAGCCTGGGAGTGCAATGAACGCCGAGCGACCAGCCTTGCCATACCAAGGGTAACCCGACATCACCTCGGTGCGATTACCTGGGCGACGGATGATGAACTGACGAGCCGAGTGATGCAAGCAACTCTCGAAGTCAATCTTGTGTGTACGACGAGCCACCGATGCATCGAATGCCTCGACGATAGCCTCAGCCGAAGGCAACTCATCTACCGAAGCCGAGAAGATTACGCTCTCGCCCTTCTTGATGTTCATCTCGAAGTAACCTGTAGTGAGCAAATCCTCATAGCCCTCGTAGCCACGCTCCAACTCCTTCTGGTACTCGAAATCGTAGTACCAATCTGGCGCTGGAATAAACTTAGCATCCTTCTTCGACAACTGCATATGCAACCAAGGGAAACCGTCATAGAGGCGGCTCTTCACTCCATTTGTAACCGGGTAGGAGCGAACGTTGGCATACATATTTGCCTTCGACAACTCGTGTTTGTTGCGGAAAGCGAGGAAAGGACGCAAACGCAATGTAGTGTCAGAGTGAGCATCCACGAGCGTGTAGCGAATCATCATCTGCGTACGCTTGTGAATCCAGAGAATCTCCTTGCGGAGAATCACACCGCCGACACGGTAAGTGATGGTCGGACACGGAGTATACTCGAAGTCGGTGATATACTTGTGTCCACGAGGCTCATAAACACCGCGATAACGGTGCAAAGCCAAGTTGAAAGACTGATCGTGCTGCACGATAGTCTCGTCCAACGACGAAAGCAGCACATACGCATTGTCGCTCGAGTCAATCGGAGCAACAATAAGACCGTGGTACTTACGAGTGTTACAACCCACGATTGTTGTACTCATATAACCGCCTCGACGGTCGGTAGCCAACATCTCGCGCTGCAACGAATACTCCAAGTTACCAAGTTCTCGTTTGTCGAATTTAAGTCCCGGCATAATTATGTTATTGTGAAAATTTAGTTCTGTCTTGTAAAGTTAATAAAAATTTCGATTAATTATTCTCGAAAAGTCGAATATTTTCAAAAAATCGTCTTTTTGCGGCAAATTTTCCGTCCACACGCGCGACAATCCGAATTAATCTTCACTTTATTACACACCAAATACTGCCGGGCGATCAGCGCCCAACAGTATTGATGTATGAGTAGTTAAGTTAAAAGTGCAAAGTGCAGAGTTAAAAGTGCAAAGTTACTTTTCAACTTTTAACTTTTAATTTTCAACTTTTAACCCTAACATTTTTTGGAGCTATAACCCCAACCCTAAAAATTGCTTTTAGAGGAGCAGTTTCAAGGCTTGCGAGGTGTTGAGTGCGCAGCATACTAAAGAGCGCCCCAATACAACTATTTCAATGGAGTCTGCGCAAATCTGTTTGCAAAGTTATTTTAATTCTATTTTGTGGCTATTTACTCTTGACTATCGAGGCGCATAGTGAACCTATGTAACGAGATAGTCAAGAGCAAAGAGTCATAAAAGAGTGTCAAAGAACAACGCAAACAGGTTTAAGCAGTCTCCTTAAGCCCATTTTACGAGAGCAAAGTCCATACGATATGGCAACTTCTCGTTCTTTGGATAAACACGCAAAGCGATATCGAATGCTCCTGTGCGATTTGGAGTGAGGTCGAGAGCATAGACTGCTACATTACCATCAGTGCTTACGAGAGGCAACTGCTCGGTAAGGATTACATCTGGGCTCTGCTGGCCAACCATCTGCTTTGCCACTACGAGCTCTACGCCAATCTCCTCTGCTGAGAGATTTGCAGTGTCGAGCTTAACCTCGAAGTGGTACTTCTCGCCGAGCATCATCGACTCCTTATCTACGCGTACACGCTGCGAATCGAGAACGCGAACGTTATCCCACGCTGCCGAAACACGACGCTTCCAAGCTGCAATCTCGCGAGCGAGAACGTAGTTGTTAGCAACGAGCTCCTTCTTACGCTGAGCCAACTTGTAGTAGAAGCGCTCCTCGTAGTCGATGAGCATACGGTTTGTGGTGAAGTTCGATGCGATATCAGAGATACACTTCTTAACCGAAGCAACCCAATCAGTTGGGATACCCTTCTCGTTGCGAGCGTAGTACTTAGGCACAATCTGCTCCTCAATAGTGGTGTAGATCATCTCAGCATCGAGCTCATCCTGGTGAGCCTGGTCAGCGAATGTGCGCTCCATAGGGAGAGCCCAACCGCCATTCTCCTTGTAGCCCTCTACCCACCATCCGTCGAGTACCGAGAACTGCATTACACCATTCATCACACACTTCTCGCCCGAAGTACCCGAAGCCTCGAGTGGACGGGTTGGAGTGTTCAACCATACGTCAACACCCTGAACCATACGACGAGCCAACTCCATATCGTAGTTCTGCAAGAAGATAATCTTACCTACGAACTCTGGCATCAACGACACCTCAACG
>JAZQWU010000163.1:0-3067 GCA_045632505.1 Alistipes sp. | reverse complement strand
AAGGTTGTCGATATTCTGCGTAACTATCTCTACGTCAAAATATTTCTCCAACTCTGCCAACGCCTTATGACCTGCATTTGGTTGCTTGCCGGCCATCTCCCTGCGACGCATATTGTAGAAGTTTATGACCTTCGCTCTATCTCTCTCTAACGCCTCGGGGGTGCATACCTCCTCAATCTTATAATTTGCCCACAAACCATCGCTACTGCGATAGGTCGGAATGCCTGAATCGGCAGAAATCCCCGCACCAGTAAGAACAACAATCTTTAACATATAACTCTTAACTTTTAATTTTTAACTTGGCATCTATTTCGCCTTGTCGAAATAGATGTCCAACAGCTCTTTCGCTGCGATAAATGAACTCAACTTCGCATCCAATACGCGACCTTCGACATCGGCTATGCGGCTCTCAATCTCGGGGTTGAGGTAGAAGTGGCTCTTCAATGCCTCGTTGATACTCTCGTACATCCAATACTTATTTTGCTCGTTGCGGTGGTGCTGGAAGTAGCCGTTACGCTTGATATGCTCGACATACTCCTCGACACCCTTCCAAATCTCCTCCAAGCCGACGCCTTCGAGCGACGAGCAAGTGTAGACCTTTGCTTTCCAGTCGCTTGCTGGGGTTGGGAAGAGCTGCAACGCATTCTGGAACTGACGACGTGCTACTTCGGCTTTGACCTTGTTCTCGCCATCCGCCTTGGTGATGACCATCAAGTCAGCCATCTCCATAATGCCTCGCTTGATACCTTGCAACTCGTCACCTGCGCCCGAAATCTGCAACAAGAGGAACATATCTACCATCGAGTGAACGGCAGTTTCCGACTGGCCGACACCTACAGTTTCGATGAAGATAACGTCGAAGCCAGCCGCCTCACATAGTACTACTGTCTCACGAGTCTTGCGTGCTACGCCACCGAGCGAACCAGCCGACGGCGAAGGGCGGATGAAGATATCGGGGTTGTGGCAGATGGTCTCCATACGGGTCTTATCGCCCAAAATCGAGCCGCCACTGCGCTCCGACGATGGGTCGATAGCGAGGACTGCCAACTTGTGGTGCATAGATGTTACCATATTTCCAACCGCCTCAATCCAGGTCGATTTTCCTGCTCCAGGTACGCCCGTAATACCGATGCGTACCGACTTGCCAGCATATGGCAAGCAACGCTCGATAATCTCCTGCGCCTGTGCGTAGTTGTCGGGGTTGTTGCTCTCAATCAGCGTAATAGCCTGCGAGAGTATGGTTATATTTCCTGCCAAGATACCCTCGACAAATTCGTCGGTTGTGAGCTTGCGACGACGCTTCTTCACGAAGTAGGGGTTTACGATTGGCTGGTCGGCAACGCCATCTGCAACCGAGAGGGCGCTGTCGTGGTGAGCATCGCGATACTCACCGCTTTCGTAGTGATCTATTTTTGTAAAAGCCATATCTATTTTTGTGTTAATTTCTCTACTGTTTTCTTGTCTAATAATTGTGGATTACCGAACCACAAGGCGCGTCGTTTGTGGTCGAGAATTACGCTGTAAGGGGCATAATTCACGCCAAAGGAGCGGCGGATATTTGTATCGTCAACAATCACGCCCGCGTGTTTGCCGACGTACTGCATCACCCAATCGTCAATCTCGCTTGCGCTCTGGTGTGAGATAAGCACAAAAGCGATGTTGCCCACCTCGTTCACAATCTTGTGGAGTCTCTCTGCCGACTTGCGACAAGGCGCGCTTGCCGAGTGGATAAATTCGATGTAGGTGAAGTTGCACTTCTCGGGCGCATTGCCGTTGAGCCACTTAGCATTCTTCACGCGAGGGGTACGCTCACCCAGAGCAATGGTCTGCGCCTCTGCTCGCGCGATAGGGAGCAGGGAGCAGAGTGCGAGAAGTATGTAAAAAATTCTACTCATACTTAACCGAAATCTTGTAAGGCACACCATTCAATGTTCCAACGCGTCCGCGATAGTATGTGCCATATTTCTTGTGTAAAAATGCGGTAACTGTGTTTTCGCAGAATACCGATACGAACCACTTGCCAGCCTTCGGGTTCTCTATGGTGAGGCTCTTCTTGCAACCGCGTGCCACCGACTTGAGAATGGTGTTGTCGTGGAATGCCAACTCGCCCTGCTTAGCGCAGAGTGAGAGGTCGAAACGCACCTTCGACTCGTAACCCTCGAGTGTGATTACTGCCTTCTTGCACTTGCGTGGAACGTCGAGTTCGAAGTGGTGATACTGCTTGTCGCCAATGCGAGTGTAAGCTGGGTCGTTATCCTCGGTGCGCTTGTTCATCTCGCGCACTACGCCCTCCTTTAAGATGCCCTTCACCTTTGGTGCAGGGTTACCATCTATCGCGTAGAGCATCATCGCTGACATAAACTGCAATCGCTCTCCTTCAGGAACACTCTCGGGGTGTGAACCGCAGAGAACTACGCGACCGCTCTCGTCGTTTGCCTTGTAGGCCCAAACTGCCGCTTCGCCATCAATTTTCACCTTTCCGGTGTTGTTGAATATGTAGCGTGCCAACACCTCAGTACCCTCGGGGAGTTTGCCGTATTTACCATTGTGTGCCAAGCAACCACCATTGTGGCGCACGTTTGCCACCTCCTTGTCGCCACCGAAGTCGAAGTAACGCAACAGTGCGCTCTTCTTCGGAAGTTCCATTCCGGTGCTATTTTTCAAGAGTTTTGTAGGCTGAGCATAACCTGGCCATACATTCCAATATATTTTTGTGTTTGTGACGCCAGCCTCTCTTATTGTGCCTTTGGTTGCTATGTATGCACCTGCGCAAGTACCCAAGTAGGAGCCACCAGCTGCGACAAACGCCTGAATTGCCTTGCGACCCTCCTCGCCAAGTGAACGAGCGTGGCTGCCAGCTTTGCCGCCATTGACATATATCATACGGAAGCGTGGCGAGCCGTCGGGATAGAGCAACCATCCGTTGGTATCCTCCTCGTTACCACAGATGATTCTCTTCTGCACGAGGGTATCCTGCTGGGTGAGTTTCTTGGTTGATGCCGATGCGAAGTAGTCCATCTTGATGCCCAAGAATGGTACTGCAGGCAGGGCGTAACGCGATGTTAGC
>JAZQWU010000162.1:0-7738 GCA_045632505.1 Alistipes sp. | reverse complement strand
GCTTGTAGCAAGCACAGTAGCAGTACAGAAGGCTGAGGCGCAGGGAATTCTCTTTGGCGTTCAGCGCGATACCGTCAAAGTAGACCGAAAGACAGGCGAGATTATGCGCGTTAACCGCATCAACCGCGATATCGACAAGAGCGCATTCGCCTATAAGAATGAGTGGATTTGCGGTATTACAGCATCGTATGCCACACTCTCGACCGACGATTCGGACATCGCTCTCGTAGTGAATAACCTCAACCTCGGCGGTTCGATTGTATCGGTGAAGCCATACTTCGGTTGGTTCTACCGCGACAACCTCTCGATTGGTGCGCGCTTGGGCTACACCCATATGAAGGGTGCTTTCGATAGCGCAAACATCGAACTCGGCAACTTTATCGGAGCTATCGACCTCAACACCGAGGGCATTGGTTTGGGCTATTTGAGCAACGCCTACTCGTTCGCCTTCTTCCACCGCGCATATGTGCCAATTGACCGTCGTGGTCGCTTCGGCGTATTTGGCGAGTTGGAGTTGGAGGGTTCGTATGGTCGTGCACAGTTCGACTTTATCTACAACAACGAGACTCACACCTCGATTTCTGACATCTACAAGGCAAAACTCAACTTCAACCCAGGAGTTGCTGCATACATCTTCCCGAATGTCTGTGCAACAGTTTCGTTCGGATTGGGCGGCTTGCAGTATAGCCACGTCAACCAGTTTGATGTAGCAATGAATCCTACAGGTACTCGCGACCAGTCGAAGTTGGCGTTCCGTCTCAACATCACCGAGATTAACATCGGTGTGACTGTACACTTGTGGAGCAAGAAGAATGAGCAAAATTTGAGAACAGCAAAATAAAGGTTAGAGAAATGAAAAGAATATCTATTATACTCTTAGCGGCTGTGGCACTCGTCGGATGTATCAAGAACGACCTGCCAAAGCCTACAGTAGACCTCTATATTGCTTCGCTCGAGGTGGAGGGTACTAACGGCGATATCGTTATCGATCGCTCGACCTACACTGCCACCATTCCTCTCGCTGAGGAGACCAATATCGAGGCTGTGCAGTTCAAGAGCATAACCTACGCATCGGATGTCATCACAAACATCAACTTCAAGGCCGACGACGAGAAGATTGTCGTATCGAAGGATTTGAACAATACGATTGTGAATATGACCAACACCGAGTACATCTATCTCACCTACTTCCAGACCTACGAGTGGAAGATTGTTGCTACGCAACAGATTGACCGCGTATGGACTGTAAATGGTCAGATTGGTGCTACAGAGTGGGATTTGCTGAACCACCGCGTTAAGGTAAAGCGTCGTCAGGACTACCCATTAAGCGATGTTCAGACTCTTGATGTTCGCTTTGGTCCTCGTTCTGCATACGACTTCCCCGAGCCATCGGAGATGCCTACAAACTTCGACAACGCCGAGAAGATGCGCACCGTATCAGTTGCAGCACACGGCAAGAATGTAGTGTGGGAGTTGTTCATTGAGCCTACATTGGCAGAGCCTGAGTTCAGCCAAATCATTGGTGGAGCAAATGTCGCTTGGATTAAGGCAAACGCTATCGATGGTAGCGAAATCGTCTTCGAGTACCGTAAGGCGGGCTCTGAGGAGTGGATTGCTGCAAAGCCAGAGTGGTATGCAACAGATGCTAACAGCCCTTATAACCGCTACGAGGCAGGCTTCGTAAAGGCTGTGCTTCGCGGTTTGGATGAGAATAGCACATACGAGATTCGTGGTTGGGCTAACACCACATTGGCGAATGGTACTACCTCGTCACTCAAGACCGAAGTATTCACCTTCGAGACAACTTCTGCCGACTACCAGATGCCTAACTCGCAGATGGAGGAGTGGGGTAAGTTTACCAACGATCAGAATAAGCTCCCTTCGGGCGAGGCTGGTCCTTGCTGGTATCCATTCTCGTCGGTATTGGAGATGTTCTGGGCAACAGGTAACCCAGGTGGTACATCGCTTGGCGAGAAGTACAACCTCACCTACCCTGCTTACAAGAGCGAGAACGTAGAGAATGTACCGAGCGACTCAACAGGCGAGGTGAGTGCATTTATGGGCTCGCAGTTTGTCTTGGGATTGAAGTTCGCGGCTGGAAACCTCTTCGTAGGTCACTATGGTGCAACTCTCGGCACAAATGCTAAAGTATACTTTGGTCGCGAGATTGAGCAGAATGCTAAGCCTGTGGCAGTACGCTTTAAGATTAAGTACGCGCGCGGAGGTATCAACTATGTGAATAGCAAGTCAGCAAGCGTAGGTACCGACTACTTCGTAGGTAACAAGCAGATTCCAGTGAAGGGCGGACAACCCGACCTCGCGAAGATTTTCTTCTGCTTGACCGACTGGAGCGAGGCGCACTGCGTATATAGTGCTGACGAGACCACATTCTTCGATCCTCGCACCGCAGAGGGCATCCTCGCGTTGGGCTACTTCGATAGCGACAGCAACCCTGAACTCGTTGTCGAGAACACCCAGGAGTGGCACACAATGACCATCCCAGTGGAGTACAAGGATGCAACAGCCGTACCATCGATGTTGGTAATGACCTGCACTTGCTCGGGTTATGGTGACTACTTTACGGGAAGTAGCGAGTCGTGGATGTATGTCGATGACTTCGAACTCCTCTACGATTTGGACGATAGCAATCAACCTAAATAACAAAAAGGCTCGGAAAAATTTCCGAGCCTTTTTATTTTCCTTTTATCACGGTCTAAACCAACTCCTTGAGCGCAGAATAGAGTCGTTGTACTGGCAAGCCCATAACATTGTAGAATGAGCCCTCAATGCGCTCTATAGCGGTGTAGCCAATCCACTCTTGAATGCCGTATGCACCCGCCTTATCCATTGGACGATACTTCTCTACGTAGTAGGCAATCTCCTCCGCCTCAAGCGCGCGGAACGAAACCAAACTCTCTGCCGAGAAAGAAATTGTCTGCTCTGCGGTGCGGAGCGTAACGCCCGTAATAACCTTGTGTGTTGCACCCGAGAGCGACGAAATCATCTCCACAGCCTCCGCCTCGGAGTGTGGTTTTCCAAGAATCTTATCGCCCAAAATCACCACGGTATCGGCAGTCAGCAAGATATCCCTCTCACCAAGCGCGTGTGGATAGGCGTTGCTCTTGAGTTGCGAGAGGTACTCGGCAACCTTATCTGCAGCCAAATCGTCTGGATAGCACTCCTCACACTCGAACTTATCAGCCAAAACAAAATCGAGGTCGCACGCTGCCAATAACTCGCGACGACGCGGCGATGCCGATGCCAAAATAAGGCGGTAGTTCTTCAACTTATCTTGCAGTAGCATAGTGACTTATCTTCTTCTGAATTCTGAGCAAATAACAGCTGTAGCAACCGCAACATTCAATGACTCCGAGCCGCAACGGTCGGCTGGATATGGCGGAATAAGCAACTTGTGCGAAACTGTTGCAGCAACCTCCGCAGAGATGCCCTGACCCTCGTTGCCCATCACTATTACGCCACTCTTGTCGAGTTGTGCCGAATAGATGTTCTCGCCCTCGAGGAATGTGCCGTAAACCTTCGTATCGTGCTGGCTTTCGAGCCATTTTGCAAGATTAGTATAATGTACGCGCACGCGCAAGATTGCGCCCATCGTCGCCTGCACAACCTTCGGATTGAAGCAGTCGGCTGTATCCTCCGAGCAGACGATATCCGAGATGCCAAACCAGTCGGCAAGGCGGATTATAGTGCCGAGATTACCTGGATTCTGCACGCGGTCGAGAGCCAAAACGAGATTCTTGTTGGGCTTGACCGATGCGAGGTTGCTCTTCGGTAACTCCACCACAGCGAGCACCGAATTTGCCGTTTTCAATTGCGAGATGCGCTCCATCTCCTTCTCGCTAACTATCTCACCTTCAGCGAAGATAGGCTTGGTCTGGTATATCTTGCGGATGCGGAGATTGGAGTTGCGAATTTCGCCCACCAACTTCTCGCCCTCAGCAATAAATGCACCCAACTCCTCGCGTCCCTGCTTGGTCGCAAGCGACTTAATATCAAGTATTTCAGCTCTAGTAATCATATTTTTAGGGCTATTAGCTTTTAGCCATTAGCCATTGGCTTTTTATATCTTAAACGTTTCACCCTCTTTGGCGATGTATGTTTCGGGGAAGATGGCTCGCGCCTCCTCCAACAGCGGTGTTGGGTCTTTGTAGCGCGAGGAGAAGTGACCAATCAAGAGCTTCTTCACACCTGCCGCCACAGCGGTCTCTGCCGCATCCACCGAGGTGGCGTGACCACGCATCTTTGCATTGCGCTTCATATCGGCGGCGTAGGTCGCCTCGTGGTAGAGCATATCCACGCCCGCAACATATTTCGCCACTACGCCCGAGCGATTTGTGTCGGAACAGTAGGCGTACGACTGCGGCGGATTCGCCACGAAGGTTATCTTCTCATTCGGCAAAATCGTTCCATCCTCTAACTCTATATCTTCGCCCTGCTTAGCAGCAAGTATCTGCTTGATTGTCAGTCCCCAACGCTCGATGGCAAACTTGTCGACATTCCTCTCCAAAGGCTTCTCGCGGAAGAGATAACCCGAAGTTGGTATGCGATGGCGAAGCGGGATGCTCCACACCTCCATCGTGCGATTTTCGAAGATAATCTGGTGCTTCGTAGTATCGACCTCCACCCACTCTACCTCGTAGGGCAACTCCTTGTCGAAGTAGCGGAGGTGGCACTCCAAAATCTCGCCAAAAGGCTTTGGCGCATAGATAGTTAGCGGAGTTTTCTTGCCGTAGAGTCCGAGTGTCGAAATGAGCGGAAACAATCCAAAGCAGTGGTCGCCGTGCAGGTGCGAGATGAAGACACCTCGCAACCGCAACGGATTTATTCCACAGCGGAACATCTGCTTCTGCACACCCTCTCCCGCATCGACCAAGTAGTACTGCTCGTTGCAGTTCACCACCTGTGCCGAAGGATAGCCACTTGCGGTAGGCTTAGCAGACGATGAACCTAAGATTGTTACCGAAATCATTTTTACTCTTTATGGCCAGGCCCTTTTGGGAACCACCCTTTTCTTACACGTTCGCGTTGCTCTTTCAGCTCCAAGATGCTCCAAAACGAAGAGAAAGCCGTAACGCCAAGTATTGTCGAGGCGATAAGATTTTCTACAACGATGGACAAAACGCAGAATACGATACCTGCCACCAAGAACGCCCACCAGCATTTTGTGCCGAGATAGTACTCTGCTTTGATTACAATCGGATGGAAAAGTCCTATAACCAAAAAAGTCGCAAGACCAACTATTATTCCTGTAAAGTTCATACTAACAGCCTGCTATTTCTGCGAAGCGAGCCAACGCTCAGCATCGAGTGCTGCAATACATCCCGAACCAGCCGCTACGATAGCCTGACGGTAGTGCGGATCGCGAACATCGCCTGCAGCAAAGATACCCTCAACCGAAGTTTTTGAAGTGCCTGGCTCAACTACGATATAGCCCTGCTCATCCAACTCAACCTTACCCTTAACTAACTCTGTATTAGGGTGATGGCCAATAGCAAGGAAGAATCCCGAAATCTCGATGTCGTACTCCTCGCCATCGCCCTTACGAAGGCGTGCGCCAGTTACTCCGTCCATATCGCCGAGCACCTCTACGGTGTTATGCTCGAACAAAACCTTGATGTTCGGAGTGTTGAAAACACGCTCCTGCATAGCCTTCGAAGCGCGAAGGAATGGCTTGCGCACGATGAGGTATACCTGACGGCAAAGCGATGCGAGATATGTAGCCTCCTCGCAAGCGGTGTCACCACCACCAACAACGGCTACATCTTGCTTGCGGTAGAAGAAACCGTCGCAGGTTGCGCACGCGCTCACGCCCATACCTCTAAACTTACGCTCCGACTCCAAACCGAGGTACTTTGCCGACGCACCTGTGCAGATGATAACTGCCTCAGCCTCAACCTCTTTCTCGCCGTCGATAGTAACCTTAAACGGACGCTCCGAAGTCTCGATGTTGGTGATGATTCCGGTGCGAACATCTGCGCCAAGACGCAACGCCTGAGCACGCAAATCGTTCATCATCTCGGTACCCTGAATGCCCTCTGGATAACCAGGGAAATTCTCGATTTCGGTTGTTGTTGTGAGCTGTCCACCCGGCTCAATTCCCTCGTACAAAACTGGGTTCAACGCAGCGCGAGCAGCATAGATTGCAGCGGTGAATCCCGCAGGACCGCTACCAATAATAAGCACTTTAATTCTTTCCATTTCGATATTGTTTTTGTTGTATCTTTTTCTGCCGACAAAGGTAATAAATATCCCGCAAATGCCGAAAAATTGAGAGCAGAAAAAGTCTCAAGTTTGCAAAAACAAAAAAAAAGTTCTATATTTCGGACTGTAATATGCCTACTTTCGGACAGTAATGTGGTGCTTATAACGGTTAACACTTTGTGCCACAAATGGTTAGGATACTTAGAGTGAGGTTGTTACAAAACCGACGAAATAGACGACGGAGGAAATTTTTTACAAAAAACACATAAAAACACAACAACAAATTTTTAATTAATTAAAAACTATGAAAAAATTATTTTTGGTTTTGGCAGCTGCTGCAATGACATTCAGCACTGCAATCGCACAGGAGACTGCTACTGCAACTGCAGAGCAGCCTGCAACCGAGGTAGTAGAGGTAGCTGAGGCTGCTGCTCCTGCTATCGACGCAGAGACAGAGATCGCTGGTGAGTCTATTCACTACGTCTTGATGCAGAAGTTCCTCGAGGGAGGTTGGGGTTGGATGCTCCCTATCCTCGTGGTATTGGTACTCGGTATGGCTATCGCTATCGAGCGTATCCTCTTCCTCTCACTCTCGACTATCAACACAAAGAAGTTCATCGCTAAGGTTGAGGCTGCTTTGAACGAGGGTGGTATTGAGGCTGCTAAGGAGGTTTGCCGCAACACTAAGGGCCCTATCGCTTCTATCTACTTCCAGGGCTTGGATCGCTACCACCTTGGTCTCGACGCAGTTGAGAAGGCTGTAGTATCTTACGGTTCGGTTCAGACAGGTCAGATGGAGTCTGGTCTCGGTTGGTTGTCGTTGTTCATCTCGTTGTCACCATCACTCGGATTTATGGGTACCGTTGTTGGTCTCGTACAGTCGTTCGACGCTATCCAGGCTGCAGGTGATATCAGCCCAGCACTCGTTGCAGGTGGTATGAAGGTTGCGCTCTTGACAACCCTCCTCGGTTTGATCGCTGCGATGGTTCTCCAGGTGTTCTACAACTACGTTATCGTTAAGATCGACGGTATGGTTAACGAGATGGAGGATGCTTCGATCACTTTGACCGATATCCTTACTGCTTACAGCAAGAAATAATTTAGATTAACGAATAATCGTACACAGACACATATTTCTATGAAAAAGATGTTAAATATCGTGATGGCAGCGCTCTTCGCTATTACACTCGCCTTGGTAGGTTGGGCTGTAGTATCGGGTGGTGCAGAAGTTGCCATCAGCTGGAACCTCTTATGGGGCTATGCGTTGCTCGTAGTAGCAATCATTAGCGTCATTTGTGCGGCCATCAAAGGTACGATTACTCACCCTGCAGGTTTGAAGGGCACTCTCATCGCAGTTGCTATCGTTGTAGCTGTTGTTGGTGCTGCTCTCGGCGTGGCTCTCAGCCACGATGGTTTGGTTATTCCAAACTCGGCAGGTGGTGTATTCGATAATCCATTTGATTTGGCAATCTCTGAGACCGGTATTATCGTTACCTATATTGTAGCAGTTGCTGCAATC
>JAZQWU010000161.1:0-6056 GCA_045632505.1 Alistipes sp. | reverse complement strand
CGCTCCGCGATCACCGATATTGGTATCGTAGCCCTCAGGGCTCTCCATAATGAAGTTGTGAGCATTTGCCACCTTGCACGCCTCGACAATCTCCTCGTCGGTAGCATCGGGGCGACCGAGTGCGATATTACTCTTGATTGTATCGTTGAAAAGCACAGTCTCCTGCGACACCAAACTCATAACCGAGCGCAACGAATCCTGCTTGTAGTCGCGAATCGACACGCCATCGAAGAGGATATCTCCACTGTCAGCGTCGTAGAATCGCTCCATCAACTCGCTCAGCGTAGACTTTCCGCCACCCGAAGGGCCAACAAGAGCCACAGTTTCGCCCTTGCGCACCTCGAACGACACGCCGTGAATAATCTCGCGCGACTCGTCATACGAGAAGTGAACATCGCGGAACTCTACCTTATCCTTGAAGCCCTCGAACTCCTTAGCCTCGGGAGCATCGTTTATCTCGTTCTTGGCATCGAGTACCGCAAAGATACGCTCACCCGCAGCAACACCCTGATTGATATTTGCGAACTGGTCGATGAAGGCACGCACAGGTCGTGTAATCTGCGAGAATGCGGCAATAAAGGCGATAAAGCCTGCTCCGCTCAATGAACCATTCATCACGAGCGAACCTCCAAATACGAGGATAATAGCCACCGCTGTAATACCCAAAAATTCACTCATAGGCGAAGCCGACTGCTGACGGCGAGCCATCCAGAGCAATGTATCTGCCAAGTTCTGATTCAAGGCGTGGAACTTATCCTTGATATAGTCTGTTGCGGTGTAGGTCTTTACGATCTTGATGCCTCCGAGCGACTCGTCCAATACGCTGACCAACTCGCCCATACGCTGCTGGCTCTTGCTTGCTGGGTGGCGCAACTTCTTCACGATGTTACCAATAATGAGTCCTACCATAGGCAAGAACAACACCGAGAAGAGTGCCAACTGCCACGAGATATTGAGCATCAAGACGAGGTAGCCGATAATGAGGAACGGCTCGCGGAACGCCACCTGAAGGGTATTGGTGATGCAGTACTGCACAACCATAACGTCCGACGTGATACGCGAGATGATGTCGCCCTTGCGCTGACCGCTGAAGTAGCCCACATCCTTGCCGATGACGCAGTCGAACATCGTATTTCGCATACGTTGCACCGTCGTAACGCGCATATTCTCAACCGTATAACCGCCCAAATAGCGGAAGAGGTTTGAGAGGAGATTCATCGCGATAAGGATGACCGCCAAGAGGATAAGCACATTGGTAATGCGCCACTCGGTGCCGAACACCATAGTGTAGAAGTAGTTGAGCCACTGCTGCAACGCCTCGCCCTTGAACGAGAGAGCTGGCATTTCGTATAGTGGCTGAAAGGCGTATCCCTCCGAGAACATCGCGTTCAGAATAGGGATAATCATTGCGTAGTTGAAGGTGTTGAACAGCGCGTGCAGAGCCGCAAAGAAGAAGTATGGCACTGCATATCTGCTTATCGGCTTCGCGAAGCCCAACAATCGTATGTAGGTCTTAAACATAGTGTTCTATTTTCTTAAACCAAACCCTCCTCGTGATATGCATTCACCGAGTCGATATAGTGCTGAATAGTCTCCTCCATCGATACGAACGACTTGCCACCAGCGGCATTCTTGTGACCGCCACCATTGAAGTAGCGACGAGCGAAGGTGTCGACATCCACATCGCCACGCGAACGGAGCGAAACGCGGATAAAACCATTCTGCGCGGTGAACATCGCCGACATCTTCATCTTCTTGATTGAGAGAGGATAATTCACAAAGCCCTCGTTATCGCCCTGCTGGAACCAGAAACGGCGCATCTCCTCCTCGGTGAGCGACATATATGCCACCTTGCCACCAAGCAAGGTCTTCATCTTGCGGTTGATGGTGTAGCCAAACAATCGCGCACGACCCTCAGTGAAGGAGTTGTAGACGTTGTTATATATCTGCGGAATATTGATGCCCTTGCCCGACAACACCGCCACCGCCTGGAACAACTCGGGCGTAAGCTCCGAGAATGCGAAGTTGCCCGTATCGGTCATAATGCCGACATAGAGCTGTGTCGCAACCTTCTCGGTCACCGCCTCAGTGCCATAGAGCGCAACGATGATGGTGTACATCAAGAAAGCCGTACTCGACGACTCGGGGTACGAGAACATAATATCGAATCCCTCGGCAGGGAAGAGGTGGTGGTCAATCAATACACGCTTTGCAGTGGTATTTTTAGCAACCGCCTCGCCCAACGCATCGGCGCGAGTGAGCGAATTCATATCGGCGCAGACAATCACATCAGCCTCGTCGAGAGCCTTCTCGGTGAGATGCTCCTCGTCGTTGCGATAGATGATGATGTTCTCGGAATTTGGAATCCAACGTAGGTAGTATGGATAATTATTCGGCAATGTGCAGGTAACATTGTGACCGCGAGCAGTCAACACCTCAGCCAATGCCAGCGACGAGCCGATAGCGTCACCGTCGGGATTTGTGTGACCTACGACAACGATTTTCTTAGGCTCTGCGAGGAGATTTCGGAGTTCCTCAACTCTCTGTTTATCTATATTCATCGTGGCAAAGATAAGAAAAAGAACGGAAAACGGAAAACGGGAAACGGAAAACTTTAGTTTTGGCTTTTAGCCATTAGCCATTGGCCATTAGCTTTTTATTCTTTGATTGATAGTACTTACAATATGCAGTTATACCACAATTCTCACACTTAGGGCGTCGTGCAAGACAGGTATAACGACCGTGCAAAATAAGCCAATGGTGCGCCTTGGGGAGAAGGTGCGAAGGGATATATTTTTCGAGCTGAAGTTCGGTGGCGCGAGGAGTTTTGGCTCCTACCGATAAGCCTATGCGTGCCGACACTCTAAATACGTGAGTATCAACGGGCATAACCTCCTTGTTCCATATCACCGCACCCATTACATTTGCAGTCTTGCGACCCACACCAGGCAGGCGCATCATCTGCTCGATATCGCTCGGTACCTCACCGCCAAATTCCGCAACAAGCATTCGCGCCATACCCGCCAAATTCTTCGCCTTGTTGTTCGGATAGGAGATGCTCTTGATATACTCATAAATCTCCTCCGCAGAGGCTTGCGCCATATCGTGCGGAGTCGGGTACGCCTCGAACAACGCTGGCGTAGTAAGATTCACGCGTTTGTCGGTACACTGCGCCGAGAGAATCACCGCCACCAGCAGCTGGTAGGGATTTTCATAATTGAGTTCACTCTCCGCCACTGGCATCGCCTGTGCGAAGTAGTCGATTACGGCTTTATATCGTTCTTCTCGTTTCATAATTTTGGGGCTTTTAGCCATTAGCCATTGGCTATTAGCTTTTATTTTTACGATACAACTTCTTCACAAATAGTCCGTAGGGTTTGATGTTGAAAATCTGTAGCTGGCAAGCCTTAATTTCGCTCCACCAACGCTTCAGGAAATTGCCCACCGAGTCGATGTGCGAATAGACCCATAAGGCTGTATTTGCTCGCTCGCGCAGGAGATGTCTGCGCTGGCGAGAAGTGTTGTAACGTTCATCAAACCAAAGTTTTATATTCGACGACGAGTCGCAAAAGGCGAGTCGCTTAGCAAGGCTTGTGCTATGGCTTACACTATCGGGAAAGACCTGATGCACCGCCGTTGCGCGATTGATATAAGCCACCTCCGAATGTGCCGCCACAAAGAGCCACATAGGCAAATCCTCGGTCAGCCATCCAGGACGATTTTCGGGTTGCTCGGTGGCGTAGTAGTCCATCACAAAATCCCTTCTCGCAAGTGTTGTGCAGTTCTCCACGCACCAATCGTGCAATAGAGCATCGAGCGAGGTATGTCCCTCACGCACAGGGAAATACCCTACCAAATCGCCATTCTCATCTCTGCGCTCGGCAAGGGTGTAGCACAAACCCACCTTTTCGTTCTCCTCCATCAGTGCCACTTGCTCGGCAAGGCGAGTCGGATTGCACCAATAGTCATCACCGTCGCAAAAGGCAACATATTTTCCTTTCGCAGCCTCCACGCATCGGCGATAGTTCGCACGCCAACCGACATTCTCAGTCGAGGCGATAAGGGTAATCTGCTCGGGATATTTTTCGGCATACTCTTGACAGAGACGCAAAGTCCCATCCGCACTACAATCCTCTCCGAGGATTATCTCCACGTCGAAGTCGCACTCTTGTTGCAAAATCGCATCAAGCGCACGTCCCAGGTATGGTTCGTGGTTGTAGGTCGTGACGATGACCGACACCAGCGGATTCGAGCTGCCTGCCTCCATAGTTGAAACTATTTTTTTGCCTTCTGCTTACCGCGCTTAATCTCCTTGCGCAGTTTCGAACCCTTCACAGTCCAGCCGAATGTGCCAATCTGCTCACCCAGAGTGTAGTAGCCTCCGTGAGCATAAGCCAAAAGGCGCATCTTCGCGATATCGAGTTTGCCCGTTTCGGTATCGATATACTTCTCATCAACCGCCACATTCACCACCTCGCCAATGAACATATCGTGCGAGCCAAGCGGAATAATCTGCTTCACGCGGCACTCTATCGAGATGGGCGATTCGGCAATCGAAGGGGCTGCCACAACGGCCGACTTCTCGGCGGTAAGACCACACTCCTTGAACTTATCGAAGTTGCGTCCCGAGCGCACGCCGCACCAATCTGTCGCCTCGGCAAGAGCCTCGGTGGTGAGGTTGATGACAAACTCGCCCGTACGCTTCACAATCTCGTACGAATGTCGCTCGGGGCGAATCGAAACGTACGCCATTGCTGGCTCGGAGCAGATAGTTCCAGTCCACGCCACGGTGAGCATATTGTAGTTCTCGGGCGCATCGCCACAACTAACCAATACCGCTGGCACAGGATTCACTATCGTACAAGGTTTCCAACTCTGTTTCATATACCTATATAATTCTATTACAGATTATTGTTCGTTATCACACCCCACTTTATTAAGCGTAATATTGTCGCCCGACCACTGATTCACCTCGAAGACGCGGTTCAAAATCGAACTCTTTCCCGAGGTAACCTTAACGGTCAAATGGAAAGGTTGCGCCTTGTGAATTTCGTCGGTCGAAGGCAAGGTGTGAGGGATAACATAGACCAAAATATTTGCATAGTCTCCCTCGCCACTCTCGATGACGATGTTGCGCTTTGTATCGTAGTCGATGGGCGGAACTGCGAGGTTGCTACCAACGGGAGCAATGGTGCTCTCCTGCGAGATGAAGTCGATGCGCTCGCCACTGGCCGAACACAACTCGCAAACTACAATAATATTGTAACGCCACAACTCCTCGAATTTGCTCGAAACTGCAATTTTGAATCTACTCATATACCCCAAAAATCACTTTTTATGCTGATTTTCAACTTTATTTTTTGCAAATATAGCAACTTTCGCAAGAAAACTTTGCACAATTTGCAATTTTGTCGTACATTTGCACGCTAATTACGCTAATATGGGAGCAGTTAATAAGTTTTCTATCGACTATATGTCGTTGTCAAATGGTCTTCACACCTTCGATTTCGAGGTGGACGATGCACTATTTAGCGAGATGGAGTCGAACGAGATTAAGGGCGGAAAGTGCCAGGTGCACGCTTGCTTGAACTGCTCAGATACGAAGATCGATGCCAACATCGTGATTTCGGGTAGCGTAGTTGTAGAGTGCGACCGTTGCCTTGAAGATTGTAACATACCCGTAGATTTCTCGGGATTGCTTACAATTCGCTTCTCGGATTTGCAGCACGACTACGACGGCGATGTGATGTGGATAGCAAAGGGCGACCAGCTTTCACTCAAGCAGTATATCTACGAGAGCATCGTGATATCGTTGCCTTATCGCCGAGTACACGAGGAGGGTGGCTGCAACCCCGAGATGTTAGCTCGCTTCACCTCAGCAGAGGTTGACACCGAGGAGGATGACACTTTAGATTTAGAATAAGACTCAATATAACGAGGAATAATAAATAGGTAAAACTTAAAAATAGAGTACAATTATGGCACATCCAAAACACAAAGTCTCGTCAACCCGTCGAGACAAGCGTAGAACTCACTACAAGGCTGTTGTTCCAACA
>JAZQWU010000160.1:0-3929 GCA_045632505.1 Alistipes sp. | reverse complement strand
ATACTTTTTGCTTTTAGCCATTAGCTATTAGCCATTGACTTTATTATTTACAACTTCTGCAATATCGTTACAGCACGCATCAATGTTACCTGCGCCGAATGACACTACTACGTCAGTATCCATCTCGCCTATTGTCTGTGCCAACACCTCGCGCTCAACAATGCGGCAAGGCTTGGTAACCAAGTTGGCGATAATCTCGGTAGTGATGCCCTCAATCGGCAACTCACGAGCTGGATATATCGGCAACAACACAACCTCATCAGCCTCGTTCAACGCCTCGGCAAACTCCACGTACAAATCTCGTGTACGGGTGTATAGGTGTGGCTGAAAAATCGCAGTCACCTTGCGCGATGGGAACATCTGCTTCACCGAGGTGATGGTTGCTGCCAACTCACGCGGATGGTGAGCGTAGTCATCCATATATACCGCTTGCGGAGTGTTCACATAAAACTCGAAGCGACGCTTCACACCCGAGAACTCCTTCAACGCCTTACGCAAAGCATCGTGGTCGGCAATATTGCGCTCCACGGTCCAGAGCAATGCCACCGCTGCCACCGAATTCTCGATGTTCACCCAACCTGGGATTCCAAGCGTACAACCCTCGATAACGCCCGTTGGTGTGACAATATCGTAGCGGTAGTAGCCACCCTCCAACAGTTCCACATTCTTGGCATAGAAGTCGCACTCCTCATTATAAGAGTAGCTATAGACCGAAATTCTATCGTTTGTAACGGCAACATCCACATTTTTTTTCATAATGAGCACTCCACCCTCCTTGATTTGGGAGATAAACTGCGAGAATGCCTCCTTCACCTTTTCGTGTGTGCCATAGATGTCGAGGTGGTCAGCATCCGCCGATGTCACCACTGCTGCGTCAGGATAGAGTTGCAAGAACGAGCGGTCGAACTCATCTGCCTCAACAACAAATCTATCGCCCTCGCCCAACACCAGGTTCGAGCCAAAGTTCTTCGAGATACCGCCCAGGAATGCCGAGCCCTCACCAGATACCGCGTGATTCAACCACGCAGTCAAGGTCGAGGTCGAGGTCTTGCCGTGAGTACCCGATACCGCCATCACATACTTACCCTGCGAGAGTAAACCGAGCACCTGCGAGCGTTTCTTAATCTCGAAGCCCTCAGCGCGAAACATCGCCTGCTCAGCGTGGTCGGCAGGGATTGCAGGGGTATAGATTACCACCGTACGCTCCTTGTCGAGGAATGCCTCAGGGATAAGCGCAACATCATCCTCATAGTGAACAGCCGCACCCTCCGCCTCCAAGCGACGGGTAAGGTCGGTTGCCGTACGGTCGTAGCCCGCCACCTGCCAACCTTCGTAGAGGAAGTAACGCGCCAAGGCGCTCATTCCGATACCTCCGATACCGAGGAAATAGACTCTATCTTTTGCCATATTACTTAATCAATTTTGCAATTTCATCCGCTACGCGCTCTGCCGCATCGGGCGTAGCCAACTTCTTGATATTTGCCGACAACTTAGCAAGCAACTCCTTATCAGCAACCATACTCAAAGCGGTTGAAATGCCACAATCTGTCGCCTCGGCATCGCTCACCATCATTGCGGCACTCTTCTTAACCAATGCCATAGCATTCTTGGTCTGATGGTCCTCTGCCACATTTGGCGACGGAACAAAGAGTGTCGGCTTGCCAGCCAAGCACAACTCCGAAACGGTGCAAGCTCCACTACGCGAAATCACCACATCAGCAATTTCGTAGGCGTAGTCCATACGGTCGATGAATGGTACCAACGCGATATTCTCGGTCGGATAGTTTGCGAAGAAGTCGCGCATCTCCTTTTCGTAGAAGCGACCTGTCTGCCAGATAACCTGTACTGGAGCAACACCATCGAGTGTCACAATCCACGACTTCATCATATTGTTCAAGGTACGTGTTCCGAGCGAGCCACCCACCACCAAGATGGTTGGCAAACCCTCCTTCAAGCCATAGTGGTCGAACGCTGCCTTGCGGTCGATATTCTCAGCCGAGAATGCGCTACGCAATGGATTGCCCGTATGGACAAGTTTATCCTTATCGAAGAATCGCTCCATACCCTCGTATGCCACGCAGATGCTCTTGGCACGACCGCCCACAATCTTGTTCACAAGACCAGCATAAGAGTTCTGTTCCTGAATCACAGTCGGCACGCCCATACACTGCGCCACATAGACAATCGGTGCGCTGGCGTAACCGCCAAATCCCGCAACAACATCTGGCTTAAACTCCTTGATGATGCGACGCGCCTGATTGAGGCTACGCAAAACATAGTATGGCAAGGCAAAGTTCTTCAACGTGAGACGACGCTGCAAGCCTGCGATGGTTACACCCTTGATATTGTAGCCCAAGTTTGGAATCAACGACATCTCCATCTTGCCCTCAGCACCTACAAAAAGAATCTCTACATCGTCGCCAAAACGCTTTTTCAACGCCTCAGCAACCGATACTGCAGGATAGATATGACCTCCGGTACCTCCACCAGAAAGGATAATTTTCTTCATCTTGAAAGTGGTTTTTTGGATAACACTCCTAATTAAGGACAAAAATATGGATTATTCTGCTCTTTTCAAAAGAAAAGCGCAGTGAAATTTTAATTTCACTACGCCTTTGTTAATTTTTTGTCGTAAGACTACTGAATAGTCTCGTTCAAGAGGGCTGCCAAACGGCAACTTGCCTTAATCATCATTTCGTAGGCAACAGGGGTTGTCCATCTGCGATCCATATAAGCAACGGTCTGCTTTGGCTTGTAGATTTCGAGATACTTCGCAGCCAACGCGCCATTCTCCGAAACCCACTCACGAAGTGTACCCTTCGAGTAGTCAGCATACTTATCGCCAATGAAAATTCGCATATCGTAAGCCCAGTAGTTCACCGAGAAGAAGCCATATCCTCCGTCGAACACATTCCAAACCTTCGACCACTTGGCATTATACTTCTCCTCTGCACGCTTGCCAAAATCGCCTCCTGGTACGACAAACTTGAAGTCAGCATACGAATGCTTAACACCCTGAATACGATACTTCGAGAGGTTGTGCATATCGCACATAAGGTTAATTACAGTACGCAGTGCGGTAGTTACCTCAGCCTTAGAGTGCGACTTGTGATTACGGATAACGGCAAGAGCCTGCTCGGTTGCCTTTAAAGCATCCTTACCCTTTACATTTCGCGGCTGGAGTTGGCTATCGAGGTGGAGATAGTGAATCGCCGAAGCCGCCTTACGCTCCTTCTTGCTCATATTCTTGAACTGCTCCTTCTCCTGCTGATAGAGATACTGCACATCGTCGGCGTAGCTCTTACCCAAGTACTTTTTCACCACCTTAGCAGCCTCGGGAGTGAGGTGCTCACTTGCAACAATCATTACTGCCTCATCGCACTTACGCGACCACGCACTTGCCACCGATACGGTTACGGCAAAGACCAAAAATAAAAATATCTTCTTCATAGCGACTACTTGGTTTTAATGGTTTGGTCGGCAAAGATGGTGTTAAGCACATAGGCCAAACGGTATGCGCCCATCATTGCCTGCTGATCAGATAGTGCCTTAACGGCCTTCAACTCTTTCGGTGACATCTTGGCAACATCGGTTCCATCAGGGAAGAGTTCAAAGCCCTTGTGACCTGCCTTTGCGAGGTCGCGTCCCCAATCTTCGAGAGTACCACTCTGCCAAGCCTTTGCCTGTTTGCGCGAAATCTTATCGACATTCTTGGCATAGTCCTCAACCTCCCAGCCTTTTCTATCCATTGCTGGCGAGCCATCCCACAAGCCGTGATATCCAGTAGGTTTGCCATTGCGGAAGAGACCCTTCTTGTAGGCATACTGAGGGAAGCGCTTCTTCGAGATACCCACGTGCGAAGGGCAGTGCATATCAGGCACGTAGTGAATCATATTGATAAGTCGCTGACGCACAACCGAATCGGGCAA
>JAZQWU010000159.1:0-1722 GCA_045632505.1 Alistipes sp. | reverse complement strand
CAAAGGCAACTAAGCGCGTGACTTTGTCGCATACTCGTATTTTCGAGGAGGTAAAGCGTGAGCAGGTTGCAGCTGAGAAGGCAGAGCGCAAGGCAGCAGCTGAGGCTACTAAGTCTTCTGTAAAGAAGATTCAGCAGTCGGTTGAGAAGACCACTTTCGGCGATATCGCAGGTCTTGCAGAGTTGAAGGCTCAGTTGGAGAAGAAGTAATCTACTCCACACCAATAAGCAGAGAGGCTGTCGAAATTTCGACAGCCTCTTCTGTTATGCCTTTAGTTTTTTTTACGCTATTTGAACGCCTCTTTCAGGCTCTCAACCATCTCACTCTTGATAGTGCGCTCGGTGGCGAGAATCATACTCTTGATTGCCTCGGCAGATGATTTGCCGTGACCGATAACTACGGGCGCGTTGATTCCAAGTACTGGCGTTCCGCCGATGTTCTCGTAGTTCAACCCCTCGAGGAATGAGTTGGTGGTGTCGAGTTGCGCGTTGATGCTATACAATCCCTCGGCCATTTTGAGGATGGTGTTGCCAACAAAGCCATCGCAGACCACCACATCGGCAGCCTTCGAGGTGAAGATGTGCGAAGCCTCGACATTGCCAACAAAGTTGTACATCCCCGCTTCGCCACCTTGCTGCAAGAGATCGTAGGTGGCTTTGATTTGCAAGTTGCCCTTACTTGGCTCTGTACCTATATTTAATAATGCTACGCGCGGAGAGTCGATGCCGAGTGCCGACTTGGCATATATCGAGCCGATTAATGCGTACTGCTCCAATACGTCGGGCTTGCAATCTACATTCAAACCTACGTCAAGCAACAACATTGGCGCGCCCGTTGTGGTGCGTATAGCAGCCGATATGGTAGGGCGTATGATGCCCTCGACGACTCTGATGACCTGGGTCGAGCCCACCATCATTGCGCCAGTAGAGCCTGCGCTTGCAAAGCCGTCAATCTTGCGCTCTGCCAAGTGACGGAAACCTACGACGATGCTCGAGTCGCGCTTCTGTTGGAATGCACGAACTGGGTGGTCGCCCATCTCGATAACCTCCGAGGTGGCTACGATATCGAATCGGTCGGTCGCGCAACCCTCCTCTGCGAGGAGTTCGCGTATGCGCATCTCATCGCCAAACAGCACGATGCGACTATCCTTGCCGATAGCCTCGAGTGCGAGAATGGCACCTTTCACTGCCAACTCGGGTGCGAAGTCGCCACCCATTGCGTCCAATCCGATTCTAATCATAGTTCAAAAAGATTTTAGTGAATAATTCTCTTTAGGCGTGCATCCAAACGTCATTCCGAGCGAGTGTAACGAGCGTGGGAATCTCCCACCTACCATTATGCAAGGAGATTGCCACAGTCGCTTTTGCTCCTTTGCAATGACGTACCACGCCTAAGGAGAATTATTCCGTTAAACAAAAAAGTCCGCTACCGATTACGGCAAGCAGACTTTTTCCTTAATGTGCATAAACTCGACTATGCCTCTACCTTCTTCTCGATAGCCAACTTGCCACGGTAGAAACCGCACTCAGGGCATACACGGTGATAGAGAACTGCCGAACCACAGTTCGAGCAAGTTACGACTGTTGGAACAACAGCCTTGTAGTGAGTTCTACGCTTGTCTCGACGGGTTGACGAGACTTTGTGTTTTGGATGTGCCATAATTGTACTCTATTTTTAAGTTTTACCTATTTATTATTCCTCGTTATATTGAGTCTTATTCTA
>JAZQWU010000158.1:0-6752 GCA_045632505.1 Alistipes sp. | reverse complement strand
ATAGAAGACTCTTTATAGATGAGTATTTCAGGCTCAAATGGAAATGATAAATGCGGGCAAATACCCGCATTTATGTACTATTTTTGACCAATAAACAAAAACAGCCCTGATTTTATGTACTATTTTGACCAATAAGCCGGGTGGGTAACACACTGTCTCTCTCCCCGCTACAAAAAAAAGGAGTGATAAAAATCACTCCTAATATGGTATGAGAGACTTATCTGCGCTTCGCTTGATGAGCCTCTACCTCCTGAAACAGCCCAAAGATTTAAGAGTCCAATGCTTCGCATCTATTTTTGTTTTACAGCGTGTGTCTGCAAATAAATTTGCGCTACCGCTATAAAACAAAAAGACACCGATAAATCGGTGTCCTCTTTAATCTTTGTAGCGGGAGAGAGACTTGAACTCTCGACCTCATGATTATGAATCATGCGCTCTAACCAGCTGAGCTATCCCGCCATTGCGTTTTTGCGAGTGCAAAGATAAACCAAATTTCTGTTTCTGCAAAATCTTTTTGCAATTTTTTCAAAAAAAAGTTAGTTCACCCTGTTCGTTTGATGGAAATGGGCGAGCCATAGGTGAGAAAAAGGCGTGTTAAGGGTGGTTAAAGGTCGTTAAGGGTTATTAAGGTGGCGCTCGAAATCTTTAATAACCTTTAATTACCCTTAACAACCATTACTAAAAAAGCAGAGAGCCGAGAGAAAAACCTCTCGACTCTCCACTCTTAACTCTCCACTAATATTTAGTACGTGAGTTCATCCTCCTCGCTGCCGAAACCTGGGAGCAGAGTACTGTTACCGTAGCCACCTTCAACGGCTACCTCGTAAATCTCAAATTCTGGTGCTGTGTATTTCATAGCTATTCCTATTTATCAAGTTAAACAATAATATCTAAAGCTCAACCGAGAGGAACGAACAACCATCGTAGTCTGTGCCGTCTGCCCACTGGGTGGTGCCGCCGTAGATGTAGTCTACGAAGTTGGTTGCGTCGATGTCGATCCAATCTGGAACGAGTTCGCTGCCGCCGTCGGCACTCTCGCGACCAGCCTTTGCAATCTTACCTGCGAGCTTGCAATTAAGCACGCGCACGTATGTTGTTGCGGTTTCGGTTACGGTCTCTGTGCGTGGCGAGCCCATCACCATACCAACGTTGCTGAAACCGATAGCCTTGATAGAGCAATTAGCCGTACCGTTGATGAA
The DNA here is from genome assembly GCA_045632505.1 of Alistipes sp. GTDB lineage: Bacteria > Bacteroidota > Bacteroidia > Bacteroidales > Rikenellaceae > Alistipes. The sequence goes on along the minus strand of JAZQWU010000158.1, from coordinate 5,553 downwards.
TTGAGCTGTGTTGCTACCGATAATACCACCGATATTTACGGTCTGTCCCTCGATAGGGGTTGAGTCGATAACGATGTCGCCCTTGTTTACGAATTGGCACTTATCCGCTAACATATTCTTAGCAGAAGCTCCAATTGCACCACCGATTGCGATATTAGCATTAGCCTTCGAACTCGAAGATGCAAAGGTAATCTTTCCAGTGTTAGTTAGTAAGCCCTCCGATTCCTCTACGTTATGCGCTGTGTTATTAATACCAATTACACCGCCCATACGAACATCACCTGCAAGGGTGCCACTCAATGTCAAATTTCCGCTGTTAGAGAGGTTTTTGATTGCAGTAAGGTTGCTTCCACCGCCGAGCATACCTATGACACCACCTACGCCTACCTGACCTTTAAAATTACCTTTAACTTGAATGTTTCCACTATTACTACAATTCTCTAATAGACTACCGAGTGAAGCGGTGTATGCCAAAACTCCTCCAATACGATTTTCGACATCAGTAGTAGTCGCCTCTGTAATCTCGATATCTGCGTAGTTATGCGAATCCTTTATGGTTATTGCAAGTCCTTCTTCTTGGCGGTTTGCAACGACACCTCCAATATAGACTTGGTCTTTACCTGTACCCGAATATGTGATTTTTCCACTGTTTGTAGCATTCGTAACTGGTGTTCCACCTCTACCATTGATTGGTAGACCAATGATTCCTCCAATCGCTGTATATGATGTGGCAGTTGTACCAACGTTAATTTTCGCATAGTTGTGAACATTGTCGAATGTCAAAGATGTGTTACCAGTGATACCACCAATATTCAATACACCACCTGCGCTACCATTTATGTAGAGTGCGCCCTTCTCGTGAGTAGTGTCCTTTGCCGAACCGTTAATAGAGTTTGTGTAGCCTCTCGAGGTACCCGAAATACCTCCCAACTGAAGGTTTCCGGTTGTAGCTCCATCATATCGGATAATGCCATAGTTGTGGCAATTTTTACCTGATTCTATGGCGGAATCTGAAGCCTCCCAGTTTGCAAAACAACCTCCGAGAACGGTGTTGCTACTAACCTTAGTGTTTGCAGAGATGGTGATTGCACCATCGGTTGGGTCTGTACTATCCTCCGAGCCATTTCTAAGATTCTCCGATGTCATAGAGAGAATGGCAAATACACCACCTACAACCAACGGCTTAGTTTTAGTTATATTTGCATCAACATAGATAGAACCCATATTTACCGCGTTCGATACAGAGCCTTTTGTGTATGCTCCGACACCGCCAATGCGAAGATTGCCGCCGTATTCGGTTGCCGTTACGGTGATGTCCACATCGGCATAGAGGTCATAGAAAGGTACGGTAGAAACATTTGCAGTACCAATGATACCACCGATGCTGGCGAATGAGGTGCTGTTTGCAAGGTTAACATTTATCTTTCCAGTTGCCGAGCAGTGGCGGATATAACCGTTAGCGTTGTTGATGTAGGTTACCAAACCGCCAACCATACGATCTGTAGAGGTGATGTTGAGATCCACCAAGTGAATACCCTCGAACGAAGCCTTGGTCTGACCGAAGAGTGGTGCGGTCAAGCCCTTGATAGAGTAACCATTGCCGTAGACCGTACCTGCGTAGTTAGTCGCAGCAATACTCTTCCAGCTTTCGCCAGTCAAGTCGATGTCGGCAACGAATACAGCATCCTTTGTTGAGCTTGCAGCAGCGGCAGCAAACGCCTTCAACGACTCAACATCCTTGATGATATGTACACCATTATTGATTGCCGCATAAGCGATGCTATTGTTAAACTCGCGCACCTTACCTACTGCCAACGGCTTCTCGTCGCCCGCCTCGATGGTTGCATACATCACGCCACCTTCCTTGTCGTAAAGAGTTACGAACAACGACTTGTAAGTGCCAGCAGGAACGGCGATGTGCAAGTACTGCGGTTCGCTCGAGAGCTCAAGACCCTCAGCATCGGCTGTTGCAGGGAATTCGTAGTTGATAACACATTTTGAATCCTCGGTAGCTGTGAGCTTACCAGTTGCAAAGTCGATGTTGAAAGCTCCAGCGATAGGGGTGCGGTCGATGGTCGAAATCTGCACCTTTGTCAAGATTGCAGAACCGATAATACCAAACTTCAAAACGCCAGTCAAGTGGTTTAACTGAACGCCCGAAGCATTGCTGTAGCCATACATTGTCGAAGCACCTGCGCTAAATGTTGAGCCACCAGCGTGTACTTGAGTCTCCGCAAAGACAACCTGACCTGCAGGGGCTGCAGGGTAGGCAATGCAGTATGGTGCAGATACCTCGCCCTGAACGGTGAAGGTTGCACTCGATGGGTTGCTATCGCTGATAACAGCCTCAGCCGAAGTGGTGCCATTCACTGAGATTACGTCGCCCACGCTCCAGTAGAGAGGGTAGACTCCGTCGGCCTTCTCGCCGAGCTGAGTACGCGACTCCTCGAGAGAGATGGTGATTTCGGTCACCTGACCTCCGTTGAGCTTAACTCCGAGGTCTTCAGTTGCATCGGTCACGCACGAAAGTGCGAACACACCAGCAGCAACCGTCAAGAAAAGTTTTGCTAAATGTTTCATAATAAATTGGTTTTAGTTGTTTATGTTTTTCTTTGTTTTTGTTAGCGTCGTTAGAGGCGTTAGGGTTATTAGGGAGCGTGTGCCTCGCTAAGCCACTTTCTTCCTTAAACTCTATTCCACTCTACAAAGTAAATAAAAATTTTCTTTGTTTCAAAAAAAATCTTTCCGTCTTTTATAATGTAAAATAAGGGGACAAAAACTAATGGATAAAAAGGTCTTTTTTCAGAATTTATTTTATAATGTAAAAAAGCGTAAAATTTCACTCTTTTATGTGGTGTTTATCGAAAAAATTATTAACTTTGTTACAATGAATGCGAAATTTTTAACAACTAAAAACTATAAATAATTCACAAATTATGGCTAAGACTCTTAAAATCAGAGATTTGACGTTGCGTGACGGACAGCAGTCTTCATTTGCAACTCGTATGACTCAGGCACAGGTTGAGCGATGCCTGCCATTCTACAAGGATGCACACTTCTATGCTATGGAGGTTTGGGGTGGTGCAGTACCTGACTCAGTAATGCGTTACTTGGGCGAGAACCCTTGGTATCGCCTCGAGAGCATCAAGAAGGAGGTTGGTGATGTCTCGAAGCTCACAGCTCTCTCGCGTGGTCGTAACCTCTTCGGCTATGCACCATACACCGACGAGATTATCGAGGGCTTCTGTCGCAACTCTATCGAGAGCGGTTTGGGCATTATGCGTATCTTCGACTGCTTGAACGACGTAGAGAACGTTAAGTCTACTATCAAGTACGTAAAGAAGTATGGCGGTATAGCTGATTGCGCAGTTTGCTACACTGTAGACCCTAAGTATCCGAAGTTGTCGTTCTTCCAGAAGTTGATGGGCAAGAAAAATCCTGCTCTCGTATTTACCGACGACTACTTCGTAGCTAAGGCTAAGGAGTTGGCTGCTCTCGGTGCAGATATGATTACCATCAAGGATATGTCGGGACTTATCCCACCACAGCGTGTTAGCGCACTCGTTAAGAAGTTGAAGGCTGCGGCTGGTATCCCAGTTGACTTCCACACACACTGTACTCCAGGTTACGGCTTGGCTTCGGTTTATGCAGCTATCGCAGCTGGCGTTGATGTAGTTGATACAAACTGCTGGTGGTTCGGTGGTGGTACTGGTGCTCCAGCGTTGGAGTTGGTTTACCTCTTCTGCCAGAAGTTCGGCATCGACTTGGGCGTAAATATGGAGGCTGTAGCGAAGATTAACGAGCAGTTGAAGGATATTCGCACCGAGTTGAACGTTTCGGTATTCGGCAAGGATAAGCCAGCACCAAAACCATTCAACCCTCTCACAGATGCTACCCCTGCTGAGGTTGAGGAGCAGCTCAATCGCGCAGTTAAGGCTGCCGAGAAGGAGGACTTCGTAACCTTGCTTGATGCAGCACAGAAAATTGAGGCTTACTTCGGCTTCCCAGCACCTAATAAGCTCGTTCAGGAGGCTGAGATTCCAGGCGGTATGTACTCGAATATGGTTGCTCAGTTGCAGGCTTTGAAGGCTGAGGATATCTTGCCAAAGGCTATGGAGTTGATTCCAGAGGTACGTCTTTCGGCTGGTCTTCCACCGCTCGTAACCCCTACATCGCAGTTTGTGGGTGCTCAGGCTGTGAACTGCGCTCTTGACTTGAAAGCAGGTCGTGAGATGTACACCACAAAGAACAACCAGTTTGTAAACCTCGTGAAGGGTGAGTATGGTACTACTCCAGTGAAGATTGACCCAGAGTTCCGCTTCAAGATTTGCGGCGTACGCGAGGAGAGCAACTACGATATCTCGAAGTATCAGCACCAGCCAAACCCTGAGCTCCCAGAGGCAGGAGGCGTGAAGTTGGCCGAGAACGAGAAGGAGGAGTTGTTGCTCGAGTTGTTCCCACTCGTTGCTAAACCATACTTGACAGGCGTTAAGACCAAGGCATATCAGGCAAAGGTTGCTGCCGAGGCTCCAGCTAAGGAGGAGGTTGCAGCACCAGCAGAGCCAAAGGCTCAGCCTATCACTGGTCATACAATCGTAGCTCCACTTCCAGGCAAGGTTATCGAGTTCAAGGTTAACGTTGGCGATGCTGTAGCACTCGGTCAGGAGGTTGCAGTTTTGGAGGCGATGAAGATGGAAAACTCTATCACTGCGGATGCTGCTGGATATGTTAAGCAGATTTTGGCTGTTGCAGGTGAGAATGTTGCTACCGATGCTATTCTTATCGAGTTGAGCGATGCTCCTATTGCAGCCGCTGCTGCTCCTGCTGCTCCAAAGGCTGTTTCGGGCAATAAGGTGGTAGCTCCTCTTCCAGGTCGTATTATCTCGTTGAAGGTGAAGGAGGGTGATACCGTAAACGCTGGCGACGAGGTGGTAGTATTGGAGGCGATGAAGATGGAGAACTCTATCAACACCGACTACTCGGGTACTGTATTGCAGGTGCTTGTTGCTGAGGGTGACAATGTTGCTACCGACGCAGTATTGATGATTGTAGGCTAATACCTATTTATATATACGGGGGGGGTGCAGACCATCGTGTTTGCACCGTCCCTTAAAAACTTAATTAAATTTAGAAACACATTTAAAAGATTTGAACTATGGGATTTTTGAGTGATTTTAAGAAGTTTGCACTTAAGGGTAATGTAATGGATATGGCAGTCGGTGTTATCATCGGTGGTGCTTTCGGTAAGATTGTAACATCGTTGGTAAATGATATCCTTATGCCACCAATCGGTATGCTTTTGGGCAATGTAGATTTCAAGGATTTGAAGGTTGACCTTGCAGCTCTCAAGGACGCAGCAGTATCGGTAGTTAGCGAGGGCGCAGCACCATCGGAGCCTGTATATTGGAACTATGGCGCATTCATCCAGCAGGTTGTAGACTTCACAATTCTTGCATTCTGCGTATTCTTGTTGGTTAAGTTTGTTGCTCACCTCTCGAACTTGAAGAAGAAGGAAGAGGAGGCTCCAGCTCCAGCACCTGCACCAGCTCCAGA
>JAZQWU010000157.1:0-2268 GCA_045632505.1 Alistipes sp. | reverse complement strand
GGTCAAAATCTCCTGAAGAATGTTTGCTGCACCGAAGCCCTCGAGTGCCCAAACCTCCATCTCTCCGAAACGCTGACCTCCGAACTGAGCCTTACCTCCGAGTGGCTGCTGTGTAATGAGCGAGTATGGACCAATCGAACGTGCGTGCATCTTATCGTCGATCATATGACCGAGCTTAAGCATATAGATAACACCTACGGTTGCTGGCTGGTCGAAACGCTCACCGGTACCACCATCGTAGAGGTAGCAACGACCTGTGCGTGGCAAACCTGCCTTGTCGGTGTACTCGTTAATCTGCTCGAGCGAAGCACCATCGAAGATTGGAGTAGCGAACTTCAAGCCCAACTCCTTACCTGCCCAACCGAGCACGGTCTCGTAAATCTGACCGAGGTTCATACGCGAAGGCACACCAAGTGGGTTCAAGCAGATATCCACGATTGTTCCATCCTCCAAGAATGGCATATCCTCGTCGCGAACAACCTTCGCTACGATACCCTTGTTACCGTGGCGTCCCGCCATCTTATCACCTACCTTGAGCTTACGCTTCTTAGCGATGTAAACCTTAGCCATCTGGATAACACCTGGCTGTGTAATCTCGTCACCGTTGGTGAGGTTCGAACGCTCACGCTTGATGTTAGCGTCTGCCTTCTTAACCTCGAGTGTGTAGTTGTTTACAGTAGTGGTAATCAACTGGTTGAGGTGCTCGTCGTTAGTCCAGTTGCAATCGCCGAGGTTCAAGTAACCCATTGCGATGTTGGTCTTCTCGTCGATGGTCTTGGTAGCAATCTCCTCGAGCATCTTCTGAGTGAACTTAGCGCCTGCAGCATACAACTCTACGCCGAAGTAATCCTTGATACCTGTTGTGGTCTTGCCCTGCAACAAAGTCCAAAGTTTCGATACGAGAATCTCTGTCAGCTCTGCAACCTGCTCAGCAAACTTCTTGTCGAGCTTCTCCAACTGCAACTTCTCAGCTGCGCGACCCTTCTTATCAACCTTGCTTGCACGGCTGTACAACTTAGTATCGATAATAACACCGCTCAACGATGGGTTAGCCTTCAATGAAGCATCCTTCACATCACCTGCCTTATCACCGAAGATTGCACGCAACAACTTCTCCTCTGGCGAAGGATCGCTCTCACCCTTCGGTGTAATCTTACCGATGAGAATGTCTCCTGGCTTGATGTTTGCACCGATACGGATGATACCGTTCTCGTCGAGGTTCTTTGTAGCATCCTCGCTTACGTTTGGAATATCAGATGTGAGCTCCTCGACACCACGCTTAGTGTCACGAACCTCCATAATGTACTCGTCAACGTGTACCGAAGTGAAGATATCCTCACGCTGGATACGCTCCGAAATCACGATAGCATCCTCGAAGTTGTAACCCTTCCAAGGCATAAATGCTACCTTCAAGTTGCGACCCAATGCCAACTCGCCGTTCTGAGTCGAGTAACCCTCGGTCAAAATCTGACCCTTAGTTACGCGCTCGCCAGTGAGTACGCGTGGCTTCAATGTTACAGAAGTATTCTGGTTTGTACGACGGTAGCGTGGCAACTCGTAAACGGTCACCTCTGGAGCGAACGAGCAAATAATCTCCTCCTCAGTACGGTCGTACTTAACTTTAATTACTGATGCATCAGCAAACTCAACAACTCCGTCGCCCTCAGCTACAATCTGAATACGGCTATCCGAAATCATCTCCTTCTCGATACCAGTACCTACGATAGGCGACTCACAAGTTACGAGAGGCACAGCCTGACGCATCATATTCGAGCCCATCAACGCACGGTTAGCATCGTCGTGCTCCAAGAATGGAATCAACGAAGCAGCGATAGAAGCGATCTGGTTAGGAGCAACGTCTACGAGGTTAACCTCCTCGCCGTGTACTACTGGGAAGTCAGCACCCTCACGAGCCTTGATACGGCCATCGTGAACGAAGCGGTTGTCAGCGGTGAGTGGCTCGCAAGCCTGTGCGATAACCATACCCTCCTCCTCCTCTGCCGAGTAGTAGCGGATGTGTGAGTTGTCCATATCGACTACTCCGTTCTCGCAAGTACGGTAAGGAGTCTCGAGGAATCCCATATCCGAAATCTTTGCGTATACACAGAGTGACGAAATAAGACCGATGTTTGGACCCTCCGGCGACTCGATTGGACACAAACGACCGTAGTGGGTGTAGTGTACGTCTCGAACCTCGAAGCCTGCACGATCTCGCGAAAGACCACCAGGACCGAGTGCCGACAAACGACGCTTGTGAGTAATCTCAGA
>JAZQWU010000156.1:0-4356 GCA_045632505.1 Alistipes sp. | reverse complement strand
CGCGGTCAGCAGTCGAAATCTGAGCATAGGTCAAGTTTGCCGAGCCGGTGATACCGATCTTCAACACACCGGTGAGGTGGTTGAGTTCAGCACCTGTGCTGTCACCATAAGCATACATTGTCGAAACACCCTTGCCGAAAGAGGTGTCACCTGCGTGCACCTGATTCTCTGCGAAGAGTACCTGACCTGCAGGAGCTGCAGGGTAGGCGATGCAGTAAGGTGCAGCAAGCTCACCTGGAATAGAGAAGGTCGCCTTGTTGCCACCTGCCTGCTGAGCGGTCAATGGCTCTGATGCCACGCCATTCACAGCGATAATATCGCCCTCGCTCCAGTAGAGAGGATATACACCATCTGCCTTCTCACCGAGCTGAGTACGCGACTCCTCGAGCGAAAGGGTAATCTCAGTAGTCTGACCTCCGCCGAGTTCTACTCCGAGGTCACCAGTTGTGTCTGTAACGCACGAATATGCGAACAATGCCACAACCGCTAAGAAAAGTTTAGTAAAGTTTTTCATAATAGATTTATTTAAGTTTTTTGTTGTGTGCTAACTATATGTAAATCAACAATTTGCCCCCCCCCGAAAATTCGGGAAGGGCAAATCTCTTTTTTGGTTACTATTATCTATGCAAAAATATAAATAAAAAATCGAAATTGCAAATATATTCGAAAAATCGGTGCGAAATCGATAATAAAAAGAGGAGAGTCGAAAGAAAAATCTCTCAGCTCTCCGTTCTAAACTCTCAACTATTAAGTCCCCCTCACAGGAGGGGGATTTAGGGGGTGGGTAACACACGTTGACATACAACAGAAAGGGCTCCATCGCGGAGCCCTTTCTGTTAGTATGTCAACTCATCCTCTTCCGAGCCGAAGCCTGGGAGCAAGGTGCTATTTCCGTAACCGCCCTCGACGGCTACCTCGAAAATCTCAAATTCAGGTCTTGTATATTTCATAGTTCTTTTAGTCGTTAAAGGTTAGACATTAAGGCTTCTGTGTGAGGAGAGTACAAGTGTCGTAGGTTGCGCCCTCTGCCCACTCGGTAGTTCCGCCGTAGATGTAGTCGAAGTAGTTGCTTGCATCCACATCTACCCAAACTGGAACGAGTGTCTCGCCACCGTCAGCACTTTCAGTACCACTCTTTGCAATCTTACCGCCGAGCTGACAGTTGCTTGCCAAAGTAGCCTCTGCACGAGGAATACCCATAATCATACCTGTATTCGCGTAGCCCACCGCATCAATCTCGCAGTAGCACTTTGCGTTGGTTGTCTTTGCGATGGTCTTACCCACGATACCGCCAACGTACGAACCTGCAACGTTCTTGTTAGTTACGTTAGTGATGGTGATGTTACCAGTGTTGATAGGGTCGGTCATCGCGGCGCTTGCGCTTGTGGTTTCGCCCCAGATACCACCAACACAAAGGTAGTCAACATTTGTTGTTTCGCCCTCGGCTCCGATGGTGATATTACCAGTATTTACGGCACCTGCTCTAAGTTTTGCGAAACTGTTAGGATAGCCAACAATTCCACCTACTCGAATCGGATAGGTCTGTCCCTCGCGGCTCCAGTTACCAGTTACGGTGATATTTCCGCTATTCTTACAGTTTGTCATAGGAGGCTCCTGGCCATCGTATCCGGTGATACCGCCTACTGCAGCCCAGTTAGCCTGAGCATCCGAGCTTATGTTGCAAACCGAAATGTTACCTGTGTTGCTAACATCGGTAAGGGATGCGTAGTTTCCACTATTGTAACCCATAATACCACCGATAGCAGGACGACTCTTTATGTCTCCTCTAACAGTAATATTTCCGCTATTCGAGCAGTTGCTCATAGTTAATTTGAATATCTTATTATTATACGATCTCCAATATCCCACCATACTTGCACAATAGAAATATCCCTTAGTTAAACCCTCAACGGTGATATTACCTGATACGTGGAAGTTCGAAATTGTCTGCACACTCGAAGCTGAACCTGTAGTATCGGTCATTCCCAGTGTATAGTAGCAAGCACTCGAACCACTAAAGTCTGATGTTACGTGCAAATCGGTCGAGTTTGTGCTATTGGTAATAGAGTTAGTGTATGTTGTGTAATTTCCGGCAGCAAACTTCTCCTCATTAGTACCTGTTGCTGGGAATTTGCCCATAAAACCGGTATAGAGGTTAGTACAATCGCAAGCGATAGTGATACCCTTACCCTTGGCATTGTTCGATGCGCTACACTTGTCGATGTCGGTGTTCTTCTGATTGTAACCTGCAATCGAACCAACATAGCAAGTTGTACAAGTTACCGAAGCACCAACCTCGATAGCACCAGTATTAACGCAGTTTGTAAACTTTGTAGTTGTGTATGGCAAACCAGCAATACCACCAACATAGTATGAACCGTTCGAAGGCACGTTAAGAATCAAATCGCCGTGATTCTCCAACTTGTCGTGGAGTGTTACAGCAGGAGTGTAGCCAAATACACCTCCGATGTGGATTGTACGCACCTTCTGACCTGCTGCGAATTTCAAGTCACCATAGTTGTAGCACTCGCTAACAGTTGTAGTACCCTGCAAGTAGCCTGAAACACCACCCATATTCACGTAGAATGCACTCTTTTCGTATTCGCCAAACGCCTTAGTTACGGTTACATCAACGTAGCTTGTACATTTCGACACCGAATCAGCACTACGCATAATACCTACCAAACCAGCAATGCCGACCGCATAGTTCGAATCACCCTCGATTGATGTATCGGCATTGAGAAGCTCGAGATTCAGCTCAATCTTACCCGAAGCGTAGCAGTTGGTAATCGAACCTAAGTAAGTGTAATAAGCCAAAGCACCCGAATATACACGAAGATCGCCCTCAGCTTGGGTGTGAGGCTTAGTAATAAGGATATCAACGTCAGTAAGCTTCACATTCTTGATGGTTGCACCCTCAACATCGAGGAACAACGGAGCCTTCAAACCCTTGATCTCGTAGCCCTTGTCGCTACCGCCATCGAATGGGATTGCAGGGAACTTGTCAATACCAGTCCAATCAGTCTCTTTTGACATATCGAGAGTTGCACCGATAGTAACCGATGTAACCTTGGTCAAAGCACCAGCAGCCGACAACTGAGACAATAACTTCAACTCAGCCTCAGTGGTGATTACCCAGTCACCCTCTGGCTCAACCATACCGCCAGCCGAGAAGGTAACGTCAGCAAACTCCTTAACAATACCTGTGCGGATTTCGCTGTTGAAGTGAAGATCCATAGTCTTGCCCGATGCTGTGAGCGATACGGTCATCATACCATACTCGCCGGCAGGGAGTACAACGTAAATTGGAGTAGCCTCCTCACCAAGAGTCAAGCCCTCGCCAAAGTTTACGGTAATGAGGTTTGTTGCGTCAGCGTGAGCAGTCAAAGCACCGCTTGTGCAATCGATATCGAAGTTACCAGCAACCTTTGCGCTCTCGGTAGCAATGGTCATAGCGGTGAGCTTCTCGCCATTACCCTTAACTGCAATGCGCAATACACCAGCGAGGTGCTGCAATGATGTTTGTGCCTCAGCATCAGCCACGTGCGCGTACATCGGAACTGCGCCCTCGTCGAACGAGCCTGCTACATAGTTCTGCACAGCAGGGAAAGTTACAACCTGCAAACCGCTTGTTGCAGCTGTAACACCCTCGGCAGGTGCAGGGTAGACGATGCTCTGCGGGTAGGTGAGTTCGCCGTTCACAACAAATGTAGCAGCGGTCTTGCCGTGTGCCTCCTTTGCGAGTGGCTGCGATGCCACGCCATTTACAGCAATCTTGTCGCCCTCGCTCCAATAGAGAGGGTAAGTTTCGCCATCCTTACCAGCGATGTGGGTACGTGACTCATCCAACGAGAGGGTAATCTCTGTTTGACCTCCAACCTTCACGCCGAGGTCCTCGGTTGTGTCTGTCACGCACGCGTACGCGAACAATGCCACAACTGCCACGAAAATCTTTGATAATGTCTTCATTTGGTTATTGTTTTTGGTTTATATTAATTTCTGTAAATAGTGTTATACAATGTATAACTCAGTACAAAGTTATGAATAAAAATGGGGAATAGCAACAAAAATATATATTTGTTTGTGAAAAAATGAAGAAAAAAAGAGTCAAACCCATTGGATTTGACTCTCTATGCAGTGCTTTGGTCTAAGCGACTACTCCTCCTCGCGGCGGTGCAACTGCTCAACGTAGATAGCGTGAGCCATCTTGTCGCGCTTTGCAATCGAAGGCTTTGTGAAGTACTGACGAGCACGGAGCTCCTTCAAAACACCTGTACGCTCGTACTTACGCTTAAACTTTTTGAGAGCGCGCTCGATGTTCTCGCCCTCCTTAACTGGCATAATAATCATAATATT
>JAZQWU010000155.1:0-3621 GCA_045632505.1 Alistipes sp. | reverse complement strand
GCGATTTTGTAGTAACTTTGCACAAGAAATTTTATGATAATAAGGTATGGCAAAGGCGGGAAAACTTTTGATTGTGGATGATAATCGCAGTATTCTGTCGGCAGTGAAGCTGCTGACCGAGGGTATCTTTGCCGAGGTCGCCACCTTGCCATCGCCTAACTCGCTTATTACCACGCTACATAGCTTTGCTCCCGATGTCGTGCTTCTTGATATGAACTTCCATGCGGGTATAAATACAGGTAACGAGGGTATTTATTGGTTGCGTGAGGTCCAGCAGAAATATCCCGAAATAAAGGTTGTTCTCTTCACTGCATACGCCGATATTGAGTTGGCGGTGCGTGCTATGAAGGAGGGTGCTTATGATTTTGTTGTAAAGCCTTGGGATAATGCCAAACTGATTGCCACGCTACAGAATGCCTATAAAGCGACAAAAGAGAAGGCAAAGAAGAGTGCAAAGGCGACTCCAGCCGCAGAGAATCGTGTCGAGATGTATTGGGGCGAGAGCGCAGAGATGAAGCGCATACGCAAGATGGTTGAGCAGGTGGCTACGACTGATGCCAATATACTTATTACGGGCGAGAATGGTACGGGTAAGGAGATGCTCGCTCGCGAGATACACCGCCTCTCTGCTCGTTGTCGCAAGACAATGGTGTCGCTCGATATGGGTGCAATCCCCGAAACATTGTTTGAAAGCGAGTTGTTCGGCCATAAGAAGGGTGCATTTACCGATGCTCACACCGACCGTGAGGGTAAGTTTATCACCGCCAATGGCTCAACGCTCTTTATGGACGAGATAGGCAACCTGCCACTGCATCTGCAAGTAAAGATGCTCTCGGCGCTGCAAAATCGTGCCGTAACGCCACTCGGAATGAACGAGGCGCAACCGATAGACATTCGCTTGATATCTGCTACCAACCGCGACCTGCACGAGGCGGTAGCAAAGGGCGAGTTCCGCCAAGATTTGCTCTTCCGCATCAATACCATTCATATCCATATCCCGCCTCTGTGTAACCGCAAGGAGGATATTGTGCCACTCGCTGAACTCTTTATCGAGCACTACCTCAAAAAGTACGGCAAGGAGGGCTTATTGTTATCGGGAGATGCTGCCGAGAAACTGAAAGCACACCCGTGGGAGGGAAATATCCGCGAGTTGCAGAACGCCATCGAGAAGGCTGTGATTATGTGCGAGGGTGAGATAATAAAGCCCGAGCATATCGAATTGCACACCGCCACACGTCCAGCGACCGAGGCGCAGACATTGGAGGATATGGAGCGACAGCTTATAGCCAATGCCATTGCGCAGTGTGGAGGTAACCTCTCGCAGGTGGCACAGCAGCTCGGCATCACACGCCAAACACTCTACAACAAGATTAAACGCTACGGATTGTGAAACAGGCACGTAACATACCTTACGGCAAGATTATCGCCTACATCGTGGTCATCATCCTCGCTGCTGCGTGGTCGGGATTTGTGTGGGCAAAGGGTCATTACGCCTATCTGATAATCACCGTACCCGTAATACTTTTTTGCCTATTCCGCCTCTTCAAGCTTTATGGCGAGATTGTTAAGCGACTGATGTTTGTCTTTAACGCTGTGCAGAACAACGACTACTCGTTCCGCTTTGCCGAGGATCCACGCTACACGAAATATGCCTTTGTGAATCAGTCGCTCAACCGCATCAAGGAGGTCTTGGACAGTGCCAAACTGCAAATTAAGGAGCGAGAACAGTACTTCCAACTCATTATGGAGTGCGCCAATGTAGGTATTGTCGTAGTTATGGAGAATGGCACGGTGGCACAGACCAACTCCAAGGTACTCAATATTTTTGGTGTGGAGAGACTTAGCCACATAGACCAATTACGAGTATTGAGTGAGGAACTTTGCGAGGCGATGCATCGAATTGGTGCTGGCGAACAACTTACCGCACGCCTTACTACCGAGATAGGCGACCAGAATTTGGTGCTGAGTTGCTCGGCTATGGAGTTTGACGGCAAGCGACTGAGGGTTATATCTATCGGCAATATCCACGAGGAGCTCGACCGCAAGGAGGTGGAGTCGTGGGAAAAACTCACCCGCATCCTGACGCACGAGATTATGAACTCGCTTGCGCCCGTAACCTCTATTAGCCATACGCTGCTTGCACAGTCTGACGATGCTGCAACGGTGCGTCAGGGACTTGAAACTATACACTCGACCTCGGACCGTCTGCTTCGCTTTGTCGATTCGTTCCGTGCTGTTACACGCATACCCGCACCGCAGAAAGCACCGTTTTACCTCTCGGAGTTGGTGGCGGAGTCGCTGTCGCTGATATCGCACGAAGAAATCGAGGTTGAGGTGAACATCGAGCCCGAAGATACGATGCTCTATGCCGACCGTGCGCTGATGTCGCAGGTGATGGTAAATCTGCTGAAAAACGCCACCGAGGCACTCTTGGTGCAGGATTGCGACCGCAAAATAACTATCCGCTCAACGATTGATGCGGAGGAACGCATCCAAATTGAGATTACGAACAACGGCTCAACAATCCCCGCCGAGGTAGCCGAAAATATCTTCACTCCATTCTTTACGACCAAAACCGACGGCTCTGGCATCGGCCTCGCCGTCTCTCGCCAAATAGTTCGCCTCCACGGCGGCACATTGCGCCTAAAGCACAACGATGAAGGACGGGTGACTTTCGCTGTGGTAATGGAATAATAATATAATCTGCCTTATGAGGTCCATATTTTCTATAATATTAACCCTCCTCAATGTGTGTGCCTTTGCTCAACAAGTGGAGATAAGGGAGAGCTTTACTAATGATTTTATCCCCTTAAAGTCTATTGCTGAGAGACGCTATTGGATAGATGATAATGCCGTAGGCGTTCAGTCGATGTATTGCGGAGAGTATTGCGATTCGTTAGTAAGATATTTCGACAGTATTGAGGAGTATCATCCGCAAGTAGCAGACACAATTTCACATAGATATTACCGAGCCATATTTGGTGTAGATACGCTCTGCTATAAAGAGCGAAGAGAGGTATTTTATAGCACCATTGCAGGTAAGCGGGTTATTGAGGTGGAGAGCATTGTGGCACCACACCAACGATTTGTGGCAGAGATAGAGGGTTTGAGCGAGGAAGAAATTGAGGTGTTAAAACATAAGATGCAGCAAATGCAGAGTTCGGAGTTGCTTATGAACAATGCACAGACTTGCATCTTCTATGCTCTAAATCTTATGTTTGACTATCACAAAATCGACCCTTCGCCAATAATTACTCGCAATACCAACTTTACGGATGGCCACCAGTTAAATGTCTTCTTCAAACATATCTTTGCTTTGGAGACATCTATCCCTTGCAAGTATAGCGTTTTACGCAAAACCGATTTGCCGGATAATTGTGTACTCGTTTTTCGGAATCAGCACAATGAATTTATCCACGCAGCATTTTATCAAAAAAAACCAAATAGGTTTTATACAAAGAATGGTCTGTTCGCTCCGGTTATTGTCGGCGACATACGCGATATTACCGATAGATATAGCAGATACGACACAAAGCAAAGACTCAGCGAGGAGGGGCTGAGTAAGTTAGCAGATACTGTTTTGGTGTTCACATTAGCCAATAAATAAACCCTATACGCATT
>JAZQWU010000154.1:0-6499 GCA_045632505.1 Alistipes sp. | reverse complement strand
AAGCAACTCCTCGAACTCGTCCACCGTAGCGCACTTTGACAATCCATTCCACATCATTGAGCTACGCAGACGACGACGCTTGCACGCCTTGTACTCCTCGACTGTCGCTTCGGGCATATTGGCTGTTGCGGTGCTGATAATACCAAATCCCATTTCGTTGATGCCGGCAAAGACCGATTTGCCACCACCCTCTTCGTTTTTCGTAACGGCGGTGTAGGCGTAGCGACCACCCGTAACATACTCGATGCGAGTGTTATCAAAACCCGAATCGCGGTGCTTCCATAGTATAGGCGCACCCTCGGTTGAACGTTGTGCCGACACTATCGCCGAGGTGCAAGCAAGAGCTGCGCTATGCCATAACATCAGCGCGAGTAATAGACAAAGATAACGTTTCATTGCGTGACAATATTAGTAATTAAAACTTGGCCAACACCTTGCGAACCCTCTTTGCGTGCTTTGCAAATTGCTGGTCAATCTTAGCATTGAAAGCCTCGATATCGGCTGGCATCTGCTGAGGGAAGACGATTTCGGGTTGCTTGATTTTGAGCACCTTACGCACAACATCCTTCTGAAGAACTAGTCTCCCGGCCGCCTCCTTAATGTAGGCTTTCTTCTTAAACTCCTTCGATAGGAGGTACATAGCATTACCCTTCACGCACTCAGGGATATTGCGCTCTGCTTGAACATAGATTGGCACAACAGTACCCGACACCGTATGGCCGATTGTAATCAACATTCGCGGACATTTCGCATCGCATACTATGACGAATACTCCCGTTGTCGAGTGGCGAGGTACTGTGTGGTTTGAGCAGACATACTCATCGTTGTTGGCAAGGACGTCGCCATAGGCACAACTGTTAAACGAACGTGAGTAGTCGACAAATTGCTGAGGTGTAAATTTACCCACGTAGGCCTGCATCTCCTTCATTATAACATCGTAGCGGCGAGTGCTCACACCCCTCTTCTCCTCGATTCCCGCAAAAGAGAAGTTGGAACGCACATCAAATCCCTCCTTGCGGTCGGTAGCGTCGTAGCGATGGTAGTACAAGTCGCCAATCTCGAAATATGCCACAGCTCCCGAAGCATCGGCAACTGCGAAGTTGGTGCCGAACTTATGTTTGCGCTTGGTGCTGCGAATAAACTCTTCGAACTCGTCGACGGTGGCGCAGTTGCGGAGTGCATAGTGCCACATCGAGTTCCAACCAACCTCCTTGCGAGGGCAAGCCTTCTGCTCCTCAATCGGTGAGGCTTGGAGATTTCGGGTTGCGGTGTTGATGATGCCGAAACCCGTCTCATTGATACCCGCATAGGCGGCATTTGAGCCCACCTTATTTGTTACGATGGCCGTATAGTTATACTTTCCGCCTGTGAAGTACTCCACACGCGTGTCACCCGATTTCGAGTCGCGATGTTTCCACAAGAGAGGCACACCCTCGCTCGAACGCTGTGCAGTTACAATTGCCGAGGTACACGCCAACGACTCTACGGTTAGCGCAACAAGCGTAATCAGAAGTAAGGATAGTCGTTTCATCTTTGTAGTTATTTTGGGGCTAAAGTGTTACTCCTCAGGAGCAAACATTGGGTCCCAAGCAGGAAGCATTGTAGGCTTCTGCTTGAGCATCTCGAGGACGTCCTGCGGAACATATTTGCGCTCCACCACAAGGCGGAACATATACTCATTGAACCACTCGTCGGTCATAATCAAGTTGCCCTTGTAGCCCGACTTTGCACCCCAACTATTCTCTACCATCCACTTGCGTGGCTTGCCCGCCTCATCGAGGTCTACGGCAATCAAGGTCATAGCGTGCGACGAGCCACTCGCGAAGGTCTTGATGCGCTCGCTCTTGTTCATTGGGAACGAGGTGCGGAACAACGACTCGTAGTCGAAGTTTGCAAGGTCGAGTGTACCCTTGTCGCGGTTGAAGAACTTGCCCACGTCGCACGAGAAGTACATCGCGGTGTTATCCTTGATTGAGGCGATAGCCATCTCCTTGATGCGCTCGATTGGGAGGTTGATGTAGAGCCAGTTTTCGCCATCGTAGACGTGGCGGTCGTACTCGATTTCGTAGACCTTGCCATACTCGCGTGCAGGGTCGTTCATTACCATAATATAGTTGCCCTCGAGGTCTTCGCCTATGAACTTGTCGTAGAACGACTTAGGGGTGTACTTTTCGGTCGAAACGACCTCACCCTTGCGGTTGCGATGAGTCCACTCGAACTCGGTCGGCGGAACGCCCAAACACTCCACCAAAATGCGGTAGATTTCGGTCAACTGCTCCACCTTCAACGCCGATGCAGCCTTCTCGCTCTTTGCGTTGCGAAGGGCGAGTGCATACTCACGCAATTTGAGCGAGAGGATGGTGCGCATATTGCGAGTGTTGTTGCTCTGGAAGGTTTCGGGCATCACCTCCTTTGGCACAACGCCATACTTCATAATAAGATTCGACACGCCAGTGAACTGACCACCGTCGCCGATAGGGTTTTTCAACAACCATTCAACCTTTCTGTCGTCCAAGGCAAGTGCGCGAGTGTCGATGATTGCCTGAAGGAAGAGGTTTGACTTCTCGAGCAGGTCGTAGAACGAACAATAGTTCTGCGAAAATTCCATCGAAGCGAGGTTGTGCTTCTCTATCATCTTGGCACGCAAGACGTTCAAACCCGTAAAGAGCCAGCAGCGTCCCGACGACTTCTGGTCGGTGATGCCCTTGGTCTTCACCTGGTGCGAGAAGTGGGTGTCGCACATAGCGAGGTTTTCGCCATTGACGGCAAGTGTTGCGATAGAGGTGCTGGCGAGGGCATTTTTGATTGCCTTTTGTGCTGGCGATGCGGTGTAGCCGCTACGCAACTGCTCTAATGTCTTGGCGTC
The DNA here is from genome assembly GCA_045632505.1 of Alistipes sp. Classification (GTDB taxonomy): domain Bacteria; phylum Bacteroidota; class Bacteroidia; order Bacteroidales; family Rikenellaceae; genus Alistipes. The sequence goes on along the minus strand of JAZQWU010000154.1, from coordinate 3,633 downwards.
GATACCACCATTTTTAGTCTGTGCTGCTACCGATAAAAGCGAGCCGATAGCGAGGAGTGAAATAAAGAGTCTCTTCATATTTTGTGTTTTATTTTGTCGTTATTTACCACAAAGATAGGGGTAAATTTGCGAAAAAACAATAGTTTTTCGCTTCTGAACGTTTATGTTCTACACAAATTGCGTATATTTGCACCCAATTGAAAATTTTGGAGAAAACAATGATGATACAGAAAATGAAAAAGTACCTCTTGCATTTGATGTGCGTAGTTGCCTTGTCGCTGGGAATGACAAGTTGCAACCCTATTAACGGAGGTGGAACAGGCGAAGAAGAGGAAGTTATTGAGCTCACAAGATGTTGGGCATTGAAGAGTTTTTGTGGCGTGGAGGCCGATATGGATATCCGCATCAACTTTGGCAAGGATGGTTACTTCACCATCTATCAGCGCAACGAGGCTTTGGTGTATACAGTTTTCAACGGCACCTACAATGTTGACGAGGAAAACTCGTTGATTTCGGGTGCTTACGAAGATGGTTCATCGTGGGTGAGCACCTACCACTACATCGTTGATGTTGAGGCTCGTGAGTTGACACTCGAGAGCATCGAGAACCCTGCTGAGGTGGAGGTTTATGTACCTGCCAAGATTCCTACTTCGGCAACCTTGAGCACACGCAGTGCATCGGTTAATGATGTTAAACCATTGTAATGGAGTAGCGATTATGAAGAAGTTTTTATATATTGCAGCAATATCAGTTTTGCTCTCTGCTTGCACAGCAGACCTTGAGGATAGAGACCTCACAGTAGGTGAGCAGAATTTCACCCAGAAGATTGTCAATGGCTCTGATGGATGCGTTCGTGGCGCGATGCTCGTGCGCTTCGAAACATCGGCTGAGAGCCGTTTGGCAGAGTGCGCAACTCGCAGTGGTGCTACCCGCACTGGTATGGCTGGCGTAGATGCCGTACTCAACGATGTTAATGGCTACGCAGTTGAGCCAGTATTCGTTATCACCGAGAAGAATCGCGCAAAGATGCACGAAGCTGGTCTTCATTTGTGGTACGAAATCAAGTTTGACGAGAATAGCGACATCGACGCAATTGCAACACGCCTTGCTGAGGTTGCCGATGTGCAGACCGTACAGTTTGTACACCACATCTGCCGTATCAATAGCGTGGAGAGTTCTAACAACGACAACTTGCAACTCTCTTCGACCACTCGTGCGACTATAACTCTCAAAGATGTTTTCAACGATACTTATAACCTCTATCAGTGGAACTTGCACAACCTCGCAGCAGAGTCGAAGGTTAAGCCTACAAAGATTAGCAATCTTGCCGAGGTGCACGAGGATGCTGATGTGAATGCTGTGCCAGCGTGGAAACTCTGTATGGGAGACCCTTCGATTATCGTAGCGGTACTCGACGAGGGTGTGATGAATACCCACGAGGACTTGGCGGATAACATTTGGGTTAATACCGCGGAGTTGAACGGTCAGGAGGGCGTTGATGACGACCAAAACGGCTTCAAGGATGATGTCTATGGCTTCAACTTTGTCTATATGAGAGGCGGTATCACCTGGGATAAGGCTTACGACACAGGTCACGGCTCGCACGTGGCAGGTATCGTGTCGGCTGTAAACAACAACGGCAAAGGTGTTAGTAGTATCGCTGGTGGTAGCGGTAATAAGGATGGTGTGAAGATTCTCTCGGCGCAGATTTTCAGCGGCGCTGATGGCTCAACCACCTCGAACACCGCTCGCGCAATCATCTATGCAGCCGACAATGGTGCGCATATCTTGCAGTGTAGCTGGGGTTACCTCTCGGCAGCAGCTTCGAATGGATACGGTATGCCTTCGAACGATAGCAAATTCGAGAGATATTCGTCGCTCGAGAAGAACGCAATCGACTACTTCATCAAGAACGCAGGCTCGGAGGATGGTCCGATTGATGGCGGTTTGGCTATCTTCGCCTCTGGAAATGATGCTGCATCGCTCCCTTGCTATCCGGCAGCATACGAGCCTTGTATCTCGGTGTCAGCTATCAGCCCAGGTTTGCGCCCAGCATTCTACACCAACTACGGCATTGGCTCGGACATTCTCTCGCCAGGTGGTGAGTCGCTCTATAATTATGGCGAAGTGTTGTCTACTGTCCCTGCAAAGTTCGCTACAAATGGCACCAAGAACTATGGAATGATGCAGGGTACATCGCAGGCGTGCCCACACGTTTCGGGCGTTGCTGCATTGGGACTTTCGTACGCAAAGCAGCTCGGCAAGCGATACACTGCAAAGGAGTTCCGTTCGTTGCTCCTCGCAGCCACAAACGATATTACTCCGCACTTGACAGGTTCGATTTCGTTCAAGGATATCGCTGGCACTACCTACAACATCAACTACCCAGAGTATAAGGGCTTAGTAGGTAATGGATATATCGACGCTTACAAGCTCCTTCTCAGCATCGACGGCACACCTTTCGAGGTTGTAAAGGTTGGCGAGGAGAGCGAGATTAACCTCGCAACCTACTTCGGCGCTTTGACCGATGCGCAGTTCGACAAGGTGGAGTGCAGCGAGGAGGATATGAACGCAGTAGGTCTCACCATAGGTGATTATCAGGATGGCAAGTTGAAGGTTACTTGCGCGAAGAGTGGTCCTGCAACCCTCACTGTTACAATGCTTATTGGTGGTGGTTCGCTCAACAACTCGTCGAGGCCATACCCTACCGAGGTTACTCGCAAATTTGTGGTAATCGCAAAGAATACTATCGCATCAAACGGCGGTTGGCTATAGAGTTTAGACGAGAGACGAGAGATAAGCCGAGCGAAATTTTGCTCGGCTTTTTCTTTTTATGGCAACCCCTAATAGCCCCTAATTCCCTCTAATAAAAACCCTCTAAAAATCCCTAATGCCCCTAACGTCACTAACACCTCTAACAACCCTTTTCCTCACCCTTCTCTAAAATAAATTTTAGAAAATTTGCATATTGCATTTTGAATTGTGAATTTAATTTTTTAACTTTGCACCAATAGGAATAGTGAACTTAAAAGAAAATGCCGAAGTTGTATGGTGAAAATGCACCTGCGAGAAAGCCTGAATGGCTAAAGATTCGCCTCCACAGAAGTGATACTTTTGCTGAGGTTGCTCGCATTGTGCGTGAACACTCTCTCCATACGATTTGCAGCAGCGGAAGATGCCCAAACAAGGCAGAATGTTGGAGCAAACGAACTGCCACATTTATGATTTTGGGCGATGTATGTACCCGAGGTTGTCGTTTTTGCGCAACCAAGACAGGCAAACCGTTGCCTCCAAATCCGGTTGAGCCACAGCAGGTGGCAGAGAGTGTGAAACTTATGGGACTTAGGTATGTTGTGGTAACTTCTGTTACTCGCGACGATTTGGCTGATGGTGGTGCGGCGCATTGGGCGCAGACCGTTGAAGCCATTAAAGCGGAGAATCCAAACGCAACAATTGAGCTCCTTATTCCTGATTTCGATGCTAAACCCGAACTATTGGAGGTTGTTATGGCATCGAAGCCCGATGTTATTGGGCACAACATCGAGACCGTGGAGCGTCTTACACCCGTTGTTCGCGCTAAAGCGACGTATAGCACCTCGTTGGCTGCGTTGCGCTATATGAGCGAGAAGGGAG
>JAZQWU010000153.1:0-3257 GCA_045632505.1 Alistipes sp. | reverse complement strand
GCGACCATAGCCGGTCTCGCGGAGGAAGTCGATCTGGTCGTAGTGCTCCAAGTCCTCGATGTTCAACATCAACGCCTTGATTCTCTCGCGTACGATATCATTGATCTCCAACATTGTAGCGCGTGGCTCCTCCTTATACTTTTCGTAGTAAGGCATCAACGAAATCGGCTCGCCAAAGCGAATGAGCATATCGGTGCGAGCGTGGAAGTAGTTCGAGTAGTGGTTTGCCGATGGCAAAATCATCACGTCGCGCTCGAAGTTGAACTTCTCTGCCGCCTCGAAAGCAATCTTCAAGTAGCCAATCTTGAAGCTACCCAACCAACGCTTGTCCTGGTGACCCGCCTCGGGGTACATCATCAAGGTCTCTCCGTCGCAAAGAGCATTGCTCGATGCGTTCATCATATCCTTGTTCTTCGACACTGCAGAGTAACCCTCGTGGCTCATACGATAAGCCGGAAGCATACCGATTTTGCGAAGGAAAGCACCTGCGATAGGATTCTTAAATACATTCGCACGCGCGATGAAGTTCATTCGACGGTCGGTGATGTTGAGCACTACGCTCAATGGGTCATTCAAGCAGTTTTGGTGATTCGATACAACTACGCACGGAGTTCCGTTGACAGGTACATTCTCGAGTCCTACCATATGCTCCTTGCGGAAGTACAAGCCCGAATTTACGAATTGTAAATAGTAGCGAAATGCCTTTAATAAGAGATTATGGTCTCTTGGTTTAAGTTCTTTTTCCATACTAAATTTTTAATATTCTAACTACAAAAGTAGTAAAAATATTCTATATGGCAATAAAAATGTTCAATTTAGGTATTTTTACGTATGCTCATTCTACTCCTGTTTTGCCTCTATGATTTTACGAACGAGTCGTTGATATGTCGAACTTTTTGTCTTGCGACCATAGATGGCATCGGTCTTGTGGGCAATCACCATATCCAACTCGGGAATCACCGTAATGTATTGTCCCATAGCTCCGTGCGCAGCGTATGCACCCTTCAATGCTGGATTTTTGTCGTTGTAGAGCCACCACATCAAGCCGTAGCCAAACTGTTTCTTCTTGCTTGCCTCGTCGGGCTTGGTGTGTTGCGAAATCATCTTGCGATGCCAATCCTTCGAGATGATTTGCTTATCCTCCCACTTACCCTCGCGCAACATCAAGTAGCCGAGGCGCGCCATATCGCGCGTGGAAATGTGGATGTGGTAGGCCGGGTGGATGGACTTCTTCTTGTTGCCACCGTAGCGTTGCTTTGTGATGTCCCAATCCTGAAAGCCGAGTGGGGTAGCCAAATCCTCCTCCAATGCTACATAAATGCTCTTGCCAGTAAGTTGCTCAAAGATAGTACCTACGGCATTGAAATCCCAGTTGTTGTAGAGGAACTTCGAACCGGGCTTTACCGAACCTCGCTCGGGTACACGATTCGGATTGTCGAGCGCACTGCCAGGGTTTGAAGCCTGGTGATAGATACCCGAACGCGCCTGAAGAAGGTGCAAAACCTTTGCCTTCTGCTCAATCGGCAACAAGCCTCCGTGGTCGGTGATGCCCAACTCGCCGAGGGTCTTGTTTAGGTCGATTGTGCCATTCTTGACATACTTGCCGTAGAGCATAGAAAGCACGCTCTTGCGGCACGAGGCTATGTAACTTACGCTCTCGATATTTCCGTACTGGAAGATGCACTCGCCACCTACGATAACCATCAGTCCGGTGGTGTGCATCGAGTCGATAATGTAGCGGCGCAAATCTTTGATTTGTCTATCGTCAAAACCATACTTCGAGGGCTTTGCACGTTCCCAATTCTCACTTGCCACAGGGTAGATTGGGCGAGCGTGTACGGTTATAGCAAAGAGTGCCAACGAGAATGCGAGTAGAATCTTTTTCATAGTGGCTTATTAGTTTTCCTATTTGCAAATATACAAATTTTCTTATGATTTATAAAGTTTTCCGTTTTCCGCTTTCCGTTTTCCGTTTAATTATTTATCTTTGTGAAAAGTATAAAATTTTATATTATGCCAAAGATTTCAGAACGCGCCGTATTGATGCCAGCATCGCCTATTCGACGATTGGCTCCGCTTGCCGAGGAGGCTAAGAAGCGAGGAACGAAGGTCTATCACCTCAATATCGGTCAGCCCGATATCAAGACTCCGCAGGTGGCTCTCGAGGCTATCCGCAACATCGATCGTGAGATATTGGAGTATAGTCCGAGCGATGGATTTCTCTCGTTGCGCGAGAAGTTGGTTGACTACTACGAACAGTACCAAATCAAACTCACGCCCGACGATATTATCGTTACGGCAGGAGGCTCAGAGGCGGTATTGTTTGCCTTTATGTCGTGTCTGAATCCTGGCGACGAGATTATAGTTCCCGAGCCAGCCTATGCCAACTATATGGCATTCGCCGTATCGGCTGGTGCGGTGATTCGTCCTATCACCTCGACCATCGACAATGGCTTTGCGTTGCCGTCAATCGAGCAGTTCGAGGCGTTGATTAACGAGCGCACACGCGGTATCTTGATTTGCAATCCTAACAACCCAACGGGCTACCTCTATACTCGCAAGGAGATGAATCGCATTCGTGACCTCGTGAAGAAGCACGATTTGTTCCTCTTCTCGGACGAGGTATACCGCGAGTTTATCTATACGGGCTCGCCATATATCTCGGCGTGCCACCTCGAGGGTATCGATGAGAATGTGGTGCTGATTGACTCTGTGTCGAAGCGATACTCGGAGTGCGGTATCCGCATTGGTGCGCTGATTACCAAGAACAATACCTTGCGTGCTGCGGTGATGAAGTTCTGCCAGGCGCGTTTGTCGCCACCATTGCTCGGTCAGATTGCAGCCGAGGCTTCGATTGATGCTCCGCGCGAGTACGCTATCCACACCTACGAGGAGTATATCGAGCGTCGCAACTGCTTGGTCGACGAGTTGAATAAGATTGATGGCGTCTATTCGCCAATTCCGATGGGCGCATTCTATACGATTGCTCGCTTGCCGATTGATGATAGCGACAAGTTCTGCGAGTGGTGTCTTCGCGAGTTCGAGTACGAGGGCGCAACCGTAATGCTCGCTCCAGCCTCTGGTTTCTACTCCGAGCCAAACCTCGGCAAAGACGAGGTCCGCATCGCCTACATCCTCGAGAAGGAGGAACTCAAAAAGGCGATTCGCATTTTGGGTGAGGCCATAAAGGCCTACAACCAAATGCGAACGGAAAACGGAAAACGGAAAGCGGAAAACTAAAAAGTTAGAAATAAAAT
>JAZQWU010000152.1:0-7058 GCA_045632505.1 Alistipes sp. | reverse complement strand
GGAGGGTAAGGTTGAGATGCGTAAGGCTGTGAACAACCCTGAGAACGAGGAGGCTGGAATGCGCGATGTTCCATTCTCGAAGGTACTCTACATCGAGCGTGACGACTTTATGGAGAATCCTCCAAAGAAATATTTCCGTCTTTCGCCAGGAAACGAGGTGCGTTTGCGCTACTCGTACCTTATCAAGTGCGACGAGGTTATCAAGGACGAGGAGGGCAATGTAGTTGAGTTGCGCTGCTCGTACGATCCAATGTCGGGCGAGGGCTCGTCAAGCGATGGTCGTCGCGTGAAGGGCGTTATCCACTGGGTATCGGCTGAGCACGCAGTTGAGGCGGAGATTCGCTTGTTCAACCCATTGTTCAAGACCGAGGATCCGAACGATACTTCGGAGGGTCAGACTTCGTGGGAGGACAACCTCAATCCAGAGTCGATGGTTATCACCAAGGGCTACCTCGAGCCAGCATTGAAGGATGCGCCAATCGGCACAACCTATCAGTTCGAGCGCGTGGGCTACTTCTGTCCAGATACCGACTCGACAGCGGAGCACTTGGTATTCAACCGCACCGTGACCTTGAAGGACTCGTGGGCGAAGATTAACAAATAGTGAGTAGTGAGTAGTTGAAAAATAATTCTCAATTCTCAATTCTCAATTTGAAGAATGAAATTCCGTACCGAGATAGAGATTGCAAAGATTGCGGAGGGCATAGACCACACTCAAAAGGTCTTTGCTCTCGGCTCCTGCTTTGCCGAGAATATCTCGGAACGACTCGCGAAAGCGAAATTTTCGGTTACGACAAACCCCTTTGGGGTGTTGTTCAATCCTATTTCGATAGCTAATGCACTCGAACGATTGGATGAAACGAGAGTCTTTGCAGTGTGCGATATAAAGGCGGGCAGAGATGCATTTTTCTCGTTTGATGCCCACTCGTCGCTCGATGGCAAGACTCACACCGAGATATTCGGCAATCTGAATAAGGCGGTGGCTCAAGGCTCGAAGGCTCTGCGCGAAAGCGATTGGGTGATTCTCACCTTCGGTACTGCGTGGGTATACGAAAAGGATGGCAGGGTGGTGGCTAACTGCCATAAACAACCTGCATCGGAGTTCGAGCGTAGACGCTTGCCTGTGGAGGAGATTGTTGAGCGATACGAGACTCTCCTCAATGACGAATTACGCAATAAAAAGGTGATTCTAACTGTCAGCCCTGTGCGCCATATTGGCGACGGACTGCAAGAAAATAGTGTCAGCAAGGCGGTGCTTCGCTTGGCGGTGGATGAGTTGGTGGCGAAGTTCGAGAATGTCTACTACTTCCCATCGTACGAAATTTTGATTGACGATTTGCGCGACTATCGCTACTATGGCGAGGACTTAGCGCACCCGTCGAAAGTGGCGGTGGATTATGTGTGGGAGCGATTCTGCGAGGCGATGCTCACGAAGAGAACGCAAGAGATGTTGCCTCGAATTGCGCAGATAGTCTCTGCTGCCGAACATCGTCCCTTTAACCCAGAGAGTGAGTCGCATAAAGAGTTTTGTCGCAAGATGATTGAGAAGGCAAATGCGATGCCCCAGATTGATTTTTCGCTCGAGAAGAGCGCGTTTGAAAGATATTTGTAGATGAAGAAGATAAGTTTTATAACTATATTCCTACTTTTTGTGGTTGCCGTTGTTGAGGCACAACCTCGCCTTGCCGTAAATATCATTGTTTGTGGAATGCGACAAGGTGACGTTGCTCGCTATGAGCAGAACTTCAGCAAGGATGGTTTCTTGCGACTTCGAGGCGAGGGTGTTGAGTTTACGGAGTGTTATGCCAACTATGCGCCAACGACTTCGGAGGCGGGTTTGGCAACATTGGCAACCGGAGCAGTGCCGGCAGTTCACGGCATCTTCTCGTCGCTCTTCTTCGACCGTACGGCGAATAAATTGGAGTATCTCTGCTATAAACCACTTCCTAATGATGGCATAATACGAAAGTCGGGTGTGGAGAGAGACTATTCGGTCTCGAACTTCACGACACAGACGCTGGCGGAGGCAATAAATGCTTCGTCAGGGAAGAGTCGAGTAGTAACCATCGCGCACAATCCTCTTTCGGCGATGATTCTCACAGGTCGCAAAGGTGAGTGTTACTGGATGAATAATGTCGGCAAGTGGACCTCTGCTGATTGCTATATGTCGGAGTTGCCATCGTGGGTGCGTTCTTGCAATGATGATGATTTGAATAGAGTCTTCGCGACCGATACTTGGTATGGCCGATATACGCGTGACCGCTATTTGAATAGTCGCACCACCGATATCACACTTTACGATAAGGGCTCAGTTAAGGCTGCTCGCTCGCAGCGCAAGGTCTCGGCAGATTGGGTTAATAGTCTGCAAACTATGCCTTCGGGAAACCTTGCTCTCTTCGAGTTTGCCAAGCGTGTGGTGGTGTCGCTGATGCCACTTCAGAAGGGTGAGGGTTGCAAGGCACTTAATATCTGTCTCGATGTACCACGCACTATCGCCGAGAAGTATGGTACAGACTCGGTGGAGTACGAAGATATGCTCTATTTGTTGGATGCTTCGTTGGCAGAGTTCTTGACATTCCTCTATGCGCAGGTCCCATCGCGCGAAGATGTTGTTGTGACATTGACTTCTGATGGAGGCGTCAGCCCTACGGTTGTGGATAATGACGATGCTCATCGATTCAATAGTCGCCAGTTCCAGGTTATTATGAACGCATTCTTGGGTGCGCGTTATGGTCAGGATTCGTGGGTTGTGGGCTTTGCGGATGGTTCGTTGTACTTGAATCACGATGTTATCTATCGCCACAAGTTGAGCGTTGCCGAGGTGCAGAACGAGGCGGCAACATTTGCATTAAAATATAGAGGTGTAGCAACGGCCGTTACCGCTACAGCATTGCGTTCGGCACAGTTCTCGCGTGGCGCAATATCGCAGGTGCAAAGTGGATATAATCCACGCCACTCGGGCGATGTTATGGTAGTGCTGGAGGCGGAGCGCATTGCGCTGGACTCGAAGCGAGTTGCGATGTCGGGTTCGGTCTACAATTACGACCGCCATATACCTTTTATTATTTGTGGCGCGAATATAGTGCCACAGCGTGTGACCGGCAGAGTCTCGAACGATCAGTTGGCACCGACATTGGCGACAATCTTGGGTGTTGATCGCCCTCAATGTGCCGAGGCGGAGATTGTTGCTATCGAACAGAGAAAGTAATTTGAATTTATGATAGATACTATACAAGAAGAGATTATCGAGGAGTTCTCGATGTTTGACGATTGGTTGGATAAGTACGACTACCTTATCTCGCTCAGCGAGTCGTTGCCGGTGATTACCCCCGAGCATAAGACCGATGCTTATATCATCGAGGGTTGTCAGTCGCGCGTGTGGGTTGATGCTCGTTTGGAGGATGGCAAGGTCTACTACTCGGCAGATAGCGATGCTATTATAATAAAAGGTTTGCTCGCCCTGCTTATCCGCGCAATGGGCGGTCGAACACCACAGGAGATTGTAGATACCGACCTATACTTTATTGATGCGATTGGACTCAAGGAGAACCTCTCGCCAACACGCGGTAATGGATTGCTAGCAACCATAAAGCAGATGCGTTTGTATGCGTTAGCATTTACGAATAAGTAATAAAAATATAAAAAAATAATTGTCAATTATCAATTGTCAACTATCAATTGTTTATGATGACTCCAGAAGAGATATTGCGTGTTGAAAAAGATATAATCTTGACACTCAAGAATGTATATGACCCCGAAATACCGGTGAATATATACGACTTGGGCCTCATCTACGAAATCGACTACGACCCATCGGGAGAGGCGAATATTCGTATGACCTTAACTGCTCCGAACTGCCCAATGGCGGATATGTTGGTCGAGGATGTAAATACCCAGGTGGCAAAGGTCGCAGGCGTGGAGAAGGTGAATGTAACCCTTGTCTTTGAGCCAGCTTGGGACCGCTCGATGATGAGCGAAGAGGCATTGCTTGAGTTGAATTTGCTTTAGTCAAAGGCGGAGAGATGTCGGGTACGAACTACATAAAATTTGCTTCGCAGAATGCGTGTGCCGAGGAACTTGCTTCGCTCGACCGTTCGTATCGTCGTGAGGTTATGGCGCAACTCTGCTTCGATAGAATTGCGCAGAAGCAGGACTACATTGTAGAGCGATTTCACGATACCGACAACTGGAACGAAACAGCCTATTTTATGCTTATGCGCGCCCTCGATATTGGGGCTAATCGCAAGTTGTACGAGCAGTTAGCGCGCATTGTAACCTATCGCCACATTAACCTCGTTGCCCATAATCGTCGCTCTATCGAGGCGTTGTTGCTCGGTTGTGCGGGCCTATTGCCGAAGTTGTCGGATGTGTGTGGAGCAGAAGAGAGCGAGATTGCCGATTTGAAGTCAATCTACGAATACGACTCCTATAAGTATGGACTCGAGCAGATGGATATCTCTGCTTGGCAACTTACGGGACATTATGGTGATAACCATCCAATAGTAAGATTGTTGCAGGTGGCGAATATTTTGTCGCAACACGAACATCTACTCGAATCGTTACTGAAATGTCGCACCAAACGCGACGTCGAAAATATATTCCGTCGCAGCGAGATTCCAAGTTGGGCGCACCGATTTCTCTCGCTCGAGGGGCATAGTGGAAAAATGTCGTACGACAAGGCCTATATGCTTGGCATAAATGTAGTTGCGCAGATGCAAATCTTCTATTCGGAGTTCACTATGCGCGAGGATTTGAACGAGCAAGGTTTGGATTTGCTCGAGCAATTGCCAGCCGAGAATAATGGCTATGTTCGCAAGTGGGCGCGATACAAATGTGTGGCGCAGAACGCGTTGGAGTCGCAGGCTTTATTGCAACTTTCTACGGTATATTGCCACTCGTTGGCGTGCGGAAAATGCTTTTTGAGACGCTTTATTGACTCGAAGTGATGCTCTTATGTAAAATACATTTGTATTTTCACCATAATTTTCGTATCTTTGGGGCGTTTATAATGTGAAACAAATAACACAACAAGAAAATATGAGTGCATTAACAAGTATAATTAAGTTTTTCTTTGGCAGCAAAGCGGACAAAGACCGCAAGGAGGTGATGCCTTATGTCGAGAAGATTAAGGCTATCTACCCATCTATCGAGGTGCTGTCAAATGACGAGTTGCGAGAGCGCAGCGCAGCGTTGCGTAAGCGCATCGCCGATTTTATTGCCGAGGACGAGGCGCACATCGTAGCGCAGAAGGCAAAGTTGGAGGATATCTCTATTTCGCTCAACGAGAAGGAGAAGATTTCGAAGGATATCGACCAGACTGTAAAGCGCATTGACGAGAAGATCGAGAAGGTGCTCGACGAGATTTTGCCAGAGGCCTTCGCTATTATGAAGGATACGGCTCGCCGCTTCGCGCAGAACGATGTTGTGGAGGTTACAGCAAACAAGTTCGACCGCGACCTCGCAGCAGTTAAGGATTTCGTGAATATTGAGGGCGATAAGGCTCTCTACTCGACACACTGGACCGCAGGTGGTAACGACATCAAGTGGGATATGATTCACTACGATGTTCAGCTCTTCGGTGGTGTGGTGTTGCACAAGGGTAAGATTGCCGAGATGGCTACCGGTTAGGGTAAGACCCTCGTGGCTACATTGCCAGTATTCTTGAATGCGTTGGCAGGCAAGGGTGTTCATATGGTTACTGTGAACGACTACCTCGCAAAGCGTGATGCCGAGTGGATGGGTCCTATGTATCAGTTCCACGGTTTGTCGGTGGATTGCATCGATGCCCACCAGCCAAACTCGGAGGAGCGCCGCAATGCCTACCTCGCAGATATTACCTTCGGTACAAACAACGAGTACGGTTTCGACTACTTGCGCGACAATATGGCATCGTCGCCATCGGATTTGGTACAGCGCAAGCACCACTTCGCAATCGTCGATGAGGTCGACTCTGTGTTGATTGACGACGCGCGTACTCCGCTTATCATTTCGGGTCCCGTACCAAAGGGCGAGGATCAACTCTTCGAGGAGTATCGCCCAACTATCGAGTATCTCTACGGCTTGCAGCGCGATTTCGTCACCAACTTGGTGGCTGAGGCGCGTAAATTGGCTGCTGAGGGCAAGATGGAGGAGTCGGGACTCTTGACCTATCGTGCATACAAGGGTCTTCCAAAGTATAAGCCGTTGATTAAATTCCTCTCGGAGCAGGGTATCAAGGTGCAGATGCAGAAGACCGAGAATGTCTATATGGCAGACAATAACCGCCGTATGCCAGAGGTGACTGACGAGTTGTTCTTCGTTATTGACGAGAAGATGAACTCGATTGAGCTCACCGATAAGGGTCACGAGGTGTTGTCGAAGCGTGTTGGCGAGGAGGGATTCTTCGTATTGCCAGACGTGGGTGCCGAGATTGCCGAGTTGGAGGCACAGGAACTCTCGTTGGAGGAGAAGGCACAGAAGAAGGATGAACTTCTCAACGACTTCTCAATCCGTTCGGAGCGTGTACACACCGTAAACCAGTTGCTCAAGGCATATGCGATGTTCGAGAAGGATGTCGAGTATGTGGTTATGGATAACAAGGTGAAGATTGTGGACGAGCAAACAGGTCGTATCTTGGATGGTCGTCGCTACTCGGATGGTTTGCACCAGGCTATCGAGGCCAAGGAGCGCGTGAAGGTTGAGGCTGCAACGCAGACCTTTGCGACAATCACCTTGCAGAACTACTTCCGTATGTACCACAAGTTGGGCGGTATGACCGGTACTGCCGAGACCGAGGCATCGGAGTTCTGGAACATCTACAAGTTGGATGTTGTGGTAATCCCTACCAACCGTCCAATCTTACGTAAAGACCACGACGATATTCTCTATAAGACCAAGCGCGAGAAGTATAATGCTGTTATTGCGGAGGTTGTACGCCTCGTAGGTGAGGGCCGTCCGGTGTTGGTTGGTACTACATCGGTTGAGATTTCGGAGTTGTTGAGCCGAATGTTGAAGATTCGTGGCATCAAGCATAATGTGTTGAATGCCAAGCACCACGCTCAGGAGGCGCAGGTTGTTGC
>JAZQWU010000151.1:0-4591 GCA_045632505.1 Alistipes sp. | reverse complement strand
AGAAGGCGTGAGATGTGGTGCATCACAAAAGAAGAGTCCTCGGGATAGTACTAAAACGTACAGCCCGAGGACTCTTACTTTTAGGGATGTGCCGCAGATTGCGGCTTATCACAAGAAATTCTACTTTGTAGCGCTCTCAAGACGCTTCATCATCACAAACATAAACAACGCCGAGATGAGACACAAAGCAACGAATACTGACCAAACAATAGTGAGGTTGATGCCACCCCAAAGGAGACCACCTACTGCTACGAGCATATTACCGATAGCGGTTGCAACGAACCAACCACCCATCATCATACCCTTGTACTTTGGAGGTGCTACCTTAGATACAAACGAGATACCCATTGGCGAGAGCAACAACTCAGCAAAGGTCAAAACGAGGTAGGTCATAATGAGCCAGTTAGCCGATACGAGTGGAGCCTCTGCGCCAGCCTTGATAGCCTCAGCCTGTGCGCTTGGAGTGAGCAAACCATTTGACGCAACAGCCATAATAACGAAACCAACTGCAGCAACGAGCATACCGTAAGCAATCTTACGAGGTGCTGAAGGCTCCTTACCACGCTTTGCAAGCGCACCGAAGATAGCCATCGATACTGGAGTGAGTGCTACTACGTAGAATGGGTTGAACTGCTGGAAGATTGGAGCATTTACTGCGCACGAAGCATCGCCTACGTTGAGACCCTTGTAGATGAGGTAACCAACAGATGCTACGAGAGCTGCACCCGAGAGAGTCTTAGCCTTTGCACCCTCGCTCTGGAAGAGTGAGAATCCAGCATACACAGCAACTACAACGAGAACCAAGTTCCAAACGTTGAATGCCATAGTCTGCAAGCCGAACGACTCCTTAACGGTGAACTCGTCAGCGAAGAATGTGAGGGTAAGACCGTTCTGGTGGAATGCCATCCAGAAGAAGATAACTACTGCGAATACGAGGCAGAGAGCCACGATGCGAGCCTTAGTCTCGGCTGGAGTGAGGGTATCCTCAACAACTGCAGCAGTCTTATCGCCCTTCTTACCGCCCTCAACGTGAGCATACCACTTGCGGCAAGCGAAGTAGATAGCCATCGAGATAATCAACGCTACGCAAGCAACTGCGAACGAGAAGTGGTAAGCGTCGTTACCAGTGAAGCCGAGCGAATTCTCAGCCCAATTCTTGATAGCAACAGCTGCGGTTGGAGCGAACAATGCACCGATGTTGATAGCCATATAGAACAACGAGAACGCCGAGTCACGCTTATCAGCGTACTGCGGATCGTCGTAGAGATTACCAACCATAACCTGCAAGTTACCCTTGAAGAGACCTGTACCGATAGAGATGAAGAGCAATGCGCCGAGCATAGCAATCATAGCCAAAGTATCGCCACCGAGAGGCAACGAGAGGAGCAAGTATCCGATGAACATAATCGAGATACCCGAGGTAACCATCTTACCATAACCGAACTTGTCAGCCAAGATACCACCGAAGAGTGGCATAAAGTAGACAAGACCGAGGAAGGTGCTGTAGATAATACTTGCTACACCTGCGTCCAAACCGAAGTTAGCGCGGAGGAACAAAGCAAATACAGCCAACATTGTGTAGTAGCCAAAACGCTCACCTGTATTAGCGAGAGCCAAGGCATAAAGGGCTTTTGGATGTCCTTTGAACATAGTTTTACTGTTTTTGAGTTAATAAATAATTGTTATGTTTTTATCTTTTTTTACTCCTTATTATGGCTATTAGCCATTTTATTTTCTCACAAAGATAACGAAATTTTTTAATTTTTCGTGTGTATTACACAACGAGCCACCAAACTTGTCTACTGCAACTTCAACTCCGAGCGCTTAATCAAGAGGATTGGAGCGTCCCACAACGGAAGTCCTGAGCAACGAAGATCACCAACAGTCTCAGATGTAGCATCACCTTCGTTTGCACCACGAGTAAGGACTGTTCCAAGGTCGTGAACAAAACCTGTAATAGGCTCAACATAGACCAAATCCTCCACTGCAAAGTTGTGAAGTATGATGCTTACATTATCCTTATCAAGGGTATTGGTTGGTACAAGGTCGCTAAACCACAACATTGCACCTACCATCTCGCCACTCTTGTTAGCAAGACCTACACTCTGAATCTCGCGATTGTGGAAGGCTCTATGCTTAAGTTCAACAGGCTGAATGCCATCGTGGAGAAGGCGTGTAAAGTGCTGAACTGCATAGTAAGCAGGGCGCTTATACATAGGCTCGTGCATAAGATTCATACGCACCAAGCCAAACGACTGAAGCAAATTCGGATACTGCAAATCGACAAGCGAGAATATCGAAGTCGGGATATTCATCGCAAAGTCGTTTGCCATACGACGCAAATCCCACTTTGCCTGCTTGTACTCGTCCCACTCGTTGTACTTCATAGCGTGACCATATTCGTAGTTCGATGGGCAACCAACCTCTCCGTGGAAAACTTCAAGGTCGGCGCGATAGCTCTGCACCAGATTGCGGAATGCCTTCATCGCTACTGTCGCATTGTCGGGATTTGGATAGTAAGCGTGGAAGGTTACCTTATCAATAAGGTGCAACTTACCTCTACTCTTCAATATATCAAGCACCTCTTTTATATAGGCGCAATTGGGAGCTGCTAAGCCCAAAGCATAGATCTTTGCCTTTGGATTCTCCTTGCGCACCACCTCCGCTGTATTGATAAGCAACTCTGCCATAATAGCAGGGGTATTTGCCTTCTGACCATCAGGCTCGTTCCACACCTCATAGGCAGTAACTCTATCTCCGAAATGGCGTACAATAGCACGAACATAGTTGCGCCAAGCCTTCATCGTAGGCTCATCAGTCCAAACGGTAGACTTGAGCGTTGTGCCACCTTTGCAGTACAACGGGTTACCATAACTGAGGCTCAACCAAGGTTTTACGCCTTGCTCAATAGCACCATCAACACACTCGTCGAGCCACGCAAAGTCGTAGACACCCTTCTTCTGCTCACATTTTGCCCAGCCACTCTGGAAACGCGACCAACCCACGCCGAGAGGGCCGAGATACTCCTTGTATTTCGAGAATGTTGCATAGTTTCGGTCAAGACCTTCTGTGCCCACCGACCAACGACTGCGAGTGTTGTTATCAGCGTCCGATACATCAATCTGTCCCACCTTCGGAAGTTGTGTACAGTGCACCTTAATCTTGGTGTAGATAGGCTCTGGATGCTTTGTCTTGGGTGCAACATAGGCAAACGCTATCGGCGCGACAAACGCCGAGAGCATAATTGTCAATAAAAATCGTTTCATAACCTTATTAATTAATTGTTAGCAGCATTCTTCTCGAGCCACTTCAAGCGACGTAGGTCGGGCAGATGCTTTATTGTAAAGTTTTCGAATTTCGCCTTAAATCCAGTTCCATCAGGGCTTGCTGCCATAACACCTACCTTGATTGGACAATTATCCTGCATCCAAGCATTGCGCATCATCGTATACTCC
The DNA here is from genome assembly GCA_045632505.1 of Alistipes sp. Taxonomy (GTDB): domain Bacteria; phylum Bacteroidota; class Bacteroidia; order Bacteroidales; family Rikenellaceae; genus Alistipes. Next base: position 1,136 of record JAZQWU010000151.1, on the reverse strand, counting down.
TTATCGTCAAACGAATAGAATATCTCCACAGCATCCAAACGACGTACAGCCTTAATCCAAACACAAGGGATAGGCTTATCTAAGGTGATGACGCTCCAATCGCTGGTGTGGTGAGTTACAACCACGCTCAAGTTATACTTGCCATCGACAAACTCAATACCAGCCTTGATGTAGTTTTCGTGGTCAATACGAAGCATCAATCCCGCCTGGTCAAAACGAGCTATGTAGTCACCAGAAACCTTCACCTTTGCCTCAAACTCGCCACCTCGGAGTGTATAATAGAACGGGGCATCATCAACCGTAAAACCATAGTGCGATATACGCCAATAGTCGGTCTGTGGCGTAACATCCATCACAAGAGCATTGCCCTTAATTTCCCATTTGGCAGGCTCGTTAAACCATTGCATCTTCTCTAACGACTGCGCCATAGCACCCATTGAAACAATAAGTAAGGCTCCAAAAATTAGAATTTTCTTCATATTCATTCTCTTTAGTTAGTATGCTCGTTCACAAGGTATATAATCGAACGATATGGCACGCCCGAATTGGTCGAAAGTCCAATCTCGCAAGTACGTGAATTAGAGTAACCTACCTCAATGCCATTCTTCTCGATTTGCTCGCGCAACTTTCGCAGTGCGTAGGCATTCAACTCAGGGTGTGTCATACCCTTATCACCTGCAAAGCCGCAACATCCAACCCCCTCAGGCAGAAGCACCTTTGACGAACAGAGCTTCGCCAATCCGATAACCGCCTCCTCGATACCCATCTTGCGAGTTGAGCAGGTGAGGTGGATGGCAATAGGGGTGTCGCCCAGCTTGAACTCCAACCTATCGCGCATCTTCTTCCAGACAAACTCAGCCGAGTCGTAGAGGTGCATCCGCTTGATTTTCTCTTTCATTCGGTACAGACAAGGACTCTGGTCGCAGACTACTTCGTACTTGCCCTGCTCCGAAGCCTCCCACAACGCATCCTCCAGCTCGCGGAGTTTCTTGTCTGCCGTTTCGGGCATACCCTTGCTCTCCCAAATAGTTCCGCAGCAGAGTCGATCCATCGCCTTTGGCAAAATAACCTCGTAGCCCGCCTTCTCGAACAATGACATCATCTCCTCGACCAAAGGTCGAATATGGCGCGAAGCC
>JAZQWU010000150.1:0-17911 GCA_045632505.1 Alistipes sp. | reverse complement strand
CTACAAGTTCCGTTCGATGCGTATGGATGCCGAGAAGATGGGTCCTCAGTTGAGTGTCGGTGGTGGAAAGGTTGATCCTCGCCTTACCAAGATTGGTCGTTTCTTGCGAGCACATCATCTCGATGAACTTCCTCAGCTCTACAATGTCTTCGTAGGCGATATGTCATTTGTAGGACCTCGCCCCGAGCGAAAATACTATATCGACCAGATTATGGAGTACGACAAGCGATATGTCTATCTCTATCAGATTCGCCCAGGTGTAACCTCGCTGGCAACGCTCCACAATGGTTATACCGACACAATGGCGAAGATGTTGTGTCGTTTGGAGTATGACCTCTACTATCTTGGTCATCGTTCGTGGTGGCTCGATATGAAGTTGCTTTTCGAGACATTTTGCAGAATCGTCTTCGGTAAAATCTTCTAGTCATTTATCTCCGATATGAAAATTGCGGTTGCGGGTACGGGCTATGTAGGAATGTCGATTGCGACGCTCTTGGCTACGCGTAACGAGGTTGTGGCGGTGGATGTCGTAGCCGAGAAGGTCGACAAGATTAACAACCACATATCTCCGATTCAAGACGAGTACATCGAGAAGTATCTCGCCGAGAAGGAGTTGAATCTTCGAGCAACGCTCGATGCGAAGTCGGCATATTGTGATGCCGATTTCGTCATTATTGCAACCCCTACAAACTACAATCCGCAAAGCAATTTCTTTGATACATCGGCTGTTGAGGCAGTGATAAATTTGGTGCTTGAGGTCAACCCTACGGCAGTGATGGTCGTAAAGAGCACTGTGCCAGTAGGCTACTGTGAATCGCTATATGCCAAGTACGGCGCGATAAATATCCTCTTCTCGCCAGAGTTTTTGCGCGAGAGCAGAGCGTTGTATGACAACCTCTATCCGAGCCGAATCATCGTCGGCTATCCAAAGGATAATCAATACCTGGCAGATAAGGCACATACCTTCGCATCGCTCTTGCAGGAGGGTGCGTTGAAGCCTGAAGTTGATACACTCTTTATGGGACTGACCGAGGCTGAGGCGGTGAAGTTGTTTGCCAATACATATCTGGCACTGCGAGTGAGTTACTTCAACGAACTCGACACCTACGCCGAGATGAAGGGGCTGGATACTCGCGCCATAATCGAGGGTGTAGGTCTTGACCCGCGTATCGGTACACACTATAACAACCCATCGTTCGGTTATGGTGGCTACTGCCTACCGAAGGATACCAAGCAGATGCTGGCGAACTATGCCGATGTGCCGCAGAATATGATGTCGGCAATTGTGGAGAGCAATCGCACGCGCAAGGATTTTGTCGCGGAGCAGGTGTTTCATAAGGCTCTCGAGTCGAACAATGCCGAGAATGCGGTGGTGGGAATCTACCGCCTGACGATGAAGACCGATTCGGATAACTTCCGCCATAGCGCAATACAGGGCATTATGCGCCGATTGCGCGAGAAGGGCGCGACGCTGGTTGTCTATGAGCCGACATTGACCGACGGAGAGCCGTTCTATGGCTGCGAGGTGGTGAATGACTTGGCGCAGTTCAAGGCAATGAGTGATGTTATAATTGCAAATCGTTACGACGCAAGCCTCGATGATGTTGAGGCAAAGGTCTATACAAGAGATATTTTCCAAAGAGATTAAAACAAAACAATATATGCAAGCGGTTATTTTGGCGGCAGGTATGGGTCGCCGTTTGGGAGAGTTGACGGGCGACAACACAAAGTGTATGCTCGAGGTTAATGGCGTGAAGCTTATAGATAGAGCTTTGGAGTGCCTTGCCGAGTGCAATCTCTCGCGTATCGTTATGGTCGTGGGCTATAAGCGCGAAAATGTGAAGAACTACCTCGGCAATAGCTATAAGGGCATCGAGATTGTCTACGTTGACAATCCGATTTACGACAAGACCAACAACATCTACTCGCTTTATTTGGCGAAGGACTACCTCGTTGCGGAGGATACCTTGCTCTTGGAGTCGGACTTGATTTATGAGACTTCGGTGGTGAAGCGCATTATCGAGGACGAGTATCCAAACCTCGCTTTGGTTGATAAGTACGAGAGCTGGATGGATGGTACGGTCGTGGTGCTGAATGATGAGTGCAAGATTAAGAACTTTATCTCGAAACGCGACTTCAAGTACTCGGATATTGAGAAATACTACAAGACCGTAAATATCTACAAGTTCTCGAAGGAGTTTTCGGCAACTCACTATGTGCCGTTCCTCAGCGCATATTGTCAGGCACTCGGTCGTAATGAGTACTACGAGCAGGTGTTGAAGGTTATCACCTTGCTCGATGACTCGCCACTCAAGGCGTTGCCGTTGCAGGGCGAGCAGTGGTACGAGATTGACGATATTCAAGACCTTGACATCGCCTCGGGTATGTTCGAGGAGAGCGATGCGAAGAAATATAAGGCTATAACCTCACGCTTTGGTGGCTACTGGCGCTATCCGCATATGTTGGATTTCTGTTACCTTGTAAATCCATACTTCCCACCTACACAGATGCTCGACGAGATTAAGGCTTCGTTCGAGACATTGTTGCGCGAGTACCCTTCGGGTATGCGTGTCAACTCGTTGCTTGCAGCGAAGAACTTCTCGGTGAAGCAGGAGTATATCGTGGTGGGCAATGGCGCAGCCGAACTTATCAAGGCGTTGATTGAGCGTCATACCTCGCAGATAGGTGTTATCTATCCGACCTTCGAGGAGTATCCGAATCGCTCGGTGCGCGAGAATATCGTGTCGTACATCCCTTCGAATGCCGACAAACACTACTCGGCAGACGATATTATCGCATTCTACGCTGACAAGACAATCGGCACCTTGTTGCTTATTAACCCAGATAACCCTTCGGGTAACTACATTCCGTATGGCGATTTGTTGCGCTTGATTGCCTGGACTGCAGAGCGAGGCATCCGCTTCATTGTTGATGAGTCGTTCGTCGACTTTGTGGATGTTGAGGGTGAGTTCTCGTTGTTGTATAACGATGTGCTTGGCTCGAACAAACACCTTGTCGTGGTGAAGAGCATTTCGAAGTCGTATGGTGTTCCAGGCTTGCGCCTCGGAGTGCTTGCGAGTGGCGATACCGAACTCATTGCCGAGTTGAAGAAGGAGGTTGCAATATGGAACATAAACTCGTTTGGCGAGTTCTATATGCAGATTTACGAGAAGTATCACAAGGAGTATCTTGCAGCTTGCGAGGCGTTCCGCCAGGAGCGCAAACTCTTCTTCGAGGAGTTGCTGCAGATACCATTCTTGCGCGTCATTCCGTCACAGGCGAACTACTTTATGTGCGAGTTGGTGGGCGATAAGTTCACGTCGCACGACTTGGCGGTGCAGTTGCTCACCAAGTTCAATATTTTGATTAAGGATTGCTCGGGCAAGTCAGCATTTGCCGGTGGCGAATATATCCGCATTGCGGTGCGCGACCGCAAGGACAATCACTACCTTGTTGAATCACTAAAGGCGTTGTTGTAGGATGAAAATCACAATCTGTGGTGGTGGCTCACTTGGACACGTCTGTGCGGGAGTATTCTCCTCGCACAAGGGTGTTGAGGTCTCTATTCTCACTGCTCGTCCCGAGAAGTGGGGTAGCGAGATTGTTGTCACCGACCTTAATGGCAAGGAGTTCGTAGCCGAGATTAAGGCTGCAACATCTCGCCCCGAGGAGGTGGTGCCGAGTGCAGATATGGTATTTATCTGCCAACCCGGATTCCTCATCGGCGATACATTGGCGCAGATTCGACCTTGGCTGAACGAGAAGTGTGTCGTAGGCTCGATAGTTTCGAGTACGGGATTCTTCTTCCAGGCGCACGATATCTTGCCTGCGAATGTCAAGTTGTTCGGCTTCCAGCGCACACCATTTATTGCCCGCGTAGGGGAGTATGGTCGTTCGGCGCGACTGCTCGGCTACAAGCGCGAGGTGGCGATTGCTACGGAGAATATTGGCGATAAGGAGGAGTTTAGACAGTTGGTTGAGAAGTTGTTTATCACACCGACCATTTTGTGTGGTAGCCACTATGAGGTCAGCCTCACAAATAGTAATCCAATACTGCACACAGGTCGTCTGTATAGTATGTGGAGCGACTGGAGTGGCGAGGTCTACGACCACAACATCCTTTTCTATAAGGAGTGGACTGATGAGGCATCGCAACTGCTCATAGATATGGATGCCGAGTTTATGACACTGCTTGAGACTCTGCCCGTTGCGAAGGGCGCGATACCTCCGCTGTTGGAGTACTACGAATCGACCGATGCCGCTTCGTTGACCCGCAAGATATCTTCGATTGCAGCGTTCCAGAGTATCGAGTCGCCAATGAAGCGAGTTGAGGAGGGCTGGATTCCCGACTTCGAGAGTCGCTACTTTACCGAGGATTTCCCATTCGGATTGCAGTATATAAAGAATATCGCGGAGCAGAACAATGTTCCGACACCAACAATCGACAAGGTGCTCGCGTGGGGCTTGTCGAAGATTTTATAAAGAGAAGAAACTAACCCCAACATAATGATAGACACAAAGTTGCAAGAGCAGTTCCGAGCCGAGTATAATCCCGATGGCTCGATGTTGCGTCGCCAGCAGATGAAGATGCTCGACATATTGTTGCACGTTGACAAGATTTGCAAACAACACAATATCCCTTACTGGCTGAGTTCGGGAACACTGCTTGGTGCAGTGCGCCACGGCGGATTTATTCCGTGGGACGATGATGTCGATATCGAGATGTTGCGCGAGGATTATCTGCGCTTCGAGCAGGTGTTTGAGGATGACGATGACCACGTGTTGCATACCCATAAGGATGACTTGCACTATATTATGCCTTATGCGAAGGTGCGCGACCGCCACTCTATTATAGAGGAGCACTCTGGAGGCGATAAGTTCAAACATAAGGGTATTTTTATTGATATTTTTGCGTTGGAGTATACGCATAAATTTGTGAACCATCGCACTCATATGCGCTTGCGTCGAATTCGTAAGTTCGATAACAGACACAAGTCGGGCAAGTTTGTGGATTGGTTTATCTCGCTGCGCAAGCGAATGGCATTCTCGTCGTTCAAGGTTTGGCGTGCGATAAGCAACTTGTTCCCGGGTCAGCAACTACGCCATACGTATGGTACGTGGTGCTATCGCAAAGCTCGCTTCGAGGAGGATTTGTTCCCACTGACAACCATACAGTTCGAGGGTTACGACTTCCCTGCACCGCACGACTCAGATGCCTACCTTCGCAAGATCTACGGCGACTATATGCAGATTCCGGACGAAAAGGAGGTTCACACCAAACACATTGAATTCCTGAAATAACCAAAGGACGATGGCAGAGAGAAATACCAGAAGTCAAGTATATCGCGGACTCTCGTCGCAAACGCTCGTTGTGATACTAATGGGTGTTTTGGAGATTGGAGTCTTCGCTCTGATGTCGCGATTGCTGACACCCGAGGACTTTGGTTACTATGCCATTATAGTTGCGGTTGTTGGTGTATTTCAGTGCGTTACCGAGGCTGGTTTAGGTTCTGCCGTTATCCAGCGTAGCGATGCACCGAAAGAGTTTATCTCTACCGCATTGGGTTGGAGTGTGATATTCGGAGTCGCATTTTCGTTGTTGTCGATTGTATTGGCTCGACCATTGTCGGAATGGATGGGTTATGGTAATGAACTCACGGATCCATTGAGGTGGATGTCAATCACAATTCTGCTATTTAGCGTAAACAGCGTAGCAAGAGCCTTGTTTATGAAGACTCTAGACTTTATGAAGTTTGGCTGGTGTCAAGTGCTCGCCTATGTGCTCTCTTCGGGATTGGGTATCGCAATGGCTATTGCGGGCTATGGCGTGAAGTCAATAGTAGCATCTGCAATTGCTAATGCAGTGTTGATGACAATTATACTCTTCGGTGTGCGAGGCTCTTTGCCAAGCATCAGAATTTTCTCTCGCTACAACAAAGATATATTGTCGTACGGTGGCTGGTTAACGGGTAGTGTGATAGTACGAAAAATCACAACCGAGTTGGATAAGTTCATCTTGACACGTTGGATTCCCGTAGCGCAAATCGGTGCATATAATCGACCTTCGGGATTTATATCGAGTATTGTGGATCGCGTGAATGGTATCTATGATACAGTTCTATTCCCTATATTATCATCCTTCAACAATGATATAGAGAAATTGCGAGGCTCATTCCTTACTGCGGCTTCATTGGTGAGTTGGGCATCAATGATTGTGACGGGAGGATTTGTGTTGAGCGCGCAGATTGTAATAGATATATTCTTCGGCGCAGAATGGGAGTGGTTGGTCGGTATCTTTAGAATATTGTCACTTTCGATCTTGTTCTTGGCTTATAGTCGCATTGGCGATTGCTATTTCAGAAGCTTGGGCTGGGTTAAGGCATATTTTTATATACGTTTAGCGGTCTGCTTTATAACCCTGACGTGCGTGTATGTCGGTTGTCAGTATGGAATCACTGGTGTTGCGATTGCTGTATTGGTCTCACGATTTATGGATAGTGTGATTAAGTTACTATATCTATCCCTCAAACTATCCGTAAGATTCTGGGACTTGGCGAAAGCTGTACTTACGCCAACTTGGGTGACAATGCTTGTGGCTGTTGGATGTTATATGATGACACGCTATATTCCGTATGGAGAATATACCGCAGTACTTCTATTTGCAGGCTTGGGATTGGTACTTTTATTTGCCTTGCCGAGAGCCTTTGGCAAGGAGTACTGCGAGAATGTTTATTCGGTGGTGAAAAATAAGATTCTATCGTTGAAAAAATAATAAATACATTATATATGGATTTGAATAGTAAGTGGTATCATTTTATGATTGAGGTGGCTAATAAGGCTGCCAAGATACCAGGTGTGAAGAGTTTGCTCAAGCCTATATATTACCCACTTAAGAAAGTTGTTGAGAGAGCGCAACGAGATAAATTGATGCAGAATGGCATCCGAATTTTGCAGCGATTCGATAAATGTATGGAGGATAATGGTATAGAATATACTATTACATTCGGAACACTCTTGGGCGCGGTGCGAGATAAGGGATTTATAAAACACGACTTCGATATAGATGTATGCGTATGGGGTGACCAATACTCCGAGAAGATTGCCTCGTCGCTTAAAAGCGCAGGATTTGACCTTATACACTCTTTTGTGGTTGGCGATGGAAGCATAGGTCGTGAAGAAACTTATAAATCTGAGGGTGTTGCTATTGATATTTTCTACCTATACGAAGATGACGGTAAATATCCATATTATTGCGGCTTTGGATTGTTGGAAGGTTGCGCAACATTCAATCAATCGATGCGTAAGTATGGACGCATAAAAGCTCGCCGAATGGATATCCCAATGACTAGAGAACGTGTGCGCGTACCATTTGAGAGCATTGAATTGTATGCTCCAAAGAATGCTCACGAGATAATGAAATTTATATACGGTGACGACTATATGACACCTCAACCTTCGTGGGAGATCGATCCAAAGAGATATAATTGGATGGTGCAGGAGGCATATTATTACGAATTCTAATAATCGGTGTTATAATATTATTATATGTTAGAAGAGTCTACGCTTGCCGGTTGTTTGCTAAGCAGCTTGCTGTTCTTAATGCTAAATATTTGCTCGATTAAACGCGAACAATCGTTGTTGTCGAACAATGTGTCAGTGTGGATACATATTCTGATTCTATTGTTCTGTGCTTTTGCATTCTGGAATACGGATTATTACCATTACAGAGAGACATTAGATACGATTAATTCCCATTATTCGTATGATGATCAATATACACATATAGAGAATATATATATGTGGATATATGATATGTGTGGCAGATATTACACCTTATTCCGAGTAGTAGTATGGGGTGTTGCCTATCTGTTTTTTATTCTTGCCGCCAAGAAGTTGGAGATATGCAACAATCTTACATTCTTACTCTTTACCATCATATTCTTGCTAACTTTCTCGTATGCGCGAGTATCTCTCGGAATGGCATCGTTCTTCCTCGCGTGCATTATACTGTTACAAAAACAAAATTGGTTCAGCAATATTATTATTGCGGCACTGCTTTGTGTGTTGTCCTATTTTTCACATAAGAGTATGATTGCCCTTTTGTGCCTTTTGCCATTCTCACTTATTAAATATAATAAATGGGTGTGGTTGTTGGTGATGGCGATAGTATTCGTTGTGGTGAACAAATTTTCAGACCAGATAACAGTACTTTTGTTTGGAAGCGTTGATTATATGGACGAAGCGAATGATTTGTATGAAACTTTCGCATCCGCAAGTAACTATAGTGAGGCGCATCTTTATCAGAGGGTTGGAATGGGAGAGTTAGTGCAGAATATGTTGCAATACTCTTCAATATTTGTTCCGCTTATAATGATGCTCAATAAAAATATATATAACTATTTGCAGAGTAAGGTGCAGTATCGAGTATTGTATAATGCGGCACTATTGATTGTTATTGTCGGTGTCTCATTGGGTATCTTGGTTTCGTTTTCGTCACCAATGTGTTACAGATATCTTTATATGGCTTATATTCCTATAGTCCTCTTGGTGAGTCTGCTGTTTAAGGAAAAATTAGTTTCAACAAAGCAGTTGTATGTCATATTGATATTAGGTAGTTTGAGTGCGTGGTATAGAATATTCTATGTGGTCTATAATGCGAATATAATGTCGTAGAGATAATATGATGAAAATACTCCATATACATCCTTCGTTGTCGGATGGTGGTATAGAATCGATGATTTGCCACCTATCCAATGAAATGGTAAAGACGAGCGAGGTTACCATATGTACCATATTTGCTCCAAAAGCAAGTGATACATTGGAGCAGACGCTGGATTCACGTATCAAGCGTGTATCTTTAGGAAAGGTGAAACCCGGATTTTCTTTGTCGGAGATATTCAAAATCTACAGCTTCATCAGAAAGGGTGGTTTTGATGCGGTACATATACACGGCTTTTTCTACTACTATGCGTTGACCGTTTTATTGTTGAGCTATAAAGTAAAGTTCTTTTACACAGTACACAACGACGCGTATAAGGAGAATACTTCGTGGGACAGACTTCTTTTGCCATTGAAGAGGTGGTGTTTCCGAAGGAAGTATATCCGCCCGATAACAATATCGAGAGTGTCGCAGGACTCTTTTACACGTATGTATAATACCGAAAGTGCTCTTGTATATAATGGTATAAAGAGAAAAGATATTCGTGTTTCGGAGAACCTCATATCAGAATATAGAATAACACCATCGACAAAAGTCTTTATTCACGCAGGTAGAATCACACTCCAGAAGAATCAGGAGGTGTTATGTCGTGCCTTTCATAGATTGATAGAAGATGGGCAGGATGTCGTACTCCTAATTGCAGGAGCAAACCAAGATGATGATATCTTCAAAGCTCTTGAGTCTTATTTCTCGCAAAGAATAGTATTTTTGGGTTCGAGAAGTGATGTCGTAGAACTGATGAGCCAAGCGGATGCTATGTGCCTGTCGTCGATATGGGAGGGACTTCCAGTTACACTATTAGAGGCTTTGTCTGTCGGCTGTATCCCTATCTGCTCTCCGGTAGGCGGTATCGTGGATGTAGTGAAGGATGGATACAACGGCCTGTTATCCGAAGATTCGTCGGAGTCGGCATATTATAATACACTGTGTCGATATCTATCAATGACTGCCTCTGAGATTGATGAAATGAAACATAATTGTGTGACATCGTTTACCCCGTATGATATAAAACATACCGCGGCAATGTATGTTGAACAATACAGTAAATAGCGATATGAGGATATCGATTATTATACCGACATACAAACCTCAGGATTATATATGGGAGTGTTTGGATTCTATCCGGAATCAAACATTTCCGAGGGCAGACTTTGAGGTGATATTGGTCCTGAATGGCTGCAAAGAGCCATATTATAGCCAACTAAAAGAGTATATTGAGGCGTATATGGTTGGATATAATGTCAATCTCATCCAAGTAGATCAAGGCGGAGTTTCAAATGCTCGCAATATAGCCCTTGATAATGCGAAGGGTGAGTATGTGACCTTTATTGACGACGATGACTATATATCACCTAAATTCTTAGAACTGCTATACGAGAAGGCATCACCCGAAGTCGTGTCGTTGTGCTACCCATACGTATTTAATGATGGTGAGCCGGAGAAGCAGTTGCCTGCTCCATTGACAATGGTCTATGATGAATTTAGTGCTAAAAAAGAGAATAGACTAGCGTCTAAAGTCCGAAAATATTTCTCAGGCCCTTGTATGAAACTTGTGCCAATGAGCTTTATTCAAGACAGAAGATTTGATCCAAGATTCAAGATTGGTGAAGATAGTCTGTTTATGTTTTTAATTAGTGACAAGATCAATGTTGTAACCTTTGCATCATCCGATGCAATATATTATCGCAGATTCCGAAATGGCAGCGTGATAATGCAACGTCGTAAAATCAGGGAGAAGATTTCTAATAATCTGAATCTAATGATAGAATACTCCAAGATATACGTTAGAGGTGGGTATAGTCTATATTTTTATCTCTCAAGAATGGTTGCCTCGATAATACAGATTGTTGGTGGAGGCAAAGTTTGTATGTAATTAGAAGTAAATTCGGATGAGTCCATTAGTTTCAATCATCACACCGTGCTATAACGCTGCGAGTGTGATAAATCAGACAATAGAGTCGGTATTGAATCAGTCCTACACAAATTGGGAGTTGCTAATTTGTGATGATTGCTCAACCGATGATACCCGCGCCATAATAGAGGAGTATGTAGCAAAGGATGATAGAATACATATATACTCTACACCATATAATACGGGGCATCCTATTATGCCTCGTAACATATCATTAGCAAATGCTAAGGGTGATATTATAGCATTTCTTGATGCTGATGATATCTGGTTGCCGGATATGTTGAAAACGAATGTTGAGTTTATGGTGTCGAATGGATATGGCATCGTATTCTCGGAGTATGAGAAGATGGCCTGGGATGGTACGCGCAATGATAGAGTGGTGCACTACAAATCGCAAGTTACATATCGTGATATGTTGAGGATTTGTTCGGTGCCGGCTTGTATTACAACCATTGCAACCAAAAAGGTGATTGGCGAAACGAGATTCAAAGATGTGCCTATTGAGGATTACGCATTTTGGTTGGAGATATTCCGCAAAGGCCATAAAGCGTATAATACTCATACTGTGCAGGGACTATATCGCCAATCTCCAAAGACTCGTTCCGGAAATAAATTCTCACAGTTTATTAAACACTGGTGTATATTGCGAAAAGTAGAGAATATCGCTCTTATACCAGCGTGTTATTATCAGGCGTATTATGCATTCGCCGGTTTAGTTAGATATCTTAAATAGAGCTATGCAGCTTGAATATAACATATTTGTTCACCTTCTTCGACTGGCGGTTGGTACGGCGGAGAGTGAGAAGGTTGCGACCGAGGGGGTGGCGTGGGCTGAGGTCTATAATATGGCGCGGAAGCAGGGTGTGCTTGCTGTCGCGTTTGATGGTTTGACAAAACTCTTTGCGCAGGATAAGGAGTTCGCGAAGACGTTCCCGTTGTCGCTCAAGATGCAGTGGATAAATGCGACGTGTGGTGTTGAGAAGCGTTACGACTATTCGCAGGAGGTATGTGCCGAGCTCGCTGAGAAGTGGGCGCAGCAAGACATCAAGACCTTGTGCCTCAAGGGTATGGCGTTTAGTACCTACTATCCCGTGCCGAATCATCGCGAGTGTGGCGACTTCGATTGCTACCTTTTCGACGACTATGCCAAAGGCAATCGCATTGCTCGCGAGTTGGGTGCATACGTTGATGACGGTTGGTACAAGCATTCGGAGATTATCTACCGCAAGGTGATGATCGAGAATCATCAATATATCGTGGCAATACGCGGTGGAGAGCGCCTCAAAAGGTTGCACAATTTGCTCGATAATATAGCTCGTACGGAGGTGTGCACGCCTATTTTTGACACGCAGATTGAGATGCCGTCGGCGATGTTCAATGCGCTATTTTTGAATCACCATTCGCTGACACACTTTCTCTCGGAGGGTATTCGTCTGCGCCACATTCTCGATTGGGCGATGTTCATCGAGAAGGAGCAAGACAACCTCGATTGGGAGCGATTCTACTCGATTTGCGAGGAGTACGACCTCCGCAAGTTCGTAGATTGTGCGACGGCGATGGTGGTTGAGATTTTCAATATCAAGATTACCAATCCGAAGATTGTCACGACAAGTCCGTATGCAGAGCGAGTTCTTGATTCGGTGTTAAACGAAGACAACGCGGTATTTTCGCAGAATGTAGGTACGTGGCGCAAGCGATTTATGCTGGTGCGAAATCTCTTTGCCTCGCGTTGGAAATATAAGGCATTCTCCTCGACGGGTATTGTCGCGAAGTTTGTGTCGTTGGTGTGGGGTTATATTACCCATCCCGAGGAGGATTAAAAAAGAATTATATACTTTAGGCGAAGAACGTCATTGCGAAGGAGCAAAGCGACTGTGGCAATCTCCTTGCGTAATGGTAGGTGGGAGATTCCCACGCTCGTTGCACTCGCTCGGAATGACGCTTTGGGTGTTACGCCTAAAGTATATAATTCCCTTAAAAAAGTGAAAACTATGAAAGGTATTGTATTGGCTGGCGGTAGTGGTACGCGATTGTACCCAATCACCAAGGGTGTGAGCAAGCAGTTGCTGCCCATCTATGACAAACCGATGATATATTATCCGATATCCACCCTTATGTTGGCGGGTATTCGTGATATATTGATTATTTCGACTCCGCACGACCTGCCAGGCTTCAAGCGTCTGCTGGGCGATGGCTCGTCGTATGGTGTGCGATTCGAGTATGCCGAGCAACCTTCGCCAGATGGGTTGGCGCAGGCGTATATCATTGGCGAGGAGTTTATCGGTGAGGATTGCGTATGCTTGGTGCTGGGCGACAATATCTTCTATGGTCAGGGCTTTACTGGTATGTTGCAGCAGGCGGTAGAGTGCGTTGAGAAGGAGGGTAATGCCACAATCTTTGGCCATCAGGTTACCGACCCCGAGCGTTTTGGCGTTGCCGAGATTGACGCGGAGGGTAATGTGCTGAGCATCGAGGAGAAACCGCAGTCGCCAAAGTCGGACTATGCCGTTGTTGGACTCTACTTCTACCCGAATAGCGTGGTAGAGGTGGCTAAGGGCGTTAAGCCGTCGGCACGTGGCGAGTTGGAGATTACAGATGTGAACGAGCACTATCGCAAGGCGGGCAATCTCAAGATGCAGATTATGGGACGAGGCTTTGCGTGGTTGGATACAGGTACGCAGGAGAGCTTGTTCGATGCTTCGCGCTTTGTGGAGGTTGTCGAGAGCCGTCAGGGCGTACAAATAGCCTGCTTGGAGGAGATTGCTTGGCGCAAGGGTTGGCTCTCGGATGAGGAGTTGTTGGCGCTTGCCGAGCCTATGAAGAAGAACGCTTACGGGCAGTATATGATAAACCTCGTGAAGGGTGTAAATCGTAAATAGAGAGTGACGTATGGCAAAGCGAAATATATTGATTACGGGCGGTGCGGGATTTATTGGCTCGCACGTCGTTAGGCGTTTTGTGACGAAATATCCCGACTATCGAATCGTTAATCTCGATTTGCTGACCTATGCTGGCAACCTTGCCAACTTGAAGGATGTGGAGAATGCTCCGAACTACACCTTCGTGCGAGCAGACATCTGCGACTACGAACGCGTGGTGGAGATATTCCGCGAGTACGATATTGATGGTGTCATCCACCTTGCCGCAGAGAGCCACGTCGATAGAAGCATCAAAGACCCATTCACCTTTGCCCGTACGAATGTTATGGGTACGTTGTCGTTGCTTCAGGCGGCACGCGTCTGCTGGAATGGCAACTACGAGGGCAAACGCTTCTACCACATCTCAACCGATGAGGTATATGGCGCGTTGGAGTTCGACGAAACACTCTTCACCGAGCAGACCAAGTACGACCCTCATTCGCCATATTCGGCAGCTAAGGCGTCGAGCGACCACTTCGTTAGAGCCTACCACGACACCTACGGCTTGCCTACGATTGTGACCAACTGCTCGAACAATTATGGTCCTTACCAGTTCCCCGAGAAGCTGATACCACTCTTTATAAACAATATCCGTAAGGGAAAATCGTTACCTGTATATGGCAAGGGCGAGAATGTGCGCGATTGGCTCTATGTGGAGGATCACGCTAGAGCGATAGACTTGATTTTCCATCAGGGCAAAGTTGCCGAAACATATAATATCGGTGGCTTCAACGAGTGGCGCAATATCGACCTTATCAAGGTGTTGATTAAGACCGTAGACCGATTGCTTGGCAACCCTGAGGGACATTCGCTCGGACTGATTACCTACGTCACCGACCGCCTCGGTCACGATGCTCGCTACGCGATTGATAGCACCAAACTGAAAAACGAGTTGGGCTGGGAGCCATCGTTGCAGTTCGAGGAGGGTATCGAAAAGACTGTGAAGTGGTACTTGGAGAACGAGGCGTGGCTCGATAATATCACGAGCGGAGCCTACGAACGCTACTACGAAGAACAATATAGCAACAGATAAGAAAATGGCAAAAATAGCACTTTTTGCAGGGTCATTCGACCCATTTACTCGCGGACACGAGGCTGTCGTTGAGGAGGCATTGCGACTCTTTGACGAGGTTGTAGTGGCTGTTGGCGAGAATGTATCGAAGAAATCGCTTCTTTCGGTCGAGCAGCGTTGCCGACTGATTGAGGATGTATATAGGGATGAGAAACGTGTGCGTGTGGCTACCTACAAGACGCTGACGGGCGATTTTGCTCGCGAGGTGGGTGCTACGGCATTGGTGCGCGGTGTGCGCAATACTATCGATTTCGAGTTTGAACGCACGATTGAGGCGACCAACCGCCAGCTCTTTCCCGAACTCACTACGGTGTTACTCGTTACGCCAGCCGAGTTGATGCACGTTTCGTCATCTATGGTGCGCGAGTTGTTGGCATTCAACCGCGACGTGAGCGACTATTTACCAAAGAATATTAATATCAAAAACTATTTATAAAGTTATGGAATTTTCAGCAGAGATGATTGCCGCCCTATTGGGTGGAGAGGTGGTAGGCGATGCTAACGCCTCAATTTATACTGTATCATCTATCGATGGCGGCAAGGAGGGTGGTTTGGCATATTTGTCGAATCCGCGTTTTGAGTCGTGCCTCTATACAACAAAGTGCTCGGTGGTGCTCGTTGAGCGCGACTTCGAGCCGAAAGAGGAGGTGAAGGCTACACTTGTTAAGGTGGATAATGTGAATGCGTGCGTGTTGCGTCTGCTCGATATGTACAACGCGATGAAGCCGCAGAAGAAGGGCATTTCGAAGATGGCCTCTATCTCGGAGAAGGCGACTATTGGCGAGAATTGCTATATCGGCGACTTTGCGGTTGTTGAGGCTGGTGCAGTCATTGGCGATGGTGCAAAAATTTATCCGCAGTGCTATATCGGCGACAACGTAAAGATTGGTGCTGGCACAAAACTCTATCCGGGCGTGAAGATTTACGAGGGTTGCTCGGTAGGTGCGAACTGTATCCTCCACGCAGGCGTTGTTATCGGTGCGGATGGCTTCGGCTTCGCTCCGAACGCTGAGGGCGGTTTCGATAAGATTCCGCAGCTCGGAAATGTTATCATTGGCGACAATGTGGAAATTGGCGCGAACTCGTGTATCGACCGCGCAAAGACCGACTCGACCATTATCGGCAATGGCGTGAAGTTGGATAACCTCATCCAGATTGGTCACAACGTAATCATTGGTGCCAACACCGTATCGTCGGCACAGACTGGTATCGCAGGTACAACCAAGGTGGGTGCAAACTGCTTTATCGCAGGTCAGGTGGGTATTGCCGACCACGTAACTATCGGCGACCGCGTGAAGATTGGTGCCCAGAGTGGTATCGACAAGGATGTGTCAGACGGCGAGATTCGCTTTGGTAGCCCTGCGTTGGCGGGCATCAACTTCCACCGTTCGTTCGCTGTATTCAAGGAGTTGCCAGAGTTGCGCCGTCGCGTGATGAAACTCGAGGCAGAGTTGGCAGAGAAGGAGTAAACGAAATTAGAACTTGAATAGAATATGAAGAAGATTTTTGTAATGTTGGCAGCCGCTATTGCAGTAGTAGGTTGCTCTTCGCATAAGTGCGAAATCGTAGGTGCAATAGATAATTTGGAGGGCATTGGCTATGTCTACCTTACCGATATGTGGGAGTCGCGTGCAGTAATTGATTCTGTGAAGTTGGATATGAATAACTTCCACTTCAAGAACATTAAGCACGCTCCAACATTTGCGCAACTCTTGGCAGATGGCGGTCGTCCAATTGCATACCTCTTCATCGAGGAGGGTAAGGTGCGTGTCGCTGGCGACCACAACGAGAATAGTGTCGTAGCAAGTGGTACACCCGCAAACGAGGCTTTCAATGCGATGATGGCACTCAACAAAGAGCTTAGCTCAAAGTATCGCAAGGCGGTGAGCGAGGGCGATGAAGCTACCGCAACCGAGGCTGAGAAACAGTTCGACGCTATGCAGGCAGACTATTTCGAGAAGAATCAGGACAATGTATTCGGCGCGTTTATGTTGCAGCAGATGTCTTACTCACTCTCGGCAAAGGCGTTGCTCGACAAGATTGAGTTGTTGCCCGAGCAGACCAAGACTATGCCTATCATCGAGAAGATGAAGTCTACCGCCGAGCGCAAGATGAAGACCGAGCCACAGGTGGAGGGTAGCGACTACGTTCCTCACTATATCGACATCGCACAGCCAAACCTCAAGGGTGAGATTGTGTCGCTCAAGTCGGTGGTGGAGAACAAGAATAACCGCTACGTATTGCTCGATTTCTGGGCTTCGTGGTGCGGTCCTTGTATGCGCGAGATGCCATACTTGTTGGAGGCGTACAAACTCTATCACAAAAAGGGTTTTGAGATTTTTGGCGTGTCGTTCGATGCTAACCAAGAGGCTTGGAAGGGCGCAATCGAGGGTAAGAAGATGCCTTGGGTGAATGTTAGCACCTTGGAGCGTTTCGAGAATCCAGCGGCTAAGGAGTATGTCGTGGAGTCTATCCCTACAAACTTCCTTATCGACTGCTCGAATGGCGTAATCGTGGCGAAGAATCTTCGTGGCGAGGGTGTGTTGGAGAAGTTGGCAGAGTTGCTCAAGTAGCCGATGGCAAAGCAGGTAGAGACCTATCGTATACTTGGTATTGACCCTGGCACAAACTACACGGGTTATGGAGTGTTGGAGGTCGAGGGGCGTGAGGTGCGTGCAGTTGTGATGGGCGAAATAGACCTTCACAAAATCGAAGACCCATACGCAAAGTTACGCTATATATTCGATAGTGTGAGTCGTTTGGTCAAGGAGTATACCCCTCGTGAGGTGGCGTTGGAGTCACCATTCTTTGGGCAGAATGTGCAGTCGATGCTCAAACTCGGTCGTGCTCAGGGTGTGGCGATGGCTGCCGCACTCAGTCAGGATGTGGATGTCTTCGAGTATGCACCGTCGCGTATCAAGCAGTCGGTGGTGGGATTAGGCTCGGCATCGAAGGAGCAGATTGCAGGCGTTGTGATGCGTACCTTGCATATCGAAACTCCGCCAAAGAAGCTCGATGCGACGGATGGAATGGCGGTGGCGTTGTGCCACTACTATTCGGTATCGTCGCCAATCAACCGCGCTCTCGGTGGCGAGAAGGTGAAGGGCCTGGGTGGCGACAAGAAGGCTAGAAAACGCGGTTCAAAGTCGTGGGACCAGTTCCTACGCGAAAACCCCGACCGCGTCAAAAAATAGGAGTCGAGACTTACAACAATAAAAGAGAGACCTGCCGTTTGAAGAAACCCCAAAAGTTTTTTGTCCAAACTTTTGGGGTCACTTCATTTCTACAAA
>JAZQWU010000149.1:0-4073 GCA_045632505.1 Alistipes sp. | reverse complement strand
GCAGGCCAAGCGCATCGTGAGGTGCATATCCTTGTAGTCGTAGCGGATATTCCAGCGATCCTTCATCTGCGGTTTGTTGCGCCACTCGCCACGCTCCTCACTGCGATCGGTGCGGAGGAACGAGGCGTCTGCCAAGCGTTGCCACTCGCGCTCATCGAGCGACTTGCGCCATACCGCTTGCGGCTCGGGACGACGCAATGTGTAGCGTCCAAAACGCTCCAACTTTTCGCCCTCACCCGAGTCGATAAGCTCGTAATCCTTGAAATTAGGTGTTAAGTTCATATTGTGTCCTATTTTTCGTCTATCACTTTCATCTGGCACGCCTTGCAGTCGAAGCAGAGGCGGTACTTTTTTGTGCCACGCACCAAGAATAAATCGCCCTTCAAGCGTGGTTTTTCCTTCAGGCACTCGCCAATCTCGCGGCGGATGCAGTAGTCCGAGATGATGACCTGCTCGCCCGCAGTCGAGGTGCGACAATCCAACCCTACGGCAATCTCCTCCACGCCACACTCGGCATAGAACTCTCGCGCAAGGAGGTTGGTGACATTATCCTGCGGTGTAAGCATCTTCGATGGGTACTCTGCAACTTGTTTTCTAATGAAACCTCCTGCTTTCTTGTGCTGTGCAAGGCGCTCCTTTTCGAGCAACTCGAACACTTCGCGGCGAAGTGTGCCAATCACCGACATCGGAGCAAAGCGCACCTCTGGAATCTCGATGTTTCGCACCTCGAAAATGGTATCACCCGAACGCATTAATTGTCGACGCAAAGCCTCCTCGCCCTTCGCCTTGTCGCGTGCCTCTTCGCTTGTTTGTGCAATGGTTGCCGTTGCTGAAACTCCACACTCGTCTGTAGCAGTAAGAGTGATGGTTTCGTTGTTGAATTGTAAGAGCAAATCTGCTGATATTGTACGCTTCACGCGGCTGCGCTCAACGGCTTGCGAGAAGAGACGGTTGTAGTTGCGGAACAATTCTACACCCGACGTAACACCCTCATAGCGATTTAGTTGCACGCGCTCGCCCTCGATGCCTACGACATTTGTACCGATCAACGCACCATTCGAAATGAAGCATACGCCATCGCCTGTTGCGAGGTCGTGCTTGCGGTCGAGAATGATGCCTCGGCGGTCTGCGCGCACCACCTTGCCGATGCGTTCGCCCATAGCCTTTGGGGTGTCGAACGAAGCCACGCCACGACGCTTGCCGTCGAAAAAGTACTCGCCAGCACCGCGCGTGAAGGTGCGTGAGGCGTTCGGTTCAAACTCTATGGTGCTACGTCCTACCGAACTGCGCTCAACATTGTTGCGCTTCGCAATTTCGCGGTCGAGCAACTGACGATAAAGACTTACGATATTGCGTACATAGGCGCGATCCTTCAAGCGACCCTCAATTTTGAACGATGAGATGCCCAAATCAATCATCTCGCCAAGACGTGCCGAGAGGTCGAAATCGCGCACTGAAAGGAGGTGCTTACTCTTGATGATTACCTCGCCCTGGTCGTTGCATAGGTCGTACTCAAGGCGGCAAGGCTGACTACACTCGCCACGATTGCCACTGCGCTCCGACGTTGAGCGCGAGAAGAAACAACGACCACTCTGCGATACGCAGATTGCACCGTGAACGAAAGCCTCCAACTCGATGGTTGTCGCCTTGCGGATTTCGGCTATCTCGTTTTTTGATAATGAACGCTCGAGGATTGCTCGCTCGAAACCTACCTCCTCGAAAAATTTCACCTTCTCAGGCGTTACGCAGTTGGTCTGCGTTGAGGCGTGAAGAGGAATTGGTAAATCCATCTTCCAGTACGCCATATCCTGCACGATAAGGGCATCCACGCCCGCCTTGATGAGTTGCTCAGCTTGCTCCTTTGCAACATCTAACTCGTTGTCGTAGAGTAGGGTATTGAGCGTAGCGTAGACTCTAACGCCATAGCGATGAGCGTACTCAACAACGCGAGCAATATCCTCGACAGAGTTGGTTGCCGAGTGGCGTGCGCCAAACTTTCCTGCACCGATATAGACCGCATCCGCACCGCAGTCGATAGCATCAACCGCAGTGTCGTAGTCCTTTGCTGGAGCAAGAAGTTCAATCTTTCGCATACCGCTCTCTTAAATATAGTGCAAAGTTACTAAAATATTGGAGATATCTATTATAATTGCTAACTTTGCCGAACTAAATTTCAAAAATTACAATGAAAAAATTTTATGCTTCGATTGTGGCGAGCCTTATTCTTGGCTTCGTGGGATGTGTGTCGAATGGTGTTGATAGCGAAATAGTACCTCTTGGCGAGAATATCTTGGAGGTGAAGATTGCCGATACCCATACGAAAGTGTCTCTTGGCGAGAAGGTTGATGGAACATATTCAGCCCACTGGAATGAGGGCGATAGAATATCGGTGAACGGAAATATCTCGAGCGAGGCTCTTATCTCGGCGTCGAATCCGTCGTCTGCACGATTCGAGTTTGCGGGTGCGGTTTTGGACTATCCGTACAATATCCTCTACCCAGCATCGGAGAGTAATCAGGTGTGCTTCGCAGCGCAGCAGAACTATGTCGAGGGTTCGTTCGAGGCGGGTACCACGCCAATGTATGCGAACGTAGCAAGCGCAACGGAGTCTATCGCATTGAACCATTTGAGTGGTGTTATGCGCTTTAATATCAAGGGTGCAACAATCCTGAAGAAGATGGTCGTTAAGGCGGAGAGCGGTGCGATTGCTGGTGTTTTCTCGTTGGATTTCGCATCGGGTGCGCTTACTTCTATGGGCGAGACCTCTTCGACTTTGGAATACTCGTTTGGTGAGGGGTTCGTTCTTTCGGCAGAGGAGGCAAAGAGCTTCTTTGTGGTGATGCCTTGCGGTGAGTTTGGACTCTGCTCGGCAGAGTTGTATGCCGAGGATGGCGAGGTGATGAATGTGCGATTCAAGACTTCGGGCTCGTCGGCTGTGAAGGCTGGTGTTGTACGCGAGTTTGCGGCTGTGACCTTCAAGAGTGGAGCATCTTATACACTCGTTCCATTCCGTAGCGAGGAGGATGAGTTGGAGGTGGATGTCAGCACCTACACCAAGCAACCTTCGACCATCGATGGCGACTATCTCGTTATCAACGAGGCGCGTGAGTTGATATGGCTTTGCTGTAATGCTCCACTTGTTAACGGCAAGAGATTCAACAAGATACGCATCGGTGCGGATATCGATATGGATATCTTCTCGGTGCTTCGTTTGCCAGCGATGCATCTCGCTGACGGAGCGGAGATTGACGGAAACAACAAGACCATTTCGGGCTTGAATATGGATGCGTCGGCAAGTTCAATATTTGGCGATATCGACAACGCCAACATCCACGACCTCATCCTCTCGGATTGCTCGGTAAATACCGAGTTGGAGACCGGTGCTGGTATCTTGGTGGGTATGGTGTCGAATGGTTTGACCGTAGATAATGTCACCTTCAACAACTGCTCGGTTACTGCTCCGCGCAAGATCGGTTTGGTGGCTGGCGCGCTCCATACGGGAACTTTCAACATCTCGAATGTGACTGCGAATGGCGGTTTGGTCGAGACTTCGTACCTCTCGGGCAAGTCGGGCTTGGCTGGCGGTTTGGTTGGTAACTTTGCGAAGAATGGCGATGGCGCAACTACCAGCACAGCGACCTTCACAAATTGTACCACCTCGGCAACCGTCGTGTCATATATGGAGAGCACTAACTACTTCTACGGCAAGATGGTAGGTCAGATGGGAGGCTACAATGGAGACGAGAAGTTGTACTTCGTGAATTGCGACGCTACAAGCGCTACGCTCGTGCCTCTCTACGACCAGGGAACAAAGGATGCCGAGACTGCTCGCCTCTCGTTCTGTGAGGCGTGTCGTGCAGATTTCTGCCAGACAGCACTTACTGCTGCGACCGACAACTTGCTCGGTGGCGAGCGTTATTGTCGTGGCGAGGTCTATTTCGATGGTCAGCGTTTCGTGTCGGATTGGGATGGCAAGCGCGCAGCAACAATGATTACCGAGACGGTAGATGGTATCACTCGCTACCTCGTCTACTCGCCATACGACTTGGCAAAGGCGCAGTCGCAGAAGTATT
>JAZQWU010000148.1:0-7100 GCA_045632505.1 Alistipes sp. | reverse complement strand
CCTTCTCCAACTTCGACATAATAACCTGCTTCTGTGCCTCCAACTCAGCCTCGATGAGAGCCTTGTGCGAAACAACAACGTTGCGGTACTCCTGATTGATCTTAACAACCTTGAACTCCATTGTCTTGTCAACATATACATCGTAGTCACGGATTGGCTTAACATCAATCTGCGAACCTGGCAAGAATGCCTCGATGCCGAATACATCAACAATCATACCGCCCTTAGTGCGGCACTTAACATAACCCTTGATGATCTCGTCCTTCTCCAAAGCCTCGTTAACACGATCCCAAGACTTGAGCTGACGAGCCTTCTTGTGCGAGAGAAGGAGCTGACCGCCCTTATCCTCAACCGACTCAACATAAACCTCAACCTTGTCGCCAACCTTGAGGTCTGCGTCATAACGGAACTCAGACGCTGCGATAACACCCTCGCTCTTGTAGCCGATGTTAACGATTACCTCGCGCTTGTTGATCTCAGCAACAACACCCTCAACGGTCTCGCCTACTGCGATGTTCGACATCGAATCAGCATACGCCTTCTCGATCTCCTCCTTAGACTGGTTGTAAAGGCCAGACTCATTCTCAAACGCTGCCCAATCGAAATTCTCGACTGCTACTTTTGTATTCTCCATACAATAAAATTTTGCGATACAATCGCTCGTTAAAAAGTTAATAATTAATGAATTAAGCGTACGTACCCGCATACACGCGCACGATACGGACTGCAAAGGTAGACAAAAAAACGGAAAACGGAAAACTAAAAGCGGAAAACTTTCAAAATTCTTTGATTTTCAGTAAAATTAGACCTTTTTGACCTATTCGTCATTGCGAAGGAGCGCAGCGACTGTGGCAATCTCCTACTTATCCTCACGCAAGCAGATTCCCACGCTCGTTATACTCGCTCGGAATGACGTTTTTGGATTGCGCAAGTCAAAAGGGTTCATTCCGAAATCATTTGATTTTCAGTAAAAAAGGTTGCCAGAACCCTTGCCCTAACAACCTTATACCAAATCTCGTATATATACTCTATTTCTTCTTGAGAATCTTGCGGATGTTCTTCTCTGGGAAGCTATTGTCAAGCACTATATACTCGTTATTAAAACCTGATACTGTGTATTTATAATCAAAATCCTCACCAATCATTATAAATAGTTTATTCTCTGCATCGTATTGCCAGTCAAATTGATATGTAAAAGTAACAATTTCTGGACCGAGTGATGAATTAGTCGCAACAAGGGAACCTTTTCCATCTGCCGAGAAGGTGTAAAGTTCGCTAGCACCGCCCTCTGAATAACTCACGCCCGAGATTGAATAAACCCTTTCGATAGCACTCCAATCGTCATTGTAGATTAATTTAGCGTCATCTTTCCACTCGCCAGCTATGCATTGAGCTATATCTTTTGTTTCGAAACCCTCGCATTGCGCAATGATGTTATCAACTATAATATCATTCTCGCTTCTTTGAGGTTTGTTGTCATTGTTATCACACGCTACAAGCGCGAACATCGCTACAAGTAGTAGCATCAAATAAGACTTTTTCATAGCGTAAATGTTTTAATGTTAACCAACTACGATACAAAGTTAAAACAAAAAACAAAAAACAAAAAACAAAAAACTTTAACTTTTTTTGATTTTTCCAAAAATTGAGGCGCAAAGAGTAAGGAATTTAGAGAATTTAATGAATTTAGGGAGCTTAGTGATGCGTCTTTTCACTAAACTCCCTAAAATCCTTAATCTCCCCTTACTAGCCGTTACAAAACCTACTTAATAAACACCTCGCCATTCGCAGGTGCCATCGAGGTCGAAACTGGTCGCAAAACCTCCTTCGTGATGGTTACTTTGTGCTTCAAAGGCAAGGTCTGCGAGTCGAAACCGAGTAACAAGTCGTAGTCACCTTTCGTGAGTTTCCACGCTGCAGCCTTCTCGTTGTAGGTCATCAAATCTTCCTTCTTGATAACAATCTCTACAACTGTGCTTTCGCCCGCCTGCAAAAGCGGAGTTTTCTTGTATCCACGAAGCTCGATCGTCGGGCGGTCAACCTCGGGAGCAAGCTCCGACGAGTACAACTGCACAACCTGCTTTGCAGGGAAATTACCCGTATTCTTCACCGTGCAAGATACCTTGAAACCATCCTTGCACTCCTTCACATTCATATCCGACATCTCGAACTGCGAGTAAGTCAATCCGAAGCCAAACGGATAGGCAACCTCGACCTTGCGAGTTGCGTAGTCACGATAGCCGACATAGATATCCTCCTCGTAGTTGGTGTAGTCGATATTCTTCACATCGTAGAGTTTGCCTACGGTCGAGATGTTGAAACGCGACTGATTCAAACCATTTTCAGGCACGTTGCGAGGAAAGTTCGGTGCTGAGCGCACATCGTCGTAAGTGTGTGTGAATGTGACTGGTAGGTGTCCGCTCGGAGATACGCGACCAAGCAGCACATCAGCCACCGAGTTGCCGCCCTCCTGACCAGGCATCCAGCAGACGAGAATAGCATCCGCCTTATCGCGCCACGACGAAACCTCCATAGGTCCGCAGATGTTCAAGATGACAACCACCTTCTTGCCCACCTTGTGGAACTCGCGACTCACGGCAGTGAGCAGAGCCTCCTCGTCAGGGCAGAGCAAGAAGTCGCGCTCCACGTGGCGGTCGAACGCCTCAGCCGAGTGGCGACCAATCGAAACGATTGCCACCTCTGCATCCGACTGCGCTGCCGCAATAATCTCATCGTGAGGGCGTTGCAGTTCGTTTGGACGCAAGGCGTACTGATACCACTTGCGCAACTTATTCAGCGGAGCAAGACGCTTCTTCTCGCTCGCCATATACTTCTGATATTTAGCATCGAGCGGCTCGCAGAGTGTAAATCCGTTGCCGAGCAGACCGTCACGCAAGTCTACCACATACGGACGATTCACATTTCCAGAGCCAGCACCGCCAGCAATAAAGTTGTAGGCATTCGAGCCGAACAACGCAATTTTGCGCTCCTTGAGAGGCAGTGCAACATTATCGTTTTTCAATAAAACGAAGCCCTCCGATGCCACCTCGCGAGTGAGTTTTGCGTGGCTCTCCATATCGGGTTTATTCGAGAATTTGTAACCCTGAAAACGAGGTGTGCGAACGACCAATTCGAGGACTCTTTTCACGCAGATATCGAGGTCGCTCTCGGCGAGTTTTCCCTCCTTTACAGCCTTTAAGATGCCCTCATATTGGAACAACTTACCAGGCATCATAAGGTCGTTGCCAGCGGCAACTTGCTTGTCCACATCGTAGCCACCGTTCCAGTCGGTCATCACCATTCCTTCGAAGCCCCATTCGTCGCGCAAAATAGTCTCCAAAAGACCAGAATCTTCCGATGCGTGACGACCATTAATATAGTTATATGAGGTCATAATTGTCCACGGCTGCGACTCCTTCACCGCAATCTCGAAATTGCGTAAATATATCTCTCGTAAAGCACGCAACGACAAGCGCGAATCATTCGCCAAGCGGTTGATTTCCTGATTATTAACAGCAAAATGCTTGAGCGATGTTCCCACGCCGTTGCTCTCCACTCCGTTAATCATCGCAGCGGCAGTTTTACCTGCCAAGAGGGGGTCTTCGGAGTAGTACTCGAAGTTGCGTCCGCAGAGAGGATTTCGCAAGATATTTACACCCGGTGCGAGCAACACATCAACACCATATTCGCGCACCTCCTCGCCGATGGCAGCACCCACGTTATAGATGATTTCGTCATTCCAAGTCGAGGCGAGATGAATACCCACTGGGAAGCCTGTGCAGTAGTAGGTCTGCGAGTCGCCCTCGCGTGTCGGATTGATACGCAAGCCGGCAGGACCATCCGCCAAAACAATTGCAGGGATTCCGAGGCGCGGAACGGGATAGGTAGTACCTGCAGCACCTGGAATAATGCGACCAGTGTAGCCCACCTCTCCTGCCATATCCTTGTTCTGCTCGAGGTGTCGCGCACCAATTACAAGGTGCGCCTTCTCCTCGAGGGTCAATTCCTTGATGATTTTGTCGATGTTTTTCGGCGTGAGTTGCAACGACTGCGCACTCACCGCAACTGCCAAGATTGTTGCAAAGCAACAAAGTGTCAATTTTTTCATAGAAAATCTATTTAGTTTATTCATTTTTTACACCTTCAAAAAGACTCTCTTGCGATAGAGAATATAGAGGAATATCCAACATACCGCTACATACCCCACCTTGAGCAAAAGCGCACCCCACTCCTCGGGCAGATGGTTAGCCAAACCGCCGAAGAGGAATTTGTTGCAGTGGTGGAACGAGATAACCTTCTGCGCCATATAGATTGTTATGGAGTTCACGCCGACAACCTGCAGAGGAAACGACCAACGACTCCAACCTCGCACATCTATAAGGTAGTAGAAGAGCGCGAACATCGCAAGGCTATATGCGCCTGCCACCAACACAAACGAACTTGTCCACAAGCTCTTGTTGATTGGGAAAACTATATTCCACAACAAACCCAAACCTAACATCACAACCGATGCGACGAACATCGTGAGTGCCTTGTGATTACCAGAATATTTCTCGCTACGAACATACTCGCCAGCGAAGATACCCAACGAGGCGGTTACGATAGCAGGAATGGTCGAGAACAACCCTTCGGGATCGAAGAGGTTATCCTTGTAGAGTCTGCCTGGCGTGATGAGGCGGTCGATATAGCCGACTATCGAGCCCTCCATCGAGAATGGGTCTGCACCCTCAACATCGGGAGCAGGGATATACCCCACCACAAGCCAATAAGCCAACAAAATTGCTCCGCAAATCGCTATGCGAGCATTGCGACCAAAGTTAATATAGAGCA
Source organism: Alistipes sp. (assembly GCA_045632505.1). Lineage (GTDB taxonomy): Bacteria > Bacteroidota > Bacteroidia > Bacteroidales > Rikenellaceae > Alistipes. The sequence continues at coordinate 2,270 of JAZQWU010000148.1, read as the reverse complement.
CCGCTGCGACTGCCCACGCAACACCTATGCGACCCAAGACACTGCAAATTCGCAGATTCTCGAAGTTGAATTTCAAGAGTCCATTATAGAGAAGTCCGAACAGAATGAGCATCGCTGCACGACGCACGATTTTCAGATAGACCTGACTGCGCATTGCCCCCACCGAACACTGCTTGGCATAAGAGAATGGGAACGACACACCAGCAAGAAAAAGAAACAACGGGAAGATAGTGTCGTGGTGGGCAAAGCCGTGCCACTGCACGTGACGCATTGTCTGTGCAAGCCAGCACTCTGCACCATTCGGAAAGAGCGAACATAGCGCAACTACCACACCCGAAAAGCCCATAATAAAGAGCATATCGAAACCTCGCAAGGCGTCAATTGATTGTAATCTTTGATTCGATTTCATCGCGTTTAATTTTCTACAAATATACAAAAAATTATTGTTCGGTTGCGGATTTTTGGAGTTTATACCCAAAAAACTAAAGTTTTTTCTTATCTTTGCAACTTAGTATGTGTGCGCATACGCACATATGCGTGAAGAGTATGCTCGAAAAACTTGCAAAACAGACAGTTATCTATGGTATCAGCACCATACTCGGCAGAATGCTGAGTTATCTGCTGACGCCATTCTATACGCGCATCTTCGGCGTGGAGTCGTACGGCATCATCACCGATGTCTACGCCTTGATTCCATTTGCCCTCGTTGTGCTTACAATGGGTATGGAGTCGAGCTACTTCCGCTTTGCCGCAAAGGCAGAAGCCGAAGGTGGCAACATCGAGCAGAACAAACGCAAACTCTTCGCCACCACCTGGGGCATAACCTCGTTGGCGGCGTTCATCTTCTTCGCCATCATCGTGCTTTGTCGCAATGGCGCATCGGCACTGATGGGCGAGATTTACGCAGCGAATCCGCTCTACGTGGTCACCGTAGCCGCCATCGTTATGATGGATGTTGTGGCGTGCATCCCATTTGCTCGTCTGCGCGAGCAGGGCAAGGCGATGACCTTCGTGTCGCTCAAGCTGATGAATATCGTTCTGCAAGTAGGCTTTGCGGTGCTATTCTGGGCGGTAGGATTATTCGATACAGCGTTTGGTGTGGGTTGGGCGTTTGTCGCAAACCTTATGGCAAGCGTCATCACCGCAGTGGCGGTAATCGTCGCATCGGGACGCATCAGTTTGCGCATTGACAAGGGCTTGTTACTCCTGATTTTCGCATACTCGTTGCCACTCCTTTTGTCGGGCATTGCAGGTACTGCAAACGAATTTATCGACCGCCAACTCATAAAGTATCTCGTTCCTGCTGGGGCATTGGCGCAGTTGGGCATCTACGGAGCAATCACCAAGATTGCCGTCGTGATGACCCTCTTCACGCAGATGTACCGCTTGGCGGCAGAGCCATTCTTCTTGTCGAACTACAGCAAGGAGGATTTCGTGGAGATGAATGCCGCTGCGCTGAAATACTTTGTGATGGTATCGATGTTTATCTTCCTTGTCATTGCGCTCTACCGCGACATCTTCGCCTTTATCGTAGGTCGCAGTTTCCGCGAGGGTATCGACATCTTGCCCGTTGTACTCGGTGCGAACATCTTGAGTGGCGTATGGTTAAATCTCTCGTTCTGGTACAAGCGCGAGGAGAAGACTAAGTTTGCTCTGTGGATTACCCTTACGGGATTGGTCTGCTCGGTCGGCTTCGGTGCGATATTGATTCCGTGGAAGGGCTATTATGGCGCAGCGTGGAGCCGCTTCGCTGCCGAGGTGGTGATGGTTGCCGTAAGTATCATCCTCAACCGAATCTACTACCCTACCCCATACCAATTTGGTCGTATGGTGGAGTATATCGTATTGGCATTGGCAATGTTTGCGGTGGCGGAGTACATCTCCGTACCGAACGAGGTGTTGCGATACACGATTGCAACCGCCCTCGTCGTTATATATCTGGCGTATGCCGTATGGCGCGAGAAGATTGATGTAGTGGCTATGTTTAACCATATTTTGAGGAGAGGAAAACGATGAAGTTTCGCGATATAAAGGGACACACCGAACTGAAGAAGCGACTCGCAGCAGGTATTGACGGCGGTCGTATAAGCCACGCACAACTCTTTGTGGGTGCTGCAGGCTCGGGTACGCTTCCATTGGCATTGGCATACACACAGTATCTCCACTGCACTAACCGCCAAAATGGCGATTCGTGCGGAGAGTGTTCGTCGTGTCGTCAGATTGAGAAGTTGGCTCACCCCGACCTTCACCTTGTATTCCCGGTGAATAAG
>JAZQWU010000147.1:0-6273 GCA_045632505.1 Alistipes sp. | reverse complement strand
TGCTACGGTAATCTCGCGAGCGCGGTCGTTACGATAGTTGAAGAAGATAACCATATCGTTTGGCTTGATTGTGCCGATAGCGTTACCCTCAGCGTCAACTGCAACGATAGGCTTGATGAACTCGTCGGTTACGCCCTCAGCATACGAAGCCTCAACTGCAGCAACCATATCGGTAGCCTTCTCGCCAACGCCCTCAACCAAGCAGTCGTAAGCAATCTTCACACGCTCCCAACGCTTGTCGCGGTCCATTGCGTAGTAACGGCCGATAATCGAGCCAATCTTACCTGTTGACTGAGCCATATGCTTCTCCAAAGCCTCAACGAAGCCCTTACCGCTCTTAGGGTCGGTGTCACGACCATCCATAAAGCAGTGTACGAAGGTGTTCTCGATGCCATAGTGCTTCGAGATGTCGCACAACTTGAACAAGTGGTCGATTGACGAGTGAACACCACCGTCCGACAACAAGCCCATAAAGTGTACGTTTACGCCATTCTGCTTTGCATACTCGAATGCTGCAACTACCTCCTTGTTCTCGAGGATAGAGCCAGTGCGGCAAGCGCGGTTAATCTTCACGAGGTCCTGATATACAACACGACCTGCACCGATGTTGAGGTGACCTACCTCCGAGTTACCCATCTGCCCCTCTGGCAAACCAACGTTCTCGCCATCGGTACGCAACTCTGCGTGCGGATTAGCCGCTGTGAGTGCGTTCATAAATACAGGGTTTGTCGAGTAGATGGCATCTGCCTTGGTGTGATTACCAATTCCCCAACCATCCAAAATCATCAATAATACTTTGTTAGCCATAATTTTTCTTGCTTTTAGCCATTAGCCGTTAGCCATTGGCTTTTTATTTAATTTTTAATTCTGAATTCTGCATTTTGCATTCTATTTGAGCGCAGCGAGAATCAACGCCTTTGCCTTCTCGATAGCCTCTGCCAAGCCAGCTGGGTTCTTACCACCTGCGGTAGCGAAGAACTTCTGACCGCCACCACCGCCTTGGATAGCCTTAGCAGCCTCACGAACAGTAGCACCTGCATCTACACCCTTAGCAACTACGTCGTCGCCGAGCATAATGGTCAAGGTAGCCTTGCCAGCAACCTCCGAGCCGATAACCATAACGAGGTTCGACTTGCGAGCGCGCAAATTGTAAGCCAAGTTCTTAACGAAGTCTGCCGAACGATCCATCTGGCGAGCAACTACGAAGTAGCCATTCTCCTCCTCGGTGTTTGCAACAATCTGCTCGGTGATAGCGTTGAGCTGCTCCTTCTGCATAGCCTCAACCTCCTTAGCGAGCGACTCGTTGGTCTCAACCAAACGCTTGATTGCAGGAACGAGCTGCGAGTTGCCGAGCATCTCACCAAGCTGTGCAATCAAATCCTGAGTGCCGTAAACCATAGCCTCAGCCTTCTCGCCAGTAACTGCCTCGATACGACGAACACCTGCCGAAATGGCCGACTCCGACACAATCTTGAACATACCGATGTTACCAGTAGCCGAAGTGTGGGTACCACCGCACAACTCTACCGACTCACCGAAGCGTACCATACGAACCTTATCGCCATACTTCTCGCCGAAGAGCATCATTGCGCCTGCAGCCTGAGCCTCCTCCTGTGTAGCCTCACGATTCTCGTCGAGTGGCGAGTTGAGGCGAATCTTTGCGTTCACCTCGCGCTCTACTGCACGAATCTCCTCGTCAGTCATCTTCTGGAAGTGCGAGAAGTCGAAGCGGAGAGTATCAGGCGATACCATCGAGCCCTTCTGCTCTACGTGCGAGCCCAACACCTTACGCAATGCTGCGTGCAAGAGGTGGGTTGCGGTATGGTTGTTTGCCGAGCACTGACGCTTTGCAGGATTTACCACTGCGTGGAACTCTGCCTCCAAGTTCTCTGGCAACTGATTTGCGATGTGGATAATAAGGCCGTTCTCCTTCTCGGTAGCAACGATTTCAATCTTCTCGTTTGCCGACTCGATGTAACCGGTGTCACCTACCTGACCGCCCGAGTTACCATAGAACGGAGTCTTGTCGAATACCAACTGGTACGAAACCTTATTCTTGGTCTGCACCTTACGAACGCGAGCGATGTGAACATCAGCCTCGAGGTGGTCGTAGCCGATGAACTCCTCGTTCTTAGCGTCTACGATAATCTCCTTCCAGTCGTCGATATCCTGAGCAGCAGCGTTGCGCGAACGCTCCTTCTGTGCCTGCAACTCCTTCTCGAACTCTGCCAAGTCAACCTCTACGCCCTGCTCCTTAGCAATCAACTCGGTCAAGTCGATTGGGAATCCGTAAGTATCGTAGAGCAAGAATGCGTTCTTACCCGAAATCTTGCCGTTGCACTCCTTGATAACGCCCTCCAAGAGGTTGATACCAGTTGCGAGGGTGCGAAGGAACGATGCCTCCTCCTCCTCGATAACGCGCTCAACGAGCGACTGCTGTGCCTTCAACTCTGGGTATTGCTCGCCCATCTGTGCAACCAAGGTTGGCACCAAGCGGCAGATGAATGGCTCGTTGAAACCGAGGTATGTGTAGCCGTAACGAACTGCACGACGCAAGATACGACGGATAACATAACCAGCCTTAACGTTCGATGGGAGCTGACCATCAGCAATCGAGAATGCAATAGCACGCAAGTGGTCGGCAATAACACGCATTGCTACATCCACTGCCTCGTCCTTGCCATATGTCTTGCCCGACATCTCCGACAACACCTTGATGGTAGACTGGAATACATCGGTATCGTAGTTCGACTTCACGCCCTGCATAATCATACACAAACGCTCGAAGCCCATACCAGTATCAACGTGCTTTGCTGGCAACGACTCCAACGAGCCATTAGCCTTGCGGTTGAACTGCATAAACACGAGGTTCCAGAACTCTACAACCTGTGGGTGGCCCATATTCACCATCTCACGACCTGGCTTCTCGGCAATCTCAGCCTCGTCACGAAGGTCGAAGTGAATCTCGCTACAAGGACCGCAAGGACCAGTCTCGCCCATCTCCCAGAAGTTGTCGTGCTTGTTACCGAGGATGATGTGGTCCTCTGCGATGCGCTCCTTCCAGATATCGAAAGCCTCCTGGTCGAATGGCACACCATCCTCCTCCGAACCCTCGAATACGGTTACATACATACGATCCTGTGGCAACTTGTAGACCTCGGTCAAGAGTTCCCAAGCCCACGAGATAGCCTCCTTCTTGAAGTAGTCGCCGAACGACCAGTTACCGAGCATCTCGAACATTGTGTGGTGATAGGTATCGTGGCCTACCTCCTCCAAGTCGTTGTGCTTACCCGAAACTCGGAGACACTTCTGCGAGTCAGCTGCACGTGGGGTCTTGCGCTCAGCATTGCCGAGGAAGATATCCTTAAACTGGTTCATACCCGCATTTGTAAACATCAAAGTTGGGTCATTCTTCACTACCATTGGTGCCGATGGCACAATTGTGTGTTGTTTCTCTGCAAAGAAATCGAGAAACGCTTGGCGTATTTGCTTAGAATCCATTTGTGTATAATATTTTTAATTTCAACGCGTTATGATAATGATTTGCGCGCGTCATACGTACGCACGCGCTAAATCGGTTGCAAAAATACAAAATTATAACTAATTTTGCACCATTATAACAAAGTTTTTCGCATTGAAAGAGGATATTCGCGACATAAAAGTGGCGTCGAGCAGTTCCAAACGACGAAACCGATACAACATTCTGCGTCAGGTGTTGATTGGATTCATCGTTATGTCTCTGCTCAATATGGCTATTTCCTACCTCTTCTACACCCCAAAGATGCACCGCATTGCGACCGAAAATCGCGAACTCGTATTGAAATACGAGATTCTCCAGGATCGTATCGCCTCGATGCAGAGCAAGGTCGAAGAGATACGCCACCGCGACCACTTTGTATATCGACCACTTTTCTCGGTCGACACCACCTCGATAAAGGGCATCTACAACCCCTACCCTGCCTCGAAGTACGCCTCGTTTGCTGACGATGAGTATGCCGAGTTGATGAGTTCGGCGTGGATGGCACTCGATGCCGTAACGCGACAAACCTACGCTACCTCGCTCTCGCTCGACGAGTTGCAAGTCTTGGCAAAGGACAAGGAGCAGATGTCACTCGCCATACCAGCCATCTGGCCAATTGACCGTACTCGTTTGAAGGCCTTCTACGCATTTGGCGTGCGCAAGAAGCACCCTATCCTCAAGATTCGCACAATGCACAAGGGCGTGGATATGTCCACCGACTACGGAGTGCCAGTCTATGCTACGGGTGATGGCGTGGTCGAGAAGGTTGAGCAAGGCAAGCGTCGTCGTGGCTATGGTCGTCAGATTTTGATTAACCACAAATTCGGTTACAAGACCCGTTACGCCCACCTGCTGAAGATGTTTGTCAAGCCAGGCGAGAAGGTGCAACGTGGACAACTCATTGGCGAGGTTGGCTCGTCGGGTGGTTCTACTGGGCCACACCTCCACTACGAGGTTCTCCACCTCGGCAGAAATGTCAACCCCGTAAACTACTTCAACCGCAATATGACCAGCGACGAGTATCGTCAGCTGATGGAGAACATAAAGTATAACACCGACCTCGAGACTGCGGAGGGAACATCCAACGACGGCAACTAACAATGGAGCAGAGCAACAAAAATATAGCAAAGAGACGAGGTAGTCGTCGCGCTCTGAGGGCGTTGGCGTGGTTCGGTGCGGCAGTACTCTACTACGCGGTCTTCTCTATGCTCTTCGACACCCCTGCAGAGTACGAATTGCGCCACTCGACCGACCGCCTAAAGCAGGAGTACCAAACCCTACTCAGCGAGTACGACTCACTCTCGATGGTAGTGGAGAATGTCATCGAGCGCGACCGCAATATCTTCGCCATTCTCTTCGACTCGGAGCCGTACGATTTCGACTCGGAGTACAACAACCAACGCGTGGAGTTGCACGAATCGCTCTTCGAGAAGAGCAACCGCGAGATGTCCTCGACATTGCAATCCTCGATTGCAGAGTTGGAGCAGAAAATCGGCGAACTCGAATCGAGTTACTCAACACTCGACGAGCAGTTGCAAACACTTGGAACACAGCGAAATAACATACCATCAATTCAGCCAGTAACAAACCACGAGTTGACCTTGCTGACCGCCGCCTATGGCACATTGATGCACCCATTTTACCGCACCTTGCACGAGCATCAGGGCGTTGACTACGCAATACCCGAGGGTACGCGAATCTTCGCCACTGCGGATGGCATCGTCAAGGAGGTGAAGGGCAAAAATTCGACCTCGGGAATCACCGTAGTGATAGACCACCGCAATGGCTACACCACTTCGTACAGTCACCTCCAGAGCGTGAAGGTGAAGCGTGGTCGCAGGGTACAGCGAGGTGACATCATCGCCTTGTCGGGCAACTCGGGACTCTCACTTGCACCACACCTCCACTACGAGGTACGCTACAATGGTATGCGCGTAAACCCTATTCACTACTTCTTTATGGAGCTTACCGCCGATGAGTATCAGCGCATTATGCGCATCGCAAAGTCGGGTATGCAATCCTTCGATTAACTTAGAGACACTATGCATATTAAACTTATACTTCTCGATTTTGACGGAACACTCGCTTCGACCGAGGATGCAAATATGGGCGCATATGTATTGGCACTCCGCGAGGAGGGCATCGAACTCGACCAAGAGGAGTATCGCCGCCGATATTTCGGTATGCGATGCCCCGAGTTTTTGCGCGAGTTGGGCATCACCAACGAGGATGATATCGACCGCATCCGCCGTCGCAAGATTGAACTCTACCCTACCCTTTTCGACTCGGTGCATCTGAATGAGCCGTTGTGGAACTTCGTGCAGGATTTCCGCGCACAAGGCGGTAAGGCGTGGATTGTCTCGACTGGACAGAAGGAGAATATCGAGAATGTACTGCAGTATCTCGACATTATGGACAAGGTGGATGGCATCCTCACCTCGAGCGATGTACGCGAGCCAAAGCCATCGCCCGAGGCATTCTTGAAGGCGATGGAGATTGAGGGCGTAACCCCCGCCGAGACACTTATCTTCGAGGACTCCCCCGTCGGCATCGCAGCTGCCGAAGCAAGTGGCGCAGCATACTTCAAGGTGAAGTTGTAAGACAAGAGTTGAGGGCTTATTGGTCAAAATTAGTACATAAAATCAGGGCAATCGATTGATTTTCTTATATTTGCACTATTTGCGTTAGAAATGGATAAAAAGTTTGCCCAAAATGTGGGCATCGCACCCTCGTCAGACATGGCTACAACGGGG
>JAZQWU010000146.1:0-5006 GCA_045632505.1 Alistipes sp. | reverse complement strand
CTTCGGGAGCAACGCAACCGACTATTGCGAACAATATGATAACGCTCAAAAGAGAGTGCAAACTCTTTATATTCATAGTGTAGTCTATCTTCATATTCAGTCACAAAGTTAACTATTTTTTGTTGCTCTTCAATAAAAACGGCAAAATTGTGTATCTTTGCAGAGTTATTTAACACGTATGTGATATGAAACGATTACTTCTTCTGACTCTTTCGCTCTGCCTTGCAGTGACCTTTGCAACGGCAAAACCGAATAAATCGCTCGTTGGCAAGACTCTTCCAGCGTGGAGCGAGGGCTATCTCGATATCCACACCATCAGCTCGGGACGAGGCGAGTGCTTGCTTATCGTTATGCCCGACGGCACTTCGATGGTAATCGATGCTGGCGAGATTGTCTACAAGAGCAAACCGACCAAGAAGAGTAAGTTCGGGATGGCAAAGCCTCGCCCAAACAACGAGGTGCGCCCCGTAGAGGTCTATGCCGACTACATTCGCAACTTTATGCCCTACAAGAATGCAATCGACTATTACCACCTCTCGCACTTCCATATGGACCATATGGGACAGATTATCAAGCGTTACAAGACCGACGAGGAGGGTGGCTACGTTAAGACCGGGCCTACCGAGCTTTTCCACCACATTCCATTCCGCGAGGCGAACGACCGCGCCTACCCCGACTACGACAAGTGGACAGCACAGGCGACAAGTGCCAAGGTGTTGGAGAACTATCGCAAGTTCCTTGACTACCACGTTGCGAAGGGCGACTTGAAGGCTACAAAGTTTGAATTGGGTGCTACAAATCAGTTCGCATTGCGCCACAAGCCGAACGCCTACCCTAACTTCAAGATTGAGAATATCTGCGTGAATGGTATGGTTTGGGACAAATTCCAGAACAAGACTATAAATGTATATAATGGTCGCCCAATACGCGAAAATGCCTCGTCGTGCGGTTTCGTAATCCGATATGGCAAGTTCGACTTCTTGACCGCTGGCGACATTGGCGACTACTACGACTACGAATATGTCGTATCACAAGCCGCAGGCAAGGTGGATGCCGTAAAGGCGCACCACCACCTCTCGCCGCACTCTATGATTCAGAAGAGTATGAAAGTGCTTTCACCTCAGGTTATGTCGGTTACAAGTTTCAGCAACCGCGAGATTCAGCCCGACCAGAGCAAGTTCGGCTATATCACCAAGGGTGGTTGCAAGATGTACTGCACAAGCGTAGGCGAGGCGATGCTCGAGATGTATCCGAAGGTCTACAAGAAGTGTCGCTCGGTGAGTGGTCACGTTGTTTTCCGCGTAGAGCCTAATGGCGAGCGTTTTTGGGTATATGTACTTGACGACTTCGACAGCGAGTATCGCATCAAGATGGTTGATGGACCTTTCAAAGCGAAATAATCTCCTATGGCAAAGGATTTTCTATATGGCAAGACTCTAAACGAGTTGCAGACGATTTGCGGTGAGTTGCAACTGCCTCGCTTTGTGGCGAAGCAGATTGCCGACTGGCTCTATCGCAAGAATGTTCGTTCGATTGACGATATGACCAACCTCTCGAAGATGGCTCGCGCCACTTTAAACGAGAAGTTCGAGCTTGGCTTGCGCGCTCCCGAAGGTGAGCAGACCTCGTCGGATGGCACAAAGAAGTATCTCTATCGTACCGCCGAAAATGAGTTCGTAGAGTCCGCCTATATACCTGACCGTGAGCGCGCTACGCTTTGCGTATCATCGCAAGCAGGTTGCCGTATGGGATGCCGATTCTGCGCTACGGCGCGCCTCGGTTTGAAGCACTCGCTCTCGACCTGCGACATCCTCAATCAGATAGCATCGTTGCCCGAGCGTGACCGCCTGACAAACCTTGTATTTATGGGTATGGGCGAGCCGTTGGACAACCTCGACAATGTGCTTCGTGCGCTCGAAATATTGACATCGGAATGGGGTTTTGGTTGGTCGCCGACACGCATCACACTCTCTACGGCAGGCGTTGGTCGCGAGTTGCGACGTTTCCTCGATTCGACACAGGTACACCTCGCTATATCGCTCCACAACCCATTCCACGAGGAACGCGAGCAGATTATGCCTATCGAGCGTGCCTACCCTATCCGCGAGATTGCCGACATCCTGCGCGAGTACGACTTCACGCACCAGCGTCGTGTATCTTTCGAGTATATCGTGATGAGTGGTATGAACAACTCGCCACGCCACATCAAGGAGCTGTGTCGACTGCTTGACGGCATCAAGTGTCGCATTAACCTTATTCGATTCCACAAGATTCCAGATTCACCATACTTCTCGCCTTCGGAAGAGAAGATGATTACCTTCCGTGACGCACTCACCTCGCGTGGCATTATGACCACCATCCGAGCCTCGCGTGGCGAAGACATCAAGGCTGCGTGCGGACTCCTCTCAGCGGAAAACGGAAAACGGAAAACGGAAAACTAAAACAATAAGTCGAGCAACATTGCTCGACTTATCTGTTTAATCTATTCCGTTAGAATTTGTATAACAAGAGCTATTTGGTACCAAAAATTCTATCACCTGCATCACCCAATCCTGGAAGGATATACTTGCGCTCATTCAAGCAGTCGTCAATCGACGCAACATAGATATCCACATCGGGATGTGCCTCGGTAACAACCTTCAAGCCCTCAGGTGAAGCTACCAAAGCCATCATACGGATATTGGTGAAGCCATCCTCCTTCAAGCGGCCAATAGCATCGCAAGCACTACCGCCAGTAGCAAGCATAGGGTCAGTAAGGATAACCAAGCGATTCTTGTTTGCCGGCATCTTGTAGTAGTAGAATACTGGCTGGCAAGTCTCCTCGTCGCGATACAAACCGATATGGCCCACGCGAGCCGAAGGAATCAACGACAACAAGCCATCCACCATACCCAAACCTGCGCGCAAGATAGGAGCAATAACCACCTTCTTACCAGCAATCTTTGGCGCCTTCATCGCCTGGAGCGGAGTCTCGATATCCTCGTATGTGAGAGGGAAATCACGCGTAATCTCGTAGCCCATCAACATCGAAATTTCCTGCAAAGATTGGCGAAACTTCGAGGTCGAGGTATTCTTGTCGCGCATAATGCTCAATTTATGTTGCACCAACGGATGATCAATAACGTGTACACTCATAGTAAAAATATTTAGGTTTATTTGTTTGTAATTTACTTTTTTTCAGCAGCTTGCTTACTCTTTGGCAAGATAAGATTCAACAACACTCCTACCAATGCAGCCAAGCCGATTCCACCGATAGTCATACTGCCGACAGAGATTTCTGCGCCACCGATGCCCAAGATGAGGATTATCGATACAATCACCAAGTTGCGAGTATCGCCCAAATCGACCTTGTTCTTCAGCAAGCTATTCACACCAACCGATGCGATTGTTCCGAAGAGCAGAATCATAATTCCGCCCAAGACTGCGCTTGGAATGGTCTTCAAAAGCGCGCTAATCTTGCCCAACACCGAGAAGAGGATGCCAACAACCGCAGCGATGCGGATTACCGAAGGGTCGGTGATTTTTGTCAGCGAGATAGCACCCGTAACCTCCGAATAGGTTGTTACTGGAGGTCCTCCGATAAGCGATGCTGCCACGCAAGCCAATCCATCGCCCAACATTGTGCGGTGCAAGCCTGGGTCCTTGACGAAGTCCTTACCAGCAACCTCGTTGATAGCGTAGACATCACCGATATGCTCGATAACTGGCGCAATCGCCACTGGCAACATATAAATTACCGCCTCCCAGCAGAATGTAGGGCGCACAAACTTTGGCAATGCCAACCACGGAGCATCCAATACAGGTTGGAAGTCAATTTGACCAAAGATTGCTGCCGCGACATAGCCGACCACGATACCTGCAAAGATAGGAATCAGGCGAAGCAATCCCTTGCCGAACATCGACACCACGACGGTTGTAACCAGAGCGACAATAGCAAGAGCCCAATTACTCTTCGCCATATCTACGCCCGTACCTGCCAACGACAGACCGATAAGCATAATAACGGGACCTATGACCACTGGCGGAAACAATCGTGCAATGAAGCCCGTTCCGCGGAAACGCACCAACGCGCTCATAATGCCATACACAGCACCTACGGCGACAAGACCAGAGAGTGTGCCTGGCAATCCATACAACTCTGTCGCCTTGATAATCGGAGCGATAAAAGCGAAACTACTACCCAAGAAGATAGGCACCTTGCCCTTTGTTACGAGGTGGAAGATAAGCGTACCTATACCCGCAGTGAACAACGCCACCGACGGATCCATACCCACCAACAGCGGTACCAAGACCGTTGCTCCAAAGGCTACAAAGAGGAACTGTACGCCTACAACGCCTTTTTGGACAGTGTTTAATTTGTTACTACTATCCATAGCAAAATCTTTTTTAGGTATGGCTGCCCAACAGAAGAGTTGCGACAGCCACACTTATTTATATTACAACTTGCGAAGTTTCACTGTGAAGTGGCGCATCAACTCAGCCTCCCAAGTGATTTCCACACCGCGAGTAATCTCGTCGCGACGGTCAAACACATTCTTCAACGCAGCAGCGATAACCTTCATATGGTTGTCAGTGTAGACACGACGAGCAACGCAGAGGCGCAACAAGTCAAGACCACCAAAACGGTTCTCGCGTGTTACTGGGTCGCGGTCAGCAAGGATGTAGCCAATCTCGCAGCCACGCACACCAGCCTCGAGGTACAACTCGATAGCGAGGGTCTGTGCTGGAAACTCCTCCTTTGGTACCTTGGTCAAGACCTTCGATGCATCAACGAAGATTGCGTGACCACCCACAGGGCGCTGATAAGGGATGCCGTACTCGTCGAGCAAGCCAGCGAGGAACTCAACCTGGTGAATACGAGTCTCGAGGTTGTCGAACTCGGTATTCTCGTCAAGACCTACAGCCAAAGCCTCCATATCGCGACCATTCATACCACCGTATGTAAGGTAACCCTCGAATGGAATACAGAAACGCTTTGCACCCTCGTACCAATCCTCGTGGCGAGT
>JAZQWU010000145.1:0-3100 GCA_045632505.1 Alistipes sp. | reverse complement strand
AGAAACCTCACTGCGGTGTGCAGTTATCACCGCAGCTGACAGATTGTTGTGCAATCTCTATACCATAAACGACGATGAGGGGTGCGAAATTGTGCGTAAGGTCCATAAGCTCGACACCTATGCCCAAAAAGAACATCTTGTGGTATTTTTATAACTACACGTCGAATCGGAAGGAGGGCCGCCACAATAAACGAAAAGGCCCCGAAAACAACGAGGTTTTCGGGGTCTCCAAATTGTCTGTATACTGAGCGGTCTACTGCCACTTTACATACTTATTGACCGTTTTAAGGCTCTCGCGGAAGCTCTCCTTGCTGAATACCATCTCGCCGCCAAAATACTCTTCGTCGAATTGGTCATAGTAGCTTTTAGGGTGCAAAACCTGCTTTTGGCCAACAACAACCGCTTTCTTATGATTGTCAACGCCATATCGCACCTCATTGCCTACACGACAATCGAAGCTTTTGCCATATTCGGTAACGTGCTTTGTTGTCAGGACGATCTCGGTACCCTCGAATTTCCACAATCCATACTCCATATCGCCATACTGGTGGATGTTGGCATACTTACCATTAGCAAAAATGAGGAGAGAGGAGTAACCAAGGTTGTACCAACCTGCGATATCTTCTGCGGTCACATCCAGGAACACAGGTTTCCAAGGTGTGTATCCAACCATATTTTTGTGTACATATCCGACAACACCGTGCCAAGATACAGCATACCAATTGTCTTGAATGCCCAATACTACAACATAGTCATTTCCATTTTTGAAACGGCCAAGTGTCGGAGATTTTGTTGTTGGAGATTTGCGGATATTTACAAATCCGTCATAAGCATTCGCATAAACACGCACCTCGCTAGGGCTCTGCGAATGCTGTTCTTGTGCCACTTGCTGCTCCGGCTGCTCCGGCTGTGCCTGCTGCTCAGGTTGTACAGGTTGTTCCTGCTGTGCTGGCTGCGAACTCTTTTTACCAGATGATCCATTACACGATGCCATCGATAGCGCTACGACAGCAAGCAGTAATGCCATTGCTAGTCTCTTCATATTCATATTATTTATAAGGTTTAGTTATTTTATATCTACAAAGATACAATTTTTTTCGCAAGAAGTTTCAAATATAAGCGAAATTTATGCCGTGATAAGAAAATTGTATTTGCACAAAACGAAAAAATATCATATCTTCGCAGTAGCAAACAAGAAAAACTAACAATTTAAATACAACACAAACTATGAAAAATTTGAAGGGCTCGAAGACCGAGCAGAATTTGTGGACAGCTTTCGCTGGTGAGTCGCAGGCTCGCAACAAGTACACCTACTACGCATCGAAGGCAAAGAAGGAGGGTTATGTTCAGATTGCTAAGTTGTTCGAGGAGACCGCTAACAACGAGAAGGAGCACGCAAAGATTTGGTTCAAGTTGCTCGGTGGCATCGGCAACACTGCTGAGAACTTGAAGCACGCAGCCGAGGGCGAGAACTACGAGTGGACCGATATGTACGCAACCTTCGCTAAGGAGGCTCGCGAGGAGGGCTTCGACCACATCGCAAACTTGTTCGAGGGCGTAGCTAAGATCGAGAAGGAGCACGAGGAGCGTTACCTCAAACTCTTGGAGAACGTTGAGGGTGGTTTGGTATTCTCGCGCGAGGGCGATATGATTTGGCAGTGCTCGAACTGCGGTCACATCGTTATCGGCAAGCAGGCACCAGAGGTTTGCCCTGTATGTGCTCACCCACAGTCATACTTCGAGATTAAGGCCGAGAACTATTAGTAGATAGTTTACCTTATAAAAACGATAGGCAACACTTCACGGTGTTGCCTATTTTTTGCTTTTAGCCTTTAACCTTTGGTTGTTAAAGTATAAAATAAAAAGCAGAATTGAGTGAGAGAATTTTGTATCAAATAAGAAAGCGAGCCCGCAGCATACTCAATCGTATGTGAGGACTCGCTTATCGCAATGCGGTGCAAAATTCACCGCTCAAAATGCTTTTTACTCGAGGTGTGGACCTGCTGCTACGAGAGCCTTACCAGCCTCGTTAGTAGTGTACTTGCCGAAGTTCTTGATGAAACGGCCTGCGAGGTCTGCTGCCTTGGTCTCCCACTCTGCTGCGTCAGCATAAGTGTCGCGTGGGTCGAGGATTGCAGGATCTACGCCCGGAAGAGCTGTTGGAACCTCAAAGTCGAATACAGGAATCTTCTTTGTAGGAGCCTCCAAGATAGCGCCATCGAGGATTGCGTCGATGATACCACGTGTATCCTTGATAGAGATACGCTTGCCAGTACCATTCCAACCTGTGTTAACGAGGTATGCCTTAGCACCGCTCTTCTCCATACGCTTAACGAGCTCCTCAGCGTACTTTGTAGGGTGCAACTCCAAGAATGCCTGACCGAAGCAAGCCGAGAAAGTTGGAGTAGGCTCGGTGATACCGCGCTCTGTACCAGCCAACTTAGCGGTGAAGCCCGAAAGGAAGTAGTACTTACACTGCTCTGGAGTCAAAATCGAAACTGGAGGCAATACACCGAATGCGTCAGCCGAAAGGAAGATAACGTTCTTAGCAGCTGGAGCAGCCGAGATTGGAGTTACGATATTCTCGATGTGGTCGATTGGGTACGAAACACGAGTGTTCTCGGTTACGCTCTTATCGTTGAAGTCAATGATACCGTTCTCGTCTACAGTTACGTTCTCGAGGAGAGCGTTGCGCTTGATAGCGTTGTAGATATCTGGCTCAGACTCCTTGTCGAGCTTAATAACCTTAGCGTAGCAACCACCCTCGAAGTTGAAGATACCGTTGTCATCCCAACCGTGCTCGTCGTCACCGATAAGCTGACGCTTTGGATCAGTCGAGAGAGTAGTCTTACCAGTACCCGAAAGACCGAAGAAGATAGCGGTCTCGCCCTTCTCGTTGGTGTTAGCCGAGCAGTGCATCGAGGCGATACCCTGCAATGGGAGGTAGTAGTTCATCATAGAGAACATACCCTTCTTCATCTCACCACCATACCAAGTGTTGAGGATAACCTGCTCACGCGAAGTGATGTTGAATACTACTGCAGTCTCCGAGTTGAGTCCGAGCTCAGCGTAGTTCTCAACCTTAGCCTTCGAAGCGTTG
>JAZQWU010000144.1:0-16747 GCA_045632505.1 Alistipes sp. | reverse complement strand
CCGTCACTGCGCAACGCACAAAAATAATCTAATCGCCTCCGATTTCAGGTATTTGGAATATTTTTCATTTATGGTTGTCGTCTTTTCTCTATTATATAACGAAAATCACATCGTTTTTAGTATAGTTTTCCGTTCTCCGTTCTCCGTTATTTATGCGGATGCGCTCTCCTATACACCTCCTGCAACTGTGCAATGCTATTGTGGGTGTAGCACTGCGTGGTTTTGAGTGAGGAGTGGCCCATCAGTTCTTGTATGTCGCGCATATCGGCATCCCTATTCAGCAGGTGCGTTGCGAAGGTGTGGCGCAGTACGTGTGGCGACTTCTTGCCCTGCACATTTGCCTCGCCCAACTGCTGCTTCACCACGCGCTGAATGGTGGTGCGCGAAAGTGGTTCGCCCTTTTGCGACACAATCAGCGGAGCCTCCTTCGCCGTCGAGAAGCCCATCTCGGCAACCCTCGCCATATATGCCTTCACGCGCGGTGCTATATCCTCGAGCAGAGGTAGCATACGGTGCTTATCGCCTTTGCCTCGCACGTGCAAGGTGCTCATATCTGCGGCAAAATCGCCAAATCGTATACCCTGCAACTCGGCAAGACGGATGCCACAACTGTAGAACAGAGATATAATAAGCGCATTTCGTTGCTCGCAGAAGTCGTCGTCTGCGCTCTTCTCGCGCACATTGTCGAGCAAATCCTCCATACGGGTCTCGGGTACGAAGGTCGGGAGTTTGCGATTGGTGCGTAGTCGGCCTATGCGAGCGAAGATGTCTTGAGTAACAATCTCTTTGCGACGCAGGTAGCGGAAGAATGTACGCAGCGAGGAGAGTTCGCGATTCATCGACGCTGGACTAATCTTGTCGGTGTCCATACGATAGCAAATCCACTCGCGGATATCCTCTGCGGTGACGCGTGTGAAGTCGAATGTCTCGGGATCTGAGTTTGAATTTGAGGCACACCAAGCGACGAACGACTCGATATCGTGTCGATAGTTGCGCACTGTGAGCGCGGAGAAGCGCCTTTCGGCTTGAATATATGTAATGAACGCATTAATCATAATGATATCCTCATCCAAACCTATACAAATATACGAACATTTTTCGTGAAATCAAAAAAACTGCACCACTTTTTTTGTGATGCAGTCTCTTTTTATGGTTTAGAAGGTGCTACTCGGCGAAGGTGAAACCTTGCACCTTGTCCCACTCTCCGCGGGTGAAGTCGGGGATTTCGACGGGTGTGCCACCCATCTGTGCCGACTGCTCGGTCAACTCCACCAGCGATGACCACTCCGCCGCGTCGTAGACATCCATATCGAGTGGTAATCCGTTGCGCAAGCAGTATATCAAGCGGCTATCCATCAGGTAGTCAATCCATCGTGTGCCACAAATCTCTACGCCTCGCTCCTTGTATTGCGAGACGAATGGGTGCTTATACTGCTCGGCAAGTGCCAGGCATCGTTCGCCCGAAAGCACATCGGTAGTGTCGGGCGCAAAAGCCATATATGGTGCTGGGTATTTCTGTACATAACCCTTTGTGCCACTTAGCAAGAAATGGCGGCTGTATGGGCGTGGAAGGGCGATTCCGTGCTGTAGAAGGATGGTACGACCGCGCTCGGTCTTGATAACGGAGGTGTTCATTGTGCCTCGGAACTCTTCCGCCTCGCCAATAGCCTTAGACGATACCGAGACCAGACTCTTCATTCTGTCGCCACGATGGATTCCCAACGCCAACGCCACAGGTCCGAGTCCGTGAGTAGGGTAGAAGTTGCCGATATGTGTTGCCATATACTCCACCTGCCAATTTTTCCAGAGGCGGTGGCCATTATCGTTTAACGATATGCGCTCACGCAAATCGTGGATGTATGACGCCTCGGCGTGCATTAAATCTCCGAAAATGCCTTGTTGTACCATATTGAGTGTGGCGAGCTCGAACTCGTCGTAGCAACAGTTCTCGAGCATCATACAGTGGCGTTGCGCCCTCTCGGCAGCATCCACCAGTCGCCAACAATCCTCCACCGACATCGCTGCTGGCACCTCCAATGCGACGTGCTTCTCGCGCTCGAGAGCATAGATGGCGATGTTTGCGTGGCTTACCCAATCTGTACTTATATATATAAGGTCGATATCGGCCCTTTCGCACAACTCTTTCCAGCCCTCCTCGCCAAGCAGAGCAAGAGGGGTATCTCCGCCATACTTCTCAACCATCGCAACCGCAGAGGAGATGTTCGCCTCGATGAAGTCGCATACGGCAATCACCTCCGTACCCTCGATGTTCATCATTCGCTCCACCGCGCGAATGCCTCTTGCGCCAACGCCAATAAAGCCAATGCGCACCTTTTCCATCGGTGCACAGCGCAAATTCAGCACACTTTTGTTGCCGTTTTTTCGTGTCGGCTCTACCATTTCCATAGTTCTCGGATAAAAAAGTGAAAAATCTATCTACAAAAGTAGAAAAACTTTCTTTGTCGGTCAAATTTTCTCGGCAAATCTTTTGAAATGGCAACTTTTTGCCGGGTTTTACTTTCGGATTAAAACCATTTGCGGAGCGAAAACTTTAAAATATTAATCAAAATGCAAAAGAGTTATTAAAATATTTGTATTTTGTAACGATGTGCTAATCAGCGATTTAGCAATAAGGCCTAAAAAATAATTAAAAAATAATTAAAAATTTTTAATAAAAAACTTGCACAGTTCGAAAAAACCCCTTATCTTTGCACCGAAGTTTTAAGGTTCATTTTAGGTTAGTAGTTTTAGGTTGGTTGAGGAAATCGGAAGGTTGCGACACGATGGTCGCTAAGACTGCGGGAGGTGCTCTCTCGTGAGTCGAATCACCTCCGAAGACCTCATTTTTTTTGCCCATACCTGAAGTAGGATTCGTCTAACAAGGCTCTTTCGGCATCTGCCTTGTCTGTGTAAAATTCTTATTTCCAATAGATTATATCATTCAAAACAAAATACTATGAACGAAATTACAAAGTGTCCAAAGTGCGGCGGCGAGTATGTCTACTTCGATGGTTCGCTCTATGTATGCCCAGATTGCGCATACGAGTTCGAGGAGAGTGCCGCTGCGGCTGAGGAGGGTGCAGGTGTGCCAAAGGATAGTAATGGCGCAGAACTTATGGATGGCGATGCCGTAACCGTAATCAAGGATTTGAAGGTTAAGGGTTCGTCGATGGTTATCAAGCGCGGTACAAAGGTGAAGAGCATTCGCCTCACCGACAATCCCGAGGAGGTAGACTGCAAAATCGAGGGTAGCAGCATCGTGTTGAAAACCTGCTTCTTGAAGAAGTAGTATCGCACGCGAAAGCCCTTGTAAATGAGTCTGTTCAACGATGTTGGACAGGCTTTTTTATTTTAACGCTTTCTATGGCGTTTGGGTAGTTCGATGTACTCGGTGTAGACAATCTTTGTGTGAGGGTTGGAGGAGGTTATCTCCTGGCGGATGGCTTGCGTGCCGTAGCGCAAAAACCATAGGCGACGCGGTACGCGGTGGATGACTTGGCGGAGGGTGTCGATGCTTTTGATGTGGCACTCCACTTTGTTGCCCCTGATTGCACCCTCGACATCTACCCATTTATCGCTCCATCGAAATAGCGATAAGGTGTCGCGCAAAATAATCGTATCGCGCTGGATTGTAGTGATTTGCATCTCGCTTTGCGTTGCGGTAGTGGCGAGACTTTCGGCACGACGTAGTCGTATTCCGAGCGCCTTGATTTGCTTGGCATCGCGGGCGTGTTGTTGCTTGAACTCGTCGATTTGCAGTTGCATAGCCACAACTGAGGCGGCAGATTGGTCAAGGCGAGTTCGGTAGAGTACGCACTCTGAGGATAGTGCTTCGTTGTTGTTTCGTAGTCGGTTGACTTCGTGGTGCGAGCGATGGATAATCGCCACGCAAGCGATGAGTAGCAAAGTTGCTCCCATTGCATAGGTGAGTAGGAAATTTTTCATAAAAAGTAGGATGAATTTGTAGATGTGCTTCGAAAATCTTCGTACAA
Organism: Alistipes sp.; assembly: GCA_045632505.1. GTDB lineage: Bacteria > Bacteroidota > Bacteroidia > Bacteroidales > Rikenellaceae > Alistipes. The sequence goes on along the minus strand of JAZQWU010000144.1, from coordinate 12,755 downwards.
AAATAGTGTTTCGCAGTCCCGTTGTCAATATATAATTTGTAGAAAATATGATAAGATTGCGTAAGGTGTTGATTTGTAGGGAAATAAACTGATTTTTTAACACAATATTGATTGAGAGATCAAGCTTAAAGAGATGCAAAAGATTTTTGTTGTAGCGATTTTGTTATTTGCGTTGCTCGGTTGTGAGGCGCCGATGGAGGAGACCTATCATCAGAAAATAATAATTATATTAGACAAAAAAGTACTGCTACAAATGTGGAGTTGGGTACTTATTCAGATGGTCGAAATTGGAAATTCTATCAATTTGTAATAGATATGCCATAAATGTCTAATCTATAGCGATTTATCGAGTCCATCAACCTTGGGTTGATGGACTTTTTGTTTTGTGAAAAAGCCCTCCAACACACTCACTTTTGGCAAGGTTTGTGCAGTCGGATGGTGGTTCTTGGAGGGGATGAAAGTGTCTGTTCCGACGGAGAAGAAACGTGAGCGAAGGCAGGTGCGAAAAAAGAGCAGAAAAAAGAGCGAAAATTTTTTGTGATTTTTTTACGAAAAACTTGCGATTTTTCGTGGAATTTTTTATAAATTTGCGTGGTTAAACACTTGAATATTAATGCGTTGAAAATAGTCTCTTTCTCCTTGTGGGGGGGGGGGTAACTCATTGGTATTCAGAATGTTGCATAAATATAAATGGAATCCGAATTATCGTTTATCGATAAATTATCGTAAATGATGTTCAAATAATAGCGGTGGTCAAACCTCGAAAATTCGAGAAAAAGCCCCGCGTTAGGAGAAAAGTTAGGGAATGAGAAAGTTTTTAATCGTGTTGTTTTTGCTGGCATTACTGCCTTCTATATTGGTCGCACAGACCGATAAGGAGGTGCGTAAGTCTGTGAAGATATATTTCCGTCAGGGTAAGGTCTCGATTGACGAGAATTATATGGACAACAAGGCCGTGTTGCAGCAGTTTGCCTCGGAGATTAAGGGCTATTGTGAGGATTCGACAGCCAAGTTCCGTCGAATCAAGATTATTGGTAGCGCTTCGCCAGAGGGAACTCAGCGCATCAACGATCGCATCTCTCGAGAGCGTGCTAAGGCTATCGCCGAGTGGATTGGTCGCGAGATTTCGGTAGAGTTGGGCTACGATATCGAGCGCAACCACATCGATTGGGACGAGCTCACCACATTGGTAGAGGCTGACACTGCAGTTCCTTATCGCGAGGAGGTTCTCACAATTCTCCGTACTATTCCAGAGCGCCTCTTCGGTGATGGTGGCGTAGTTTACAACGAGCGATTCAACAAACTCGTATCTCTCCACAATGGCGTACCTTACCGCTATTTGTATACTAAACTTTTCCCTCGTCTCCGTTACGCTAACGCTCGTGCCGAGTTCTGGTGGGAGACTGAGCCGGCGAAACTCGAGGTTTCACCTAAGGTGTTGCGATTCCCAGCTGAGGGTGGCGAAGGCAACGTAACATTCAAGAAGAACAAGGTTGATGGCGTAATTCCTACTGCAACAACCGAGGCAACTTGGCTTTCGGCACTTACCCCATCGGTTAGCAACCTCACATTCGCAGTAGTTCCTAATATGTCGAGCGAGTCGCGCAAGACTACTATCGAGGTTTCAAGCTACGACAAGACTCACAAGGTTACCGTACATCAGGAGGGCCGCAAGCCAGAGTTCAATATCACATCGCCAAGTCCGATGAACTTCCCTGCTGAGGGCGGTAATGGCGCTATCACATTCAAGCACAACATCACTGACAAGTCTACCCCAGCGGTTAAGAGCCAGGCAGAGTGGTTGACACTTGCTGAGCCTAATGCCGATAGCGTAGCGTTCAGCGTAGCTCCGAACAAGGTGAAGGAGCCACGCACAACAAACGTGTCGGTAGAGTGCTACGGCAAGCAGTATGATGTGGTTGTGAATCAGGAGGCTGCACCTAAGAAGCCGTTCTATATGGGTTTAAAGACCAATATGCTCTACGACCTCGCAACAATTCCTAACCTCGGTGCTGAGTTCTACCTCGGTAAGAAGTTGTCACTCGCAGCAAACTGGGGATATGCTTGGTGGGGTGGTCCTCGCAAGGATATCTACTGGCGTTACTATGGTGGCGACTTGGCGTTGCGTTGGTGGTTTGGTAAGGCTTCGAGAGTGAAGCCATTGCAGGGACACCACTTGGGACTCTATGGTCAGATCTTCACATTCGACGTCGAGTTCGGTAAGAATGGTATGATGGGAGGTACTCCTGGTAAGAATATGTGGAGTATGGATGCGATGCAGAAGGCTGTAGGTTTGGAGTATGGTTACTCGGTACCTGTGGCTTATCGCCTCAATATCGATTTCACTATCGGTCTCGGTTACTACCAAGGAATCGTACACGAGTACAAGCCTGTGGATGGTCACTACGTATGGCAGGGAACAATCCGTCGTCGCTATATGGGTCCAACCAAGGCTGAGATATCGCTCGTGTGGTTGTTGGGACGCGGAAACTATAACGATACTAAGAAGAAGGGAGGCAAACGATGAAACGATACCTATATTTATATATAGTGGCTTTGGCTTCATTGGTAGCTACCTCTTGTGTACACAAGGAGTTGTGTGAGGACCATAGTCCGCACGCACACCGTTATCATATTCAGCTCGCTGCCGACTACCGTTTGGATTGGGAGGAGTTGAACGACAAGAACTGGCTCACAAACTGGCCAGAGAACTACAAGCCATACGACGAGTTGCGCCCTAAGGTGCCAGGAGGATTGCGTGTGCGTCACTCTAACAAGATGGGTAACTATGGTGTGGATAACATCTCTGCTACAGGTGGTTACGTGAACCTCTTTGAGGGTTACAACGATATCCTCATCTTCAACAACGACTCTGAGTATCACTCGTTTATCTATGGTGACGATGGAGTAGAGGTTCGTGCTACAACCCGTACAAAGACCCGAGGCTCTTCGTACCAAACCAGTTCGGTTGTGAACTCGAATGAGGTGACTCGTGCGGTGCCTTGGGATATCTTGTTCGCGAATTTCATCGAGAACTACTACGCAGAGAAGACTCTCGGTCCAGTGGAGATTAGCGTTACCTTGCAACCACTCGTATTTACCTACTTGATTCGCTGGGAGTTTGACTCAGGTTTGGAGTATGTTGCAAATGGTGGTCACCAGGGTGAGTTGTCGGGTATGGCAGATGGTGTAAACCTCAACACCGGTGACACTTCGGATGTTCCTGCGCGAATCCTCTTCGATAATGCCGACTACGAGTGTATCTACACTACCGACTATGGTGTTGAGGCTATCGTTCGTTCGTATGGTTTGCCTGGTTATCCAAACATCAACTATCCTACACGTAACAATCAGAACGGTTTGGTGCTCGACATCCGCTTGAAGAACGGTACTGTATTTCGCGTGGAAAGTGATGTTTCGGACCAGCTTGCGACACAGCCTCACGGAGGTGTTATCGTGGTTAAGGGCATCGTGATTGAGAAGTCGCAGGGTACACAGGGTTCAGGTGGTTTCGATGTCGAGGTAGACGATTGGGGACCAGTAGAGAATATCCCATTGCCGTTGTAAGAAATTGACAATTAACAAAATACACAAACAAACTAACAAACAACTAACAAAAAAATCAAAACTATGAAAAAAGTTTTACTCGCAGTGCTTGCCGTAGCAACTATGACAAGTTGTATGAAGGATCAGGTGGTTCGTCAGAGCCAGAGCGCAATCGGTTTCGCTGATGCTTTTGTTGAGAAGGTTCACAAGGGCCGCGCAGCTGTAGATCCAAGCACAACAACAGCATCAATCCAGGCATTCGATGTTTGGGGCTTTATGGACAAGAACACTGGTATCGTGTTTGACAAGATGCGCGTAAATCGCGTAGGTAGCGACCAGAATGGTAAGGGTATTTGGGAGTACAGCCCACTCGCTTACTGGTTGCCAAACCACACTTACCACTTCGCAGCAATCGCTCCAGTAGATCACGCAGACGTCACTGTTACTCTTGCTGACGATGGCAAGTTGTCGAACGATGGCGCTTTGGGTACTATCGCATTCAAGAACGAGTCGCTCGGTAAGGTTGACCTTCTCTACGCTCAGCCAGCAGCTATCACCACTGGTGACGATGTTATCACTAACGAGCCAGCAAAGGTAGGTTTGCAGTTTGCACACCTCTTGTCGAAGGTTAAGTTCACCTTCACTAACGGCTTCCAGAACGAGTACAACACTTTGGAGGTTAAGAATATCAAGATGACTGTACCAGTTGAGGGTTCGGTTGACTTGACTCAGACAACTCGTCCATACTTGTGGACTATCACCGATCTCAAGAAGACTGTAGATTTGTCGTTCGGTGACGTTGTAAACAACGTTGACGCAACTAAGGGTGCTCTTCTCGCTATCTCTGAGTCGGGCTTGTGCGCAGAGGAGTGCTTGACCATCCCAGTTCAGAGCAGCACTACTATCGTTCCAAACCTCATCCTCACTTTTGACGTAGTTCTCTATCAGGGTGACCAGGTTGCTTACACTACTACTAAGACTTCGACTATCATCCTTGATGGTTCGATTCCACAGCTCGCAAAAGGTCTTGAGCAGGGTAAGGCTTACCACTTTATGGCAACTATCGACCACAGCAACATCGTTGATGGCGGTTTGAACCCAATCGAGTTCGAGGTTACTGTTGACGAGTGGGTTACCGATGAGAATAAAGAGGTTGTTTACGACGGTGGCGTAATCGAGACTAAGTAATTGACACACACATTATAATTCATTAACTAATTTAAAAAAAAACACTATGAAAAAGTTATTCTTTGGTGTACTCGCTATCGCAGGTTTGGTAGCGTGTGTACAGGAGGACGTGCTTAACGCACCTAACCTCAAGAATGAGATTGGCTTTGGTGGTTACGTAAATGGTGCAGTTCGTACTGCTAACCCATCTACAACTACTGAGTCTATCGACCACTTCACTGTTTGGGCTTATATGGACGACAAGGATGGTAATGTACTTACCGACGAGTTGGTTTCTAAGAGCGGCGACGCTTGGATTTACAGCAACGTTCAGTACTGGCTCAAGAAGCACCAGTATCACTTCTTTGCTCTCTCTCCGTATAGAGCAGGTGAGGCTAACAACGCTGATGTTACTCTCTCAGAGGATCCTTACACAAACTACCTCGGTGGTCTCGCTTACACCAACGTTGAGGGTACTGAGGATCTCCTCTATGCAACTGCAACTCCAGACACTTTCCAGTCTATTCCAGAGCACGTTCAGTTCGATTTCGATCACCTCTTGTCGAAGGTTAAGTTCACTTTCGTGAATGGCTTCACAACTGACAACATCGACATCGCTGTAACTAACGTTAAGATGGTTGTTCCGCAGACTGCTGAGACTACTCTCGGCGCACAGGTTCACAACGGTTACGTTTGGACTAAGCACGCTGGTGAGACTGTACTCGACTTCGGTCACGCAGGCAAGGGTGATCGCATCGACGCAACTAAGAACGCTGGTTCTGACAACGAGCGTTTGACTTTCCCTGCAAAGGTTGCTGACAACTTGACTTACAAGGTTACTTTCACTGTTGACGTATTCGTAGGTACTCAGGAGGTTTCTGCTGATACTCACAACTTGGAGGTTTCTGTTAACGGCGTTGAGTTCGTAGCTGGTAAGGCTTACAACTTCGTTGCTGAGATTACTAACGAGACTTTGGATCTCAAGAAGATCGAGTTCAAGGTTACTGTTGACGAGTGGGACCAGGAGACTGTTGAGCACAATGCATATGAGTATATTGCTGAGGATTTCGGTATTGACACAATCACTGGTTTCTACCACGTTGAGAGCGAGACTGGTCTCGCTGCTTTGGCTGCTCACGTAAATAGTGGTAACAGCCTTTCGGGCAAGACTGTTGTGTTGGATACTGACATCGACCTCGCTAAGTATGCTACACGTAGCTCAAGCGCTTGGAGCATCATCGGTAACGATGAGTATACTTTCGATGGTACTTTCGATGGTAAGGGTCACACTATCAAGAACCTCAATATCGTATCTACAGAGCCAGGTTACTTCGCTGGTTTCTTCGGTTGCGCTGTTAATGCAACTATCAAGAACGTAGTATTCGAGAACATCAATGTTAATGTTGCAAGTGACGACACTAACGAGGGTGGTCACATCGCAGGTGTTGTAGGATACTTGGCAGGTACTGCACTCATCGATAACGTAACTATTAAGGGTGACGTAAAGGTTGAGTCTACTTTCGAGAATCAGGCATCAAGTCGCGTTGCTGTTCTCGTTGGTGGTAACTTTAGCACAAACGACATTACTATCAAGAACGTTAAGATTGAGGCAAACGAGGGTAGCTACGTTAAGGCAAACAGCCACGTTGGCGCACTCGGTGGTCAGCTTACTGGTAAGTTGCACATCAACAACTGTTCTTCGAACATCAATGTAGAGGGTTACAAGTTCTTCGCTGGTGGTCTCGTTGGTTGCGCTGCAGCAGAAACCACTATCAAGAACTGCCAGGTTTCTGGTAATGTAAGCATCTCTAATGGTCGCGCTGGTAACATCAACGACCTCTATCGTGTTGGTGCTCTCGCTGGTGGTTGGGATGACAACACTTACTACCCATTCGTTGTTACAAACTGCTCATACACTGGAAAACTCTCTGGTAAGGATGCTAACGGTGCAACTGCTGCTTTGTTCGACTGCGCAGGTTATGTAGGTCGTGGTTACTCGACAAAAGCTGACTCTAAGGTTGTTATTGACGGCGTAGAGTATATCTACAAGGGCAATGGCACTTTCGAGATTAACGGTGAGTTGGTTGCTGTGGTAGCAAATGCTGATGCGTTGACTGCTGCTGTAAAGAATGGCGTTAAGAAGATTTACTTGCAGGCTGGTACTTACACTTTGGCATCGTATCCTGCTGGTGTAGAGCTTATTGGTGGCAATGGTGAGGTTATTCTCGACGTGCAGGGTAAGAAGTATGGTGTTAATGGCGATGTAACTATCGAGAACGTTAAACTCGTTTTCGCTAACGCTGACTACACTGGTTTCCAGCATACAAATGTTGAGTCTTACAAGAACTGTACTATCGTAGGTCAGCCATTCCTCTATGGTAATGAGGTTACTTTCGAGGGCTGTACTTTCGAGCAGACTTCTGCAGGCGCTTACAATGTTTGGACTTATGGTGCAAAGAAGGTTAACTTCGTAAACTGCGAATTCAATAGCGCTGGTAAGTCGGTTCTCGTTTACACTGAGTCGAGCAATGGCCAGAAGCTTTCGTTCGAGGGTTGTACTTTGAACGCTTCTGCTCCAGTTGAGGGTAAGGCTGCTATCGAGGTTGATAGTTCGCTTATTTCTGGTATCTTCGAGGTTGTAGTTAACAACACTACTGCAAACGGCTTCGGTCTTGGTAACGTAAGTGGCAACTCGCTTTGGAATAACAAAAAGGGCGAAAACACTACTATTATAGTTGACGGCAAGGCTGTATTGGTTGCAGGTTATGAGGCTGCAGTAGACGCTTCTGAGGCAGGTCAGGCTGCTTTGAAGGAGACTGCTGCAAATGGTGGTGATGTAATCCTCGCTGAGGATGTAACTACTGGCGACACTGATTCGAACGGTTATGGTGCTACTGGTGTAGTCGTAAATGGCGGTACTTTGGATGGCAATGGTCACTCGTTGGCTGTAGAGGGTGCTACCTCTACTTGGGATAGCGCAGTTTCAATCACTAGCGGTACTATCAAGAACATCTCTATCATCAAGGGTTTCCGTGGTATCTTCGTTAATAAATCTGCTACTGGTGAGCCAGTTATCCTCGACAATGTAACTATCGAAGGTCCTACCTATACTATCTCTTGCGACGGCGCTTCAAAGCAGGGCTTGGAGGCATACAACTCAACTTTCAATGGTTGGACTTCGTACGCAGCTACAATCGGCTGGACTAAGTTTACAAACTGCTCATTCGGCAAGGGCGCTGGTTATGCATTTGCTCGCCCATATGCTACAACTGAGTTCGTAAACTGCGACTTCGCAGCTGGTTACAAGATTGACCCACGCGCAGCAGTTACTTTCGAGAACTGTACTATCGCTGGCGTAGCTTTGACTGCTGATAACCTTGCTACATTGGTAACAAGCAATATTGCAAACGCAACTGTAAAATAATTTTACAGTAAAAAGTTGCATAATTCATTGATTTTTAGTATCTTTACGAACTAAAACGGCGGTGAAATTATGCGAAAAATAGAGTAGAGGTCTTTGACCGGACCTCTACTCACCAAAGAGACAAAACACAAACAAAACAAACAAATAATAACTTTAAAAAATTTTACTACAATGAAGAAGATTTTACTTGCAGTTCTTTCGATTGCCGCATTGGCATCGTGTATGCAGGATGAGAACTTGAGTGTTGCCAAGGGTGACGCTATCGTTTTCGAGAACGCTTTCGTTGATAACGCCACTAAGGCTATCGACCCAAGCATCACCACTAACACTATTGAGTCGTTCCAGGTTTGGGGTACAACTAAGGGTGACCACGCTGTTGACGCTGCTATTGTTCCTATCTTCGCAGACGAGAAGGTAGACAAAACTACTGGTGACTGGAGATATGATTCTGGCAAGACCCAGTATTGGATTGCCGGCAATGAGTACAACTTTGCTGCTATAGTTAATGCTGACTATACAGTCACTACTGATGCTTTGACTGGAACAGAGACTAGGACATCGGTTGTTACCTTGGGCGAGAATAAATTGCCTGAGACTATCACGTACACTGCAAACGGTACTACCGATTTGCTCTACGCTCGTTCGGCGGAGAATATCAAGGGAAAGACAAGTGGTAATGAGGAGGTTGGTTTCACATTCCGCCACCTCTTGTCGAAGGCAGTGTTTACTTTCACTAACACTTCGCTTGATACTACAAACAACTTGTACAAAGTAGAGGATATCAAAATCACTGGTCTTAACAAGGTTGGTGTTTATACAGTAGGTTCAGGTTGGGCATTCTCGGGTAGTGAGACCATTGATTACAAGTTTGGTAATATCGTAGTGGTTGCGGAAGACTCTGCGGAAGGTGCTGCAGCAGCTGTAGTAGGCGCTACTCCTTACAAGTCGAACTTCGAGCGTCTCTTGATTCCAGGAACTCACACTGTTACTATCTCTTGTACTATCAAGTTGTACTTGAATGGTGATGCTACTACCGAAGACAACCTTGCTCACGTAACACCATTCGAGAAGAAGGACTATTTGTTGACAGTAGAGGAGGGTAAGGCTTATAACTTTGCACTTTCGGCAGGTTTGAAGGATGCTATCGAGTTCAAGGTTACTGCGGTTGATGATTGGGCTAATGGCAACACTCACGATAGCAAAGACGATGATAAGGTGAACGATCACACTCCATTGAAGTAATTCATAAAAAACCATAGGGTAGAGGTCTTTGACCGGACCTCTGCTCACTAAGAGCCAAAAGGCTCATAAAAGCGGAAAACGGAAAACGGAAAGCGGAAAACGAGAAAGGGCTCAGTTGAGAGTTGAGAGTTGAGAGTTGAGAGATTTTTCTCTAATAACCTCTGACGACCCTACAAAAAAGACAAAACAAAAAAACTATAAAACTATGAAAAAGGTATTTTTGGCATTGGCAGCTGCAACGATGATGGTATCGTGCTTCGGCGATCAGACAATACGTCGTTCGGACGCTGACGCAATCGTTATCGGTTCGTACGTACAGAATAGTTCAGTGCGTGCAGGCGAGAACCCAACAATCACTACTGAGAGCATCGACGCTTTCGACGTGTGGGCATTTATGGACCAGCCTTCGGGCCTTGTATTCAGCAAGGAGCGCGTATCGAAGGATGCTAACGGCGTATGGAGCTATGCTAACACCGCTTACTGGAGCCCTTCGCACACCTACTACTTTGCTGCTTTGGCACCGGTAGACGATGCAAACATCGAGATTGCTCTTGCTCAGGACCCTTACATCGCACCTGAGGGTTTGGGTGAGGTGACTTTCACAAATGTGGACGGTACTGTGGATGTAATCTACGCTGAGCAGAAGGTTACTACTCCGGATACTATCTCGCAGATGGCGCCGGTGAACCTCGGCTTCCAGCACCTCTTGTCGAAGGTACGTTTCTCGTTCAAGAATGGCTTGCAGAACGAGAACACTACACTCATAGTTCACTCTATCACTATGACCGTACCGGGTAAGGGTTCGGTGGATCTCACCGAGGATACCTTCTCGTGGGTAATCGACACTACTGCTCCGGCTACAGTGCTCGACTTCGGCTCGATGGATGCAGGCGCAAAGGTTGCTGTTGGCGACTGGGCAAATAGCGACAACCACCGCTTGACCATCCCTGCAGATGCTTCGCACTCGTATCTCGTGTCGTTCAAGGTTGATATCTACAATGGCGAGGTGTATGGCCACACTCAGGATATGACCACCACAATCAAGGATTGCGAGCTCAAGCCTGGCAAGCAGTACAACTTCAAGGCTACTTTGACCGGTGACAACCTCCACCTTCTCCCAATCGTGTTCGACCAGATCACTGTTGAGGACTGGAGCGAGGAGATCACTTACGATGGTGGCGAGATCGATACTCAGCTTAAGTAATTGTAATTAACCGAAATAAATAACTAATATTCACAATAAACAACTAACAATTATGAAGAAGGTTTTACTTTCAGTATTCGCAATTGCTGCTTTGGCTTCGTGTATGCAGGATGATATCCTCGGCACAGCTCAGGGTACAGCAATTTCGTTCGACAACGCTTATGTCGACAATGCAACTAAGGCTATTGACAATAGCTTTAACAACAACAACTTGGAGGAGTTCCAGGTTTACGGTACCGTAACCAACACTGCTAATGAGGTTGCAAACATCTTTCCAGGTATCGCAGTAGTTAAGGGTGGCACTGGCGTAGGTGCTAACTGGACTTACGATGCTCAGTACACTCAGTACTGGGTGGCTAACAACTCCTACAACTTCACTGCTATCGTTGCTGGTAACGAGGCGGGCGAGACTAAGGTTGAGGTAGACACAAACGGTATGCCTAAAGCTATCAAGGTTGAGGATGCTGAGGCTCAGAACGACGTTCTCTTCGCCCAGGTTGGTCCAGTGAACTATGCTAACAACGTTCAGGCTGTTAAGTTCACTTTCAAGCACCTCTTGGCTAAGGCTAAGGTTTCTGTTCGAAACATTATGGACGTTAACAATGGCAACTACTATGTAGTTAAGGACGTTAAGATCACTAACGCTCACAAGAGTGCAACCTACACTATCGGTGAGGGTTGGGGAAGCTATGCTGATGCTTATGTTCTCCCATTCGGTGACATCGTAGCTGCTGATGCTACTGCAGCTGACGCTGTGGCTATTCAGTTGCCAAAGGACGGTTATGGCGTATCTACATACGAGCGTCTCCTCGTTCCACAGCAGAACTGCGCGTTCACTATCTCGGTTGACTATGTTCTCTACCAGTCGGGCGTCCAGATCGACACAAAGGAGGAGTTGACTGTTAGCACAAATGCTACTATCGAGGCTGGCAAGTCGTACAACTTCGCACTTACACTCGGCAACCCAGGTGAGCCTATCACATTCGACGTTGAGGCTGTTGAGGACTGGAAGGATGGTGGCGTTAAGAACGCTGCTGACTTGAAGGCTGCTTTCGAAAATGGTGGTACTATATTCTTGGCTGAGGATGTTATTCTCGACGAGCAGCTTGTTGTTCCTGCAGGCAAGAGAGTAGTTCTCAACCTCAATGGTCACACAATTAGCCAGGAGAAGGCTTGCGCCGAGAGCTACGAGATGATTGCCAACAATGGTGAGCTCACTATCATGGGCAATGGTAAAATTTCGTTCAAGGATACAGGTGCTGGTGATCCTGCTTTCGGTTGGGGTTCGTACACTATTCGCAATAGCGGTACTCTCGTAGTTGAGGATGGCGTTATCGAGCACCTCGGTAATCAGGATTTCGCTACACACATGATTTGCGCAATCTACCAGTATAGCGGTTCTACAACTATCAACGGTGGTGTAATCAGCACTCCTAACTATCGTTCGGCTCGTCTTTGGAAGGGTGAAATGATCATCAACGGTGGTAAGTTCAATGGCCAGCTCTGGGTGCAGGCTGTTGACAACTCTTCAGAGTTGACAGTTAATGGTGGTAGCTTTGCTCCTGTTGGTGGTGATGGCTCGTCTATCTTTGTTACCAACAGTCAGTACACTGTAAATCTTGCAGTAAATGGTGGTTACTTCAATACCAAGATTGGTACATCGGTTCCAAGCAAGGATGGCGTTAAGGGCGCTATCAAGGGTGGTTCTTTCACCGAGTCTGCTAAGGAAAACACCCATGCTGATCTTTTGGCTGAGGGTTATGGCTTTGTAGAGAATGGTCCTGCTCTTTGGAATGTAGAAAAGCTCCCTATTAATGTTTCGACTGATGCTGAGCTTACCACTGCTCTCTCTTTGGGTGGTACTATCGTGCTTCAGAATGATATTGCTATTACAAAGATTGATTTGCAAAATCTTACAGAAGATGTTGTGATTGATGCTAACGGCAAGACTATTACAACTTCTAGCAACTATGGCGTTCAGGTTGCAGCCGGTAAGAACATCACATTGAAGAATGCTACAGTTGAGATTACTGTTGCGGGTAACTACATTACTTATGCAGCAGGTCTCAAGATTGAGAATGGTGATTACGATGGCAATACCATCACATTGAAGGATTGCGAGATCAAGATGGCTAATACTGACTGGGCGTATGCAGTAAATATGCCTGCAAG
>JAZQWU010000143.1:0-12775 GCA_045632505.1 Alistipes sp. | reverse complement strand
TTCAAGAACTCGGCATCGACACCTGCACGCAAAAACTCCTCGGCCAACAACGGAAGGTCGAAGCTGTTGGAGTTGAAGCCTCCGAAGTCGCAACCCAGGATAAACTCGCGCAAGGACTTGGCAAGCTGCTTGAATGTTGGCTCGTTGCGTACATCGTCATCGGTGATGTGATGCACTGCGGTAGCCTCGGCAGGGATAGGCATCTCAGGGTTGACACGACGGGTCTTGACAATCTTCTCGCCATCGGGCATAACCTTCACCATCGAGATCTCGACAATGCGGTCCGCAGAGACGCTGGTGCCCGTGGTCTCCAAATCGAAGAAGACCATCGGGCGCTTCAGGTTCAGTTTCATACTGCTTAGTTGTTAATCATCATTGGCATCAACAACATAAGCGTTGCCGACGACTGCACATCATCGTAGACAGGCTTGTAGACACCTGCACGGGTCGAATCAGCCAACTCAACGAGGATGGTCGGGGTCTCGATATTCGAGAGAATCTCCACCAGGAAGGTCGACTTGAAGCCAATCTCGATAGGTGCGCCCTCGTAGCTGCACGAGAGGGTCTCGTTAGCCGAGATAGAGAAGTTGATATCCTGAGCTGCAAGCACGATGGTGTTCTTGTCAATCTTGAGGCGGATGAGGTTGGTGGTAGGGTTCGAACATACTGCCACACGCTTGATGGCGTTGAGCAAGCCTACGCGGTCAACAAGCAACTTGTTAGGGTTGGCCTGCGGAATAACCACATTGTAGTTAGGGTATGCACCCTCGATAAGGCGGCATACCAAGGTGCTGTTCGACAACTCGAATACTACGTTCTTCTGGTCGAAGGTCATCTTCACCTCGCCATCCTCCTTCAAGAGAAGGTTCTTCAAGAGGTTTGCTGGCTTCTTAGGCAAGATGAATGCAGCCTTCACAGTGCAAGGGCACTCAACGGTGTGCTTCACCAACTTGTGAGCATCGGTAGCTACGCAGGTGATTTCGTTCTCTGCGAGGTTGAAGTATACGCCGTTCATCACAGGACGCAACTCATCGTCAGCAGTAGCGAAGATGGTCTTGTTGATACCATTCACGAGGATGTCCACGTCGAGGGTAACCTCGGTCTTCTCCTCCGACAACTCGTGAGTCTGTGGGTAGCTGATAGGGTTTGCACCAGGTACAGACGACTGACCGCTGTTCCACGAGATGCGAATCTCCCAGTTCTCCTCGTTAACCTCGAGTGTGAGAGGCATCTCCGAGCACTCCTTCAACACGTCGAGCATCAACTTCGATGGTGCTGCTACGGTACCCTCCTTCTCTACGTTGTCTACGGTGAGACGACCCACGAGAGTGGTCTCGAGGTCCGAGGTGGTAACCTTCAACACGTCGCCCTGCAACTCCATCAAGAAGTAGTCGAGGATAGGAAGCGTGTTCTTACTGTTGATAACTTTACCTGTTGTCGCCAAGAGGGACAACAAAGCCGAACTTGATACTGTAAACTTCATAATTTCTGTTATTTTATTGTTATTTGTTAATTGTTTGTTTTCGTGTTTTGTTTTGGCGCGGCTGTTTATAACGTCGGGCTTTGCCCTCTATGGCGTCACACCTTCGGTGTTCTTTGTCGTCGGGCTTCGCCCTCTATGGCGCGCGCCATAAAAGAGTCGTTAGACTCTGCCGCCATAAAGGAGGCTTGCCTCCGCCGCTATAGAGCCAACTCTGTTGGCGATGCTATCTATCTTTCGCGCCCTACAAAGTAGCAAGTTTCTCCAGTGCCTCCTCAATCATCAGACGCACAAACGGCTTGTAGTCGGTGCAGGCATCCTGTGCGATGCGCTGTGCGATGATGGTGCAGACGGTGCCCGCCTTGTGGCCCATCAATGCGCCCAAACCCGCCAATGCCGACGACTCCATCTCAAAGTTGGTGATGCAACGACCCTCGTAGCGGAACGACTCAATCTTCTGGTTGAGGTTGAGGTCCTGCGGCTGAAGACGCACCCAACGACCTTGCGGAGCGTAGAATCCTGGTGCTGCGATGGTGATACCCTCGCGAGTGATATCCTTGAAGAGGTGGAACAACTCCTCGCTCGCATTCACAAAGTATGGCGCAGTGAGCAGCGGATTCCAACCAGTATGCTCTACGAATGCCTTCTCAATCGGGAGGTCGCAGACGTCGTTACGTCCAGCGTAGTAGTTCAACAATCCGTCGAAACCTACCGATGTGCGAGCAAATACGCGCTCACCCACCTTGATGTCCTCCTGCAAAGCACCCGATGTGCCGAGGCGAAGCAAGGTCAACTGCTTGAACTCATCCTTCACCTGACGTGTTGCGAAGTCGATATTTGCCAAGGCATCCAACTCGGTCACGACGATGTCGATATTGTCCGTACCGATACCGGTCGAGAGGGCAGTCATACGACGACCCTTGTAGTAGCCGGTGATGGTTTTGAACTCGCGACTTGCTACGTTGCACTCGATATTGTCGAAGTACGAAGCAATCATATCTACGCGCGCAGGGTCGCCCACGAGAATAATGATATCCGAAATCTGCTCGGGCAACAAATGAAGGTGGAAAATTGTACCATCTTCATTTATAATCAGTTCCGATGCTGGAATAATCCTCTGTTTGGTCATAATTATAGCAAATTTAGTCTCTTTTTATCGAACCTCTTGGATATTTGTTGTAAAAATAGTAATTTTGAATCGGATTTCAAAACAAAAACTAATTTTTTTATTAACATAAAAACTAACTAGTATGACACTCATCAAATCAATCTCTGGTATCCGAGGCACAATCGGCGGAGAGATGGGCGAGAACCTCACCCCAATTGACATCGTAAAGTTCACTGTTGCTTACACCCGTTTTATCGCAAGCAAGAATGAGGCCAAGAAGTTGCGCATCGTTCTCGGACGTGACGCACGCATCTCGGGCGAGATGGTGAACGATATCATCGAGGGTACATTGCTCGGCTGTGGCGCAGACGTAATCAACGTAGGTCTCTGCACCACTCCAGGTACCGAGATGGCAGTTATCACTCATAAGGCTGACGGTGGTATCATCATCACAGCATCGCACAATCCTAAGCAGTGGAACGCCCTCAAACTTCTGAACGAGAAGGGCGAGTTCTTGAACGCAGCTGAGGGCCAGCAGGTACTCGCTTTGGCAGAGGCTGAGGACTTCATTTTCCCTACTGTAGAGAATATCGGAAAGGTGATTTCGCGTGACGACTTCAACCCTACACACATCGACCAGGTGCTTGCTCTTAACCTCGTTGATGCAGAGAAGGTTAAGGCGCGCAAGTTCAAGGTCGTTGTGGATGCTGTAAACTCTATTGGCGGTGTTGTAATTCCCGCACTTTTGGAGAAACTCGGTTGCGAGGTTGTGAAGCTCAACTGCGAGCCTACAGGCCACTTTGCACACAACCCTGAGCCACTCCCAGAGAACCTCACCGAGATCTCGGAGGTTATCGTTAAGGAGGGTGCTGACCTCGGTATCGTGGTGGACCCAGACGTTGACCGCTTGGCACTCGTGAACGAGGATGGAACAATGTTCGGCGAGGAGTACACCTTGGTGGCAGTTGCCGACTATGTCCTCTCGCGCACTTTGGGTAACACCTGTTCGAACCTCTCGTCGTCGCGTGCTTTGAGCGATGTAACCGTAGCACACGGAGCATCTTACGCTGCATCGGCAGTAGGCGAGGTGAACGTCGTGACCAAGATGAAGGAGACCGGTGCAGTAATCGGTGGCGAGGGCAATGGTGGAGTTATCTACCCTGAGTTGCACTACGGCCGCGATGCATTGGTTGGCGTGGGCTTGTTCCTCACCTACCTCGCAGAGTTGGGTTGCAAGATGACCGAGTTGCGCCACCGCTACCCAGCATACTTCGCATCGAAGAACAAGATTGAGCTCACCCCTGCAATCGACGTAGATAAGGTGTTGGCAACCATCAAGGAGCGTTACGCACACGAGCGTGTGAATGATATTGATGGTGTGAAGATTGACTTCCCACGCCACTGGGTACACCTCCGCAAGTCGAATACCGAGCCTATCATCCGCATCTACGTGGAGGCAAAGTCGCAGGAGGATGCCGACGCAATCGCCCAGTCGTTCATTGCCGAACTGAAGGAGATCGCGGGAATCTAAGGCGCGAGGAAGGATAGCGTCGCCAACTAAGTTGGCTCTATAACGGCGGAGGCAAGCCTCCTTTATGGCGGCGCAGTCTAAAGACTGCTTTATGGCGCGCGCCATAGAGGGCGAAGCCCGACGACAAAGAACACCGAAGGTGTGACGCCATAGAGGGCTGCAAGCCCGACGTTATAAAGAATTATCAATTAAAAGACAATAGCTAAATTTAGTAGATGAAGCTACCAAAACTATTTCTAACCCTTCTCTTAACCGCTTCTGTGTCGATTTTGTCGGCACAGGAGTTGGTTGTTATAGGTGGTGTGAAGTACACCATCCACGACGTTGCGAAGGGTGAAACACTCTACTCATTGTCGCGTCAGTATGGCGTGTCAATCGAGGATATCAAGGGTGCGAATGCCGCACTCGCAGAGGGCTTGAAGGCGGGACAGCGCATCCGCATTCCCGTAAAAGCAACCGAAGCGAATGTTGCGACTTCGCAAACACAACAGGTTGAAACACCGCAAGAGCCGAAGGCGGAGGTTACCGTTACATCGACCATCACACACAAGGTGGCACGACGCGAGACTCTCTACTCGTTGTCGAAGCGTTATGACGTAACCATCGACGAACTCTACGCCCACAATCCACACATTAAGGGTGGCTTGAAGGCGGGACAGATTGTGACAATACCTGTCAAGAAGGTGGCGTCGCAATCAACCCCAGCACCGCAACAAACGACTGTTGCAGAGCCTGCTCCAACACCCGTAAAGGAGAAGTTGACAAAGGAGTCGAGAGTTACAGTTGCACCTCCACAACAGCACACTGTAACCGACTCTGTGGCAACTACTTCCGAGCAGACTGCACCTGCTGAACAAAGTGCTTCTGCCGAGCAGATTGCCCCTATCGCACAGACTCCGCTTCGCACTTTGAAACAAGGCGAGAGGGCTGAGGTGGCACTGATGTTGCCTCTCGGTTCGGAGGAGCGACCTTCGCAGAACTACCTCGACTTCTATCGCGGATTCCTCATCGGTTTGGATAGCGTGCGTATGGCTGGCCATTCGGTCAACCTCAACCTCTACAACACCGCACACGACTATAACCGCGTGGCCGAGATTATCGCTTCGGGCGCACTCAATCGTGCCGATTTGGTCGTTGGACCAGTCTACGAGGATGAACTCATCCCAGTGGCTGATGCCCTGAAGGAGCGTGGTGTAGCGGTGGTGTCGCCACTTGCAAACCTCACGCAGAGTTCGGGTAGCCACATCTTCCAGATGTCGCCTTCGCCAGCTTCGAAGTTGGAGAAGGTGCGTGGCTTGTTCGACGGCTCGCAGAGGGTGGTCATCATCTCTACGGACAAGGTCGACAAGGAGTTCGATGCCGAGGTGCGAGGAATGTTGAAGGGTAACGACTATGTCGTTGAGCATAAGTATGTTTACGAGCATCCGTCAGTCATCGAGAAGCGCGAGAAAGAGCGTCAGAAGATGCGCGAGGCGGGACTCACCGTCGACGAGACACCTTCGCCAAGCGATATGTCGCCACTCTTGCAGGGCGATACTCCGAGTGTGATTGTCATCACCGCCGACAACGAAATCGAGGTGGACCGCATCCTTGCAGCCATCGCCTCGGCAAACATCTCCCTTACGGCTCGTTCGCAGAGGGTAGTGCCATTCGTGGTCTTCGGTAACAACCGCTGGAATCGCTATCGCAACATCGACCGTGCAACCTTCTTCAGCAACAACGTAACGATGCTCTCGACCTACCACGCGCGTCGCAGTGAGCCACTTATCAAAGGCTTCGACAAACGCTTTGTAGCGGAGTATGGACTCCTTCCGTCGCTCTACGCCTATCGTGGCTACGATGCTGCCGTAATCTTCGTAAAGTCGTTGTACGGCACTATGGAGACAGGTTTGGAGGGTGTACTCTCGTTGCCGTTGCTCACCCCGTATGCCTTCGAGGCAAACCCTACGAGCGGTGTGCGAATTAACAACCAATGGGTGAAGGTGAACTACAACTCGAACTTCACCATAACAATCGAATAATCTATGTCGAACATTCAGACTCCAATCCCCGAGAAGACCATCGAGCGACTCAGTGAGTACCGCCGAACACTCTTGGCGTGCCACAAGCGAGGCATTACCCACGTCTTCTCGCATATCTTGGCAGGTATGCACGGCATTACGGCTGTGCAGGTGCGTCGCGACTTGATGCCCATCGGCTTCTCGAGCGATACGAAGAAGGGCTACGATGTGAAGGTGCTTATCGACTTCATCGACTCTATCCTCTATAGCGAAAACGCTATGAATGTGGCAGTTATGGGTATGGGACACCTCGGTCAGGCGATTACCAAATACTTCAACTCGAAGAACCTGAATATCCGCATTATGGCGGCTTTCGATGTCGACGAGGCGAAGGTCGGACAGACCATTATGGATATTCCGTGCTACCATATCGACACCTTCGAGGAGGTGGTCGAGCAGAACGACATCAGCATCGTCATCATCTCGTTGCCGTCGTCTATGGCTGCGCAGTATACTGTGCCGATTATCAACGCAGGTATCAAGGGCGTGCTGAACTTTACGTCGGTGCCGATGAACTTCCCACAGGGCATTGTGGTCGAGAACTACGATATCACAACCATCCTCGAGAAGGTTGCCTACTTCGTGAAGGCTGCCGAGGAGAACAACAATCAATAGGCGATGAAGGTCGTTTGGGGCTTTGACAATCCACCCGTGCTGCACAATGCAGTGGCTACCGTAGGGTCGTACGATGGCGTACACTCGGGTCACCGCATCTTGCTTGGCGAGGTTATCTCGCGTGCCAAGGCGTGCGACGGAGAGAGCGTGGTGCTCACCTTCGAGCCACATCCACGCATCACACTCGGCAACGACGAGGGACTGCGACTCCTCTCCACCTTCGAGGAGAAGTGTCGTCTGCTCGAGGCTGAGGGTGTGGACTATGTCGTCGTAATCCCCTTTGATAAGGCCTTTAGCCGCCTTTCGCGCGAGGAGTTTATCAACGACTACCTCGTGGGCAAACTCCGTATTCAGCAACTTGTAATTGGCTATAACCACCACTTCGGACACAACAAGCAGGGCGACCACTCGTTCTTGGTTGAGCATACCGCGTTGGAGGTTGTTGAGGTGGCGCAGTACACCGACAATGGCAATAAGGTGTCATCCACAACCATCCGCCAAGCCCTTGCCGAGGGCAACCTTGCGCTCACACGTCAGATGCTCGGACATCCCTATATAATAATAGGTATGGCAGATGCGGAGGGCAACGTCACGACCGACAAATACAAACTCCTCCCAGCCGACGGACACTACGCTTGCACCATAAATGGCGCGGAGTCGGAGTGCGAGATTTGCGGTGGAGTAGTCCGCCAGCGAGAGTACTTTTCACAAAAGATAGAGATACGACTATGATAACTTACGAAGCGAAGATTCGCGTAAACTATAAGGATACCGACAAGATGGGCATTGTCCATCACTCGAACTATATCGTCTACTACGAGATGGCTCGCGTCGAGGCGTTGCGTGCGTGGGGTATGCCCTATGCCGATATGGAGGCACAGGGTATCATCTCACCAATCCTGGAGGTTGGCTGCAAGTACATCCAACCCGCCTACTTCGACGAGGTGCTGACCGTACGCGTTATTGTCGAGGAGGTGCCAATGGTGCGCTTCAAGGTGCGCTACGAGATTTACAACGAGGCAGAGACCCTAATCAACACAGGTCACACCTGGCTCGGCTTCCTCAATGGCGAAACCCGCCGCCCCTGCCGCGCTCCGCAGTACCTGATTGACGGTTTGCAAGCCCAAGGGCTGGAATAGCCGCGATTATAAGGGTAATTAAAGGCAATTAAGGGAGATTAAAGGTTATTAAAGAAAGCGTTCCGCGCCCCCTTAATAACCCTTAACAACCTTTAACATCCTTTAATCTTGTTGCGCCTTGACCACCTTCGGAGTTCCCAATTTACCCAATTTACCCCCCCCCTGTAAATAGTGTAAAAATGTAAATTATGTAAATTTTGTAAACTGCTATCTACTATCTACTATCTACTATCTACTAACTCCTAACTCCTAACTAACGAAAAAGGACTGCCATTCAGCAGTCCTTTTTCTCTTACTCTTTCGAGCCTATCAGCGAGATGGAACGTTCGATGAAGTCGGACAAGTTCTTGCCCTTGAGCATTCCGTTCGAGAGTAATGCCAGGTCGATAATCTGTCGCACCAACGCATTTTCCTTGCCAATCTCCTTGAGGCGGAGGTTGCGCTCATCGCGGAGCGTAAGCACCTTCTGCGACAACTCGCGCTGCATATCCTTCTCCTCGGAGGTGAGCTCCTCCTCCTTCTTGCCCTTGGTCATCTCCTCGAAGCGACTCTCCTCGGCTACGGCAGCATCAATCTTCTTGGTGATGCTCTTCAGCTTGTCGCCATACGCCTTCTCTACCGAGTCGAGAATGTCGATTACGATAGGGTGGTTGCCATTCACAGCGATGGTGAAGTTGTCAGGCATCTGACCGTAGAACTGGCTCATCTGTCCGCCCGAGAGTTTCGCCATATCCTTCATACGACGCATAAACTCGTTCTGCGTGATTACAATCGGAGCATCCTCAGCCGACATAGGCTCGAATGCGATGTTGTAGCGGATGTCATCCTCGGTAGGCAACTGCGCCTCGAATACTGGGCGCATAATATCCTGCTGCGCCTCGGTGAGCGAAATCTTCATCTCCTCCTTCTTGCGGATGAGGCGGTCTACGATGTCGCTATCCACGCGCACAAAGCGAGTGTTCTCGTTCTTCTGCTCGTACCAGTTGATGTAGTGGCTGTCGAGCTGACCATTCATCTCCAACACGTCGTAACCCTTCGCCTTGGCAGACTGAAGGAACGAGTGCTTACCCACGATGTCGTCGGTGTAGAGGATGATGAGTTTGTCGTCCTTGTCGGCCTGCAGATCCTTCACTGCGGTGCAGTACTCCTCCGTAGTGAAGTACTTGCCCTCGGTGTTCTTCCACAACATACAACCCGAAGCCTTCTCGGCGAACTTCTCGTCGGTGAGCAAACCATACTGGATGAAAATCTTGAGGTCGTCCCACTTCTGCTCGTACTCGGCACGCATCGAGGTGAACAACTCGTTCAAACGCTCCGCCACCTTGCGGGTAATGTAGCCCGAAATCTTCTTCACGTTGCTGTCGCTCTGCAAGTACGAACGCGACACGTTCAACGGAATATCTGGCGAGTCGATAACGCCGTGCAACAGGGTCAAGTACTCGGGTACAATGCCCTGCACCTCGTCGGTGACGAATACCTGGTTGCAGTAGAACTGAATCTTGTTCTTCTGAATCTCGAAGTTGTTGTGAATACGAGGGAAGTACAAGATACCGGTCAAATTGAACGGATAGTCGATGTTCAGGTGGATTGAGAACAACGGCTCCTCGCTCATAGGGTACAACGCCTGATAGAATGCCTTGTACTGCTCCTCGGTAATATCCGCAGGCTTGCGAGTCCACAATGGCTCGGTGTCGTTGATGCGGTTATCCTTCTCGGTATCGACATACTTGCCATCCTTCCACTCCTTTACCTTGCCGAAGATGACAGGTACGGGCAAGAAACGGCAATACTTATTGAGCAAGCCATTTACCTTGCTCTCCTCGGCATACTCCGCGCACTCCTCCGAGAGGTGCAACACGATGGTAGTACCGCGCTCACGCTTCTCCGGCAACTCCTCCATCGAATACTCTGGCGAGCCGTCGCACATCCAATGCACCGAAGGCTTCTCAGCGTCGTACGACTGGGTGAAGATCTCCACCTTGTCCGACACCATAAATGCCGAGTAGAAACCAAGTCCAAAGTGTCCGATGATAGCCTGATTCTGGTACTTTGCGAGGAACTCCTCAGCACCCGAGAAGGCGATTTGGTTGATGTAGCGGTCCACCTCCTCGGCAGACATACCGATACCATTGTCGGTCACCGAGAGTGTGCGAGCCTCCTTATCTACTGCGATATGCACCGCCAACTCACCAGTCTCACCAGCGAATACGCCAGTCGAGGCGAGGGTGCGCAACTTCTGCGTTGCATCCACTGCATTCGACACCAACTCACGCAAGAAAATCTCGTGGTCGGAGTACAAGAACTTCTTAATTACGGGGAAGATGTTTTCGGTCGTTACCCCAATTTTTCCGTTTTTCATACCTATATATTTTTTTGTTTTATTGTTTGCTTACGAACGACTCCATCCTCAAACCTTGTGCCACAACGGTGTTTCTGCCATTTTGGCAGAAACAAAATAGAAGAATGGCACAATTTGCCATTCTTCTATTTGGGCTTGTTAGTTTTTACGCGAGTAGTTTATGTCGTCGGGCTTACGCCATCTATGGCGTCACACCTTCGGTGTTCTTTGTCGTCGGGCTTACGCCCTCTATGGCGCGCGCCATAAAGCAGTCTTTTAGACTGCGCCGTCATAAAGGAGGCTTTGCCTCCGCCGTCAAAGAGCCAACCTGGTTGGCGACGTTATGTTAGTTTCGCGCCTAACTCCTCTCTTACAAGAACCCCTCCTGTACCAGCCACTCGCGAACCTTCACCCAGTCGACATATGGGCGAGATGTGGTCATCGAGTGGATGAGTGGCACACCCAATGCACCATCGTCGATGTAGACATCGGCGTGTACCTTAGGCGACTTTGTCCACTTCTTCTGCGTAGGGTTGGTGTTTACGGCGTAGAGTGGAATGCCGTGCTCCTTGAACCAGGCAACAGCCTCCTTTTCGAGTTTTCCACTACGCATAGTGTAGAGAATAAGATTATGACCTTGCTCTACCAACTCGCGCAATACAGGCACTGCACCCACATCCTGCCCAATGTAAGGGTATTCGTGTGTCACACAAGTGCCGTCAAAATCAACAGCGATGGTTAGTCCAGTGTAAGACATAGCGGTAATTATTTAAGGATTCCTAACTTCTTGAGTACCTTGCGCCAACCCTTGTTGTTCTTGTCCGACATCGAGGTGTACTGGTAGCGATAGCTGTATCCGTACGACTGACGGCTCTCGCTTGAACCATTGAGTACGATACACATATTGTTCAACTTCTTGTCTACGTGGAGCGCGTTGATGTCTGGAATCTGCTGACGCTCCAACATACCCTCGCGAACAACATAGATGCTCAAGTCGGCTACACGGCTTGTGATGAGCGCATCGGCAATCACGAGTGCAGGTACGCTATCGATGATGATGTAGTCGTAGTTGTTGCGACACTCTGCAATCAAGTCGTCCAAACGCTGCGACATCAACAACTCAGCAGGGTTTGGCGGCTGCAAACCAGCGTAGATGAAGTCGAAGTTCTCGTGCAAACCGCTGTTTACTATGATGCTATTGATGGTTGTATCGTTCGAGCTGAGGAACTTGGTAGCACCGTTAGGGTTGCTACGCTGACCCATATGCTTCGACAATGTACGACGACGAAGGTCGAGGTCAATCATCAACACCTTGTTGCCCGAGAAGGCGAGAGTCATACCGAGGTTCATCGATACGAAGGTCTTACCCGCGTGAGCATTCGACGAGGTGGTGAGGATAACCTGCTGCTTCTTGCCACCCGACATAAAGCCCATATTGGTACGCAAAATCTTGAACGCCTCCGATACCTTGTCGCGACCACTCTCACGCACTGCAATGTTGCGGGTGAGGTGACCCTCGTAGGTTGGGATATCGCCCAAGTAAGGCACGCTACAGTACTTTGTGATGTCGTGCTTGCCCTGTACCTTGGTGTCGGTGAGGATGAGGAGGTAGATGATACCCAATGGCAAACCACATCCCAACATCAACATCGCAAGCAAGATGAGGCTCTTGTTTGGCGATACTGGACGACCAGGACCAAACGCATAGTCCACGATGCGTGCAGGACGCTCGGTGATAGCCAACGAGATAGCGTTCTCCTCGCTCTTGGTCAAGAGGTAGAGGTACAACTCCTCCTTAATCTTCTGCTGACGCGCAATCGAGAGGAACTCCTGCTCCTGCTTTGGCACCGCACCAATCATACTGTTAATCTTGCGTTCCTCATTCTCGAGGCTCTTGAGCTTAATCTCGAGAGCCGCGATATGCGATGTGAGAGATGAGATTACAGCATTCTTAGTCGAGATGATGTTGGCGTTGAGCTGCTGAACGATAGGGTTGTTCTCGCTCTCGTTGCCGAGCTTCTGACGACGAAGTACCAGCTCGTTGTAGTCAGCAATCTGCACTGCGATAGCCGAGCTGCCATCGAATGTGGTTGCAGGGATGAGCTTGAAGTCCTTTGAACTGTCGTTGAGGTATTCGCGGATGAACTTCGACATTGCCACCTGACTGCTTGTTGCAGCAATCTCTTGCTCGTAGCGCATTACACCCTCGGTGCGACGCTTGGTCTCGGTGCTGATATCCACGATATTGTTCTTGTCCTTGAAACGCTTGATGTCACCGTCGATAGTCTGCAACTCCTCACCGATAATCTGCAAACGCTCGGTGATGAACTTAGCGGTTGCCTCCGACACGATCTGCTTGTCGATGACAGCATCGTCGTTGTAAACGTCGAGCAAGGTGTTGAGAATATCGTCAGCACGCTGTGGCACAACATCGTTGAGCGAGAGATTGATAATCGAAGCCATCTTGCTTGCTACGGAAATCTGCATCTTGCTGCGATAAGCGG
>JAZQWU010000142.1:0-5601 GCA_045632505.1 Alistipes sp. | reverse complement strand
TTCGAGGTATGGTGCGAGGTGGCACTCCTCTGCCAACATCGACTTCGATTTGACAAGGTGCTTAGCATCGCGCTCCTTGATGATTTTCGCAACGATGGCGTTCATCTCCTCGCCCGACTCTGCCCAATGCACCACAATACCATTGGCTGTGGCATTGCGCTCAAACTCCTCGAGGTAGTCCGCCAAGTGCGATAGGGTATGCTCCTTGATTGCCGAAGCAGCGTTACGCAACTCCTCCCACTCGGGAAGTGAGTAGGCCTGGCGGTCACGCTTCTCGCGCACCGCATAGAGCGCCTTATCGTGCCACGAAGCACGCTCCTCATTCTTCAAAAAGGCTTTTGCCTTTACTGCGTGATAGCTCATTCTTCGGCAGTTAAAATTTCAACAATATGTTTTGTGCGGATAGCGTACTTCTCGCGCTCGATAACGCCCGACATATGCATTAGGCACGACGAGTCAGCACCCGTAATAAACTCCGCACCCGTAGCGATATGACGTTGCACATTATCCTTGCCCATACGCACCGATACGGCACTCTCCTCGATGGAGAACAATCCACCAAAGCCGCAACACTCGTCGCGACGTTCAGGCTCGGCAATCTCGATGCCCTCAACCATCTCCAACAAGTTGCGCAACTTCGAGTAGTATGGGATATTCAACTCGCTCGGTGCGCTCAAGCCCATAAGGCGCACACCGTGGCAAGAGTTGTGAATCGATACCTTGTGCGGAAAGCGTGCCTTCAACGAGGTGGGTTTCACAACGTCGTGCAGGAATTCGCAAATTTCGTACATTCGACTCGAAAGACATTCGTGCTTATCGTCGTGGTGTGTAAGGCGCGGATATGCCTCACGCACAAACGAGACACAACTTGCCGAAGGACCTACGACATAGTCGTACTGGGCGAACAACTCCTCCATACGACGTGCCAATAGCTCGGCATCCTTCTCGTAGCCAGCATTACCCATCGGCTGACCGCAACAGGTCTGCTCCAGCGGGTAGTCCACATCCAAGCCGAGCGAGGTGAGCAACTTATACGAAGCCTCACCAACCTCGGGATAGAGGGCATTTACGAAACAAGGTACAAAGAGTGCAACTTTCATTCTACTAACGTCCGTATTTCTTGATTACGCCACGTCCGCCGATTGCCTCGCGCACAAACTTCAAGATGTAATCGCGCTCTGGTGACTGTGGCAAGGTATTCTCAACCTCGTTGCAAGCGTTTGTGAAGTTCAAATCGCTCTGGAAGATGATGCGGTAGGCGTTGTGAATTGCCTCCAACTGCTCCGACGTAAAGCCACGACGCTGCAAGCCAATCTTGTTGATACCTGCGAACGAGCCCGACTCGCGCATAGTGACAAATGGAGGTACGTTCTGGCAAACCAACGAACCACCCTGAATCATACAGTGGTCGCCAATCTTAGTCCACTGGTGTACTGCCGAGTGACCGCCAATAACTACCCAGTCGCCCACCTCAACCTCACCAGCGAGCGAGGTGCGGTTTGCGATAACGCAGTGGTTACCCACAACATCGTCGTGTGCCACGTGAACATATGCCATAAGGAGGTTGCCGCTACCTACTACGGTTGTACCGCGTGAAGCAGTACCGCGACTGATGGTTACGCACTCGCGGATGTCGTTGTCGTCACCAATTACGGCGGTGGTCTTTTCGCCCACGAATTTCAAATCCTGTGGAAGGCACGAAATCGAAGCAGCGGTGTGAATCTTATTGCGCTTGCCGATGCGTGCGCCATCGTGAATAACTGCACCTGGGCCAATCCAGCAATCATCGCCAATCTCAACATCGCCTGCAATATAGGCAAAAGGCTCTACTGTAACATTGTTTCCCAACTTTGCATCGGGATGAACATAAGCTAATGGGCTAATCATATCTATTTTATTCTAAAAAATTGACAGTTTATAGTTGATAATTGACAATTGACAATTAGAGAGAGATATATAATGAAAATTAATAACACAAAAACGGCTTGTCGTTTTTACCATAATTTTCAATTCTCAATTTTCAATTCTCAATTAAAACAAATTTATTTGTTTTTAATGATTTGTGCGATGATGGTTGCCTCGCAAGCGAGTGTGTCGCCTACAAATACCTTACACTCCACATTTGCTAAGTTGCGACGCAATGGCTCTGCCATAACGCACTCAATCTGCATAGTGTCGCCTGGTACAATCTTCTGTCGGAAACGCACATTGTCGATGCGGAGGAAGTAGGTTGAATACAACTCTGGATCCTCGACCTTGCTCAACACATACAATGCGCTACATTGCGCCATTGACTCCACGATAAGCACGCCCGGCATAATAGGCTCAGACGGGAAGTGTCCCTGGAAGAATGGCTCGTTGATGGTCACCTGCTTGATACCTGCGATTGAGGTATCGTCCATATGGTAGATGCGATCCACCAACAAAAACGGAAAGCGGTGTGGCAACATTCGCTGAATGTCGACGATGTCGAGAAGTGGAGCCTTCTTGCGGTCATACTTGAAGCGTGGCTTCACACCCTCGCGACGAATCGAGTTGCGAATCTGCTTCATAAACTCGGTGTTGGCGAAGTGACCTGGGCGGGTTGCCATCACATTACCCTTGATGCGCATACCGAGCAACGCAAAGTCGCCGAGCAAGTCGAGCAACTTGTGACGTGCCATCTCGTTGGTAGCACGCAACTCGAGGTTGTTAAGATAACCGCCTGTAACCTTGATATCCTTCTTGTCGAAGAGTGTCGAAAGACGCTGCAACTGCTCCTCGGTAACTGGGTTTTCGACAACAACGATTGCGTTATCTACGTCGCCACCCTTCACCAAACCTGCCGCTGCCAACATCTCCAATTCGTGCAAGAATACGAAGGTGCGGTTTGGAGCAATCTTCTCCTGATAGTTATCCTCGGGGTTGAATGTTGCGTATTGGTTGCCGATAACCTTCGAGTTGAAGTCGATATGCACCGCTGCGGTGAACTCCTCGTTCGGATAGATAGCCAACATCACACCCTTCTCTGGAATGGCGTAGACCTGCTTCTCGGTCACCTCGTAGTACTTGCGGTCTGCCGACTGCTCGACAATGCCTACGCGGAGAATCTCGGCAGCATACTCGCGTGCCGAGCCATCCATAATAGGAGTCTCGGGAGCGTTGATATCAATCAAGGCGTTATCCACACCGAGAGTCCAAAGAGCCGACATAATATGCTCGATGGTGCTGACACGCGCCTCGCCCTGAGCGATGGTTGTGCCACGCGATGTATCGATAACATAGTCGCAGAGTGCAGGCACCGAAGGTGCGCCAGCGATATCTATACGGCGAAATACAATTCCGTGATTCTCGGGTGCAGGGCTAACGGTCATTGTTACCTGCTTACCGGTATGGAGTCCCTTACCCGAAAAGGTGATAGGAGCACCAAGTGTATTCTGTTTTACCGACATAATGTTCTAAATTTTACAAAATGGTAAGTATAATCTTCACAAAGATAGTATTTTTTTCTCAAAATTATTAATTTTGCATATTATTTTGCACGCACAATGGAACAGACAAGCGATAACACCAAAAAAACAAACCCACAGCCGCCCCGACCACGTCAGCCGCGACTGCGATTGCCATTTGATAATCGCCGTCAGGATTTTATCAGTTGGATATACGACAACCGTATCGGAGTGTGCGTAGTGACCATCGTCTATCTGCTCATTTCGATAATCTTCGTATCGGCAAAAATCGGTGCTTCGAAGCGCGAAGTACCCGAGACAATCTACATCGATTTGGGTCAGGTGGAACTTGTATCGGAGGAGTTGGAGCGCCTCAAGCAGGAGGTGCGCAAGAGCGATATCAATTGGAAATCGATACGCAACCTCTCGTCGAACGAGAACGCACTGAACGAGAATCTCAAGGATGAGAAGGGCATCGATGCGTCGGAGTTGAATGCTGCTGCCGAGGCAGTGGAGCGTGAGCGCAAAGCCAATCAGGCGGCATATGAGCGAGGTCTCCGCGAGGCGAATGCCATAGGCGAGAATCGCAAGTCGGGCGAGGGAACGAAGGAGCGCAAAGACTCGAAGCGCAAGGGTAGTGTGACGGTGAGTTTCTCGTTCAACAACCCTGTGCGTTATAGTCGCCATTTGGTCAAGCCAGCCTATCGTTGTGAGGGCGGTGGCGAGGTAGTTGTCGCTGCAGTGCTGAATCAGCGCGGTGAGGTTGTCTCGGCGTGGGTGCAGAGTGGTGGTGACGAGTGTATGCGCCAAACGGCGGTGGAGTCGGCACGAAATTCGCGTTTCGACATCAACAATAACGCGCCTGCTAAGCAGCAAGGTACGATAACTTATATCTTTATTCCGCAATAGGTTGGAAAGAGGCGTTAGAGGCGTTAGGGAGAAGTAAGATGAAAAGATTGTTGGTAGTAGTATTTATGTTGCTCTGTTTTGCAGTTTCTGCAAAGCAGAATAAATCTGTTGCTACAACTGAAGAAAATCTCTCAACTCTCAACTCTCAACTCTCAACTCTTAAAAGTCAGTACCCCGCCATCGGTCTGTGGAAAGATAGCTATTTTGCAACTGGTTTTGCCACAAATCAGCGCGTGTCGCAGTACTCGTCGGATGTGAAATTTCAGCTGAGTTTGGCGGTGCGATTGTGGAGCATCAAGGGCAAAGTCGATTTCCTCGCAACATATTCACAACGAAGCATTTGGGATGTCTATCAGAAGTCGTGTCCTTTCCGCGAAACGGCATATAATCCAGGTTTCTGGGTGTCGTGGCAAACGGCTGACAAGGTGCGCTTGCTCTTTGGTGTTGAGCACGAGTCGAATGGACTTGGACTCGAGGGCGGACAATCGCGTTCGTTCAACTACGCTACGGTAGCGTGTCTCTACGAGCCATTCAACCATTGGCGATTCGGTGCAAGGGCGTGGTACGGCTATTTCTTCCACGACGAGACGATAAATCAGAGTTATTTCCGCTATCGTGGCGTGATGCAGTTGTGGGGCACATTCCACACGCTCAACGACCGCCTTGCGGTGACTGCGTTGGTGAATCCAACGGTTACATTCGCAAAGTACAACCTCAAACTCGAGGCTTCGTGGCGAATGTCGAAACGCGACGATTGGATACCATCTCTCTTTGTGCAGTATTGCTACGGCTATGGCGAAACAATGATTGACTACAATCGTCGGTCGAGCAAGATTCGTATCGGCGTTTCGCTGATGAATAGCAAACTCAACCTTCATTAGAAAAAATAACTATGATTATAAATCCCGAACATTTCCTCCTCATCGGAGCAATACTTCTCTTCGTAGCTGTTATGGCGGGTAAGGTGGCGTATCGTTTCAACGCCCCTGCGCTCTTGCTCTTCTTGGCGGTAGGACTCTTCTTTGGATACGATATTCTCTCGTTTAATTCGCCCGAACTGACTCAGTTCATCGGTATGATTTCGCTCTGTATCATCCTCTTTTCGGGTGGTATGGATACCAAATTCTCAGAGATTCGCCCCATCCTCCCCGAGGGTATAACTCTCGCTACGGCAGGCGTTCTCACGACGGCACTTTTGCTCGGAGGATTTGTCTACTTCGTAGCACCTTGGCTCGGATTTGAACTCTCGTTCCCGATGGCGTTG
>JAZQWU010000141.1:0-2100 GCA_045632505.1 Alistipes sp. | reverse complement strand
TTTGCTTTTTTAATTGTACATTTGCACCGCAAAACAGGGCTCGGATGGTGGAATAGGTAGACACGCCGGACTTAAAATCCTGTGGCCAGTAATGGCCGTGCGGGTTCGATTCCCGCTCCGAGTACTTCAAAAGGTGTTCATCTTTCGGATGGACACCTTTTTCGTTCTCTCCGCGCGAATCAGTCAGTCGGTGGCGTTTCGGGCGACTAATCTACGTGTGACTGTTGTCTGCTAACGCAGAGTATTGTCTTTGTAAAATAATTGTGTCTGAAAATATATTTTTGCCACATTATTTTCCAAACCCAACAATCATTGATTGCAACAGTCCCACTTCGGTCACCTCTCAACTGCTGCGACCGTTCGATTCCGTTGGAAGCATTGGTACATTGCGTAAGCATATCAAAACAAAATCAGTCAGTCGGTGGCGGTGTGGCAAACTTGTCTGCACAGCCTATTGTAGCGAAGGCGTATTGTTACACAATAACAAGCCTTGTGCGTATAGTCAAAAAGAAAATATATTTCCTTTTAGTCTATCCGTCCAATGCTCACAACTTCGTTGTCACCTCCGCTTCAACATTCTGTTTAGGTCTGCTCAAACCTGCTGCGACCGTTCGATTCCGTTGGAAGCATTGGTACATTGCGTAAGCATATCAAAACAAAATCAGTCTTATTTTATAATGTAAAAGAAGAATATCATTTTATTTATTAACTTTGCAGTAGAATTTATATACAACTAAAAACTAATAAATTATGAAGAGAACATTTTTGGCAGCTATCGCCCTCTTGATGGGTGTTACTGCATTTGCTCAGCAGCCTACGTTCCCTCGCTCACAGGCGGAGGATACCAAAGGTTATATGAGCAAGGAGTATTGGGCAATTTGGAATGCAGAAGAACAGGCTCGTATCGATGCCGACATCGAGAAGTATCGTAAGGCTGACGGAGAGTTGGTTCTCGAGAACCTCGGTCGCAAGCGCGATGTAAAGATTGAGCAGGTGGAGCACGAGTTTATCTTCGGAGCACACATCTTCAACTTCAATCAGCTCGGCTCGAAGGAGCGTAACGACCGCTACAAGGAGTTGTACGGAACATTGTTCAATCGCGCAACTGTACCTTTCTACTGGAAGGAGTTTGAGCTCGAGCAGGGCAAGCCTCGTTTCGCAACAGAGTATCGTGACACTGAGGAGTTCTGGAACAACTGCAAAGATCCTCACTCGGAGCTCCACTGGCGTCGACCATCAACCGACCAGATTGTAGAGTTCTGCGAGAAGAAGGGCATCCGTATGCACGGTCACGTGCTTGTATGGGGCAACCGCAAGTGGCAGATGCCTTATTGGTACAAGAATTTGATGTCGGAGGAGGAGCGTGCATCATTCTCGCGCTATTTCCCTAACGAGCCAAACCGCTGGGCAAGCAAAGATGTTATCTCGAAGGAGTGGAAATATATGTCGTTCGACGAGAGCGCAGCCGCATTCTCGACCTTTGTCAAAAATCTGGACACAGCTCTCGAGAATCGTATCAAGCAGATTGCTGAGCGCTACAAGGGCCGTTTGCACAGCTACGATGTTGTAAACGAGAGTGCCGAGGATATGAAAGATGATCTTATCCCGGAGAATCACCCTGCATCGAAGAGCCGTTACGGCATTATGAATGGCGACTATCCATACAAGTCTTTGAAGTGGGCAGAGAAGTACTTCCCTAAGGAGGTTGCTCTCAACATTAACGACTATTTCAAGACTCCAACCTATACAGAGCAGACAAACCGCCTTTTGGAACGTGGTTGCAAAATCGATGTTATGGGCTTGCAGATGCACCTCTTCGACTTGGCACTCTGTCAGGGTATTGCTGATGGATGGAAGGTGCAGACACCTTCGCAGGTACGCGAGTATATCGGCTACGCAAACCAGACTGGCTTGCCACTCCACTTGAGCGAGATTACCATCACCGCACCTTCGCAGGACGAGCGTGGTCTTATGATTCAGGGTATCATCACACAGCAGCTCTATCGCTTGTGGTTCTCGCAGGAGAAGATGATTGGTATCACTTGGTGGAATGTAGTTGACGGTTGTGGCGCAAAGAAGGAGCCTACCGTATCGGGCTTG
>JAZQWU010000140.1:0-14111 GCA_045632505.1 Alistipes sp. | reverse complement strand
CCTTTGTATATGCTCTCGCACGCACGCAAAAGGGAGCAATTAGAGAATTAAAAAATTAGAGATGAAAGTTGTAGTAGGTTTATCTGGTGGAGTGGATTCGTCGGTGGCAGCGTACTTGCTCAAGGAGCAGGGACACGAGGTCATCGGTCTGTTTATGCGCAACTGGCACGACACCACGGGCAAGCTCGAAGGCGAATGTTCGTGGCACGACGACCAGGTATTTGCCGAGTTGGTTGCCAAGCGATTGGATATTGCGTTTCACTACGTCGACTTGTCGGAGGAGTATCGCAAGCGCGTGGTGGACTATATGTTCTCGGAGTACGAAAAAGGGCGTACACCAAACCCGGATGTATTGTGCAACCGCGAAATCAAGTTCGATGTCTTTTTGAAGGAGGCTCTGAAACTTGGTGCCGAAGCGGTAGCTACAGGACACTATTGTCGCAAGGAGGAGCGCGAGGTGGATGGCAAAACCGTATACTCGTTACTTGCAGGCAGCGATCCGAACAAAGACCAGAGCTATTTCCTCTGTCAGCTCTCGCAGGAGCAACTCAAATATGCAATGTTCCCTATCGGACATCTTCTCAAGCCCGAGGTGCGTCGCATTGCCGAGGAGCAGAAGTTAGCAACCGCCAAGCGCAAGGACTCGCAAGGCATCTGCTTTGTGGGCAAGGTCGATTTGCCGGTATTCCTTCAGCAACAACTCGCAGCAAAAAAAGGAAATATCCACGAGATACTCCCGTCGTGGCGACGTTATGCCGAGCGCGAGGGTGCAACCACATTGGAGCAACTCGCCGAGCCGTACCGCTACACCGTGCGCGATGGCAAGAAGATTGGCGAGCATAACGGAGCGCACTTCTACACCATTGGTCAGCGCAAAGGTCTGGGTATTGGAGGTCGCAAAGAGTCGTTGTTCATTATTGGCACCGATGTCGAAACAAATACCATCTACGTAGGCGAGGGTGACTCGCACCCAGGTCTATACCGCAAGGCACTACGTATCGACAATGCGGAGGTGCATTGGGTTGAACCTTGCGAGGCTATAAAGGTAGGCGAGGAGCGACGATTAAAGGTACGCATCCGCTACCGACAACCACTCGAAGATGCCTCTCTTATTCAGCACGACGATGCTCTATACATCCTCTTCGACCAACCGCAGCGAGGCATCGCAGGTGGTCAGTTCGCGGCGTGGTACGAAGGGGAGAGATTGATTGGTTCAGGCGTAATAAAGTACTAGAGATAATAGAATGAATTAAAAACAATAACTACGATCTAAAAAAATGAAAAAGAGCCTTTTAGTATTAGTTCTTCTCTGCTCGTTGTCACTCTCGGCAATGGCGCAGACCAAGTGGGTGGATGCCACCACACTCAACATCTGCGGTCACACACTCCGCAATGCCGAAAATCCATATTCGCGTTTCGATAGCAAACCTTTCGGCTACACCAACAAGATTATGATTCGCTACGCAACCTACTCGACTGGTATGTACGTAATGTTCAAGACCAACTCGTCGAAGGTTGCCGTAAACTGGGTGAACACCCACACCAAGGTGCGCGACAACATCACCGGCATCGCACAGCTTGGCGTGGACCTCTACGTAAAGGAGGGCAAGAATTGGCGTTTCTGTCAGGTAGGTCGTCTTTCAACTAAGCCCGGCGCACACGAACACAAATGGACTATCGTTCGCAATATGGAAAAGACCGAGAAGGAGTTTATGCTCTATCTCCCATTGTGGAGCGAGGTTAAGTCGTTGAAGATTGGTATTGACGAGGATGCTACTATCGAGGCAATCCCTTCACCATACAAGTACCGCGTAGTGACCTATGGCACAAGTACAATGCACGGAGCATCACCTTCGCGTCCGGGCTTGGCTATGTTATCGCGTATGAGCCGAGACCTCGGCATCGAGTTCACCAACTTCTGCTTCAGCGGTCAAGGTAAGATGGATGCTGAGAGCGGAAAGGTGTTGTCACAGGTGGAGACCGACGCTATCCTTTGCTACTGCTTCGGCAATGCCAACGCCAAGCAGATTGACGAGCGTTTGGATGGCTGGGTTGAGAACTTGGTTAAGTCGCATCCGGGCAAGCCTATTATCTTCCTCCGACTCTTCCACGAGGCAGATCGTCAATACGATATGAAAAAGCGTAATCGCCACATTCAAAAGACAGAACTCATCAACCGCAAGATGAAGGCGATAACCAAGCAGTATAAGGACGTATATTATCTCTCTGTCGATTACGCCTTTGGCACCGATTGGGAGGATACCATCGATATGTCGCATCCGAACGATCTCGGCTTCGACCGTCTCTTGAAGAGCTACGAGCCTAAGATTGCAAAGGTCCTCAAAAAGTACGGAATCAAACCAAACAAAAAATAGTCAATATGAAGAAGAGCTTTTTATTATTTGCCCTTCTCTGCTCGTTGTCGCTCTCGGCAATGGCGCAGAAACTTCGCTATGTGGACGCTATCGAGCTTGGAATTCACGGTCACACCAAGCAGACCGACAAGAGTCCGTACTACCGTTACGACCACACACCATACGCAGGTTTTAACAAGACTATTATCAGCCACTCGAAGAAATCTACGGGATTGTACATTACCTTCAAGACCAACTCGTCGCAGATTTGGGCAACGTGGGAGAATACCCCAAGTCGCATGGGTGACAATATGACCGGCATTGTGCAGAAGGGACTCGACCTCTACATAAAGCAGGACGGAGAGTGGAAATTCGCAGCTGTTGGTCGCGTATCGACACTCCCGGAGAAGAACAAGCGCACAAAGCAGATTATAAAGAATCTCCCAGAGGGTGAGAAGGAGTGTTTGCTCTATCTGCCGATCTGGTGCGAGTTGCGCGAGTTGCATATCGGCATTGACGAGGGTGCTACAATCGAGGGTTTGCCAAAACCTTTCCGTCACAAGGTTATCGTGCACGGCTCGAGCATTACCCACGGAGCATCAGCTTCGCGTTCAGGCTTGACCTACCCGGCACTTCTTTCGCGTAACCTCGGTATCGACTTCGTAAACTTCGGCTTCAGCGGTGAGTGCAAGATGCAACCGCAGTTCCTCGAGTTCTTGAAGAGTTGCGAGTGCGACGCATTCCTATTCGACGCATTCTCTAATCCTAACGAGCAGCAGATTAAGGAGCGATTGGATAGCTTTGTTGCCGAACTGGTAAAGGCTCACCCGGGTAAACCTCTCATCTTCTTGCAGAGTCCGGTTGACTTGGAGAGTCCGTTCGACACAAACAAATATGCTCGTCGTGTAAGTCTTATCAACACATCAGCACGTATGATGAAGGCGTTGGAGAAGAAGTATAAGGATGTCTACTTCCTCGATATTCCAAATGTCGTAGGTAAAAATGGTACTGTTGACAACTCGCACCCGACAGACCTCGGCTTCGATCGCTTCGTCAAGGGCTACCAACCGAAAATCGCAAAGATTCTCAAAAAGTATGGAATAAAATAGAGTTGAGAACGGGAAGTTGAGAGTTGAGAGATTTTTATAAACAAATCAAAAACGACAAAGTCGTTTTTACCTTTAATTGTCAATTTTCAATTATCAATTGTCAATTTATATAAAACAACCTAAATATGAAAAAGACCTTATTACTATTCGCGCTTCTCTGCTCGTTGTCGCTTTCGGCTATGGGACAGAAACTCAAATTTGTGGATGCAACAGAGCTGGGCGTTCAAGGTCACACCAAGCAGACCAATAAGAGCCCATACTACCGCTTCGACCACACCCCTTACGAGTTCAACAAGACCATCGTAGGTCACTCGAAGCACTCGTCGGGTTTGTACGTTGCATTCAAGACCAACTCGTCGCAGATTTCTGCAACGTGGGAGAATACCCCACGCCGTTTGGGCGACAATATGACAGGCATTCTTCAGCTTGCTGTAGACCTCTACATCAAGGTTGATGGCAAGTGGAAGTTCGCTTCGGTAGGTCGTGTGTCTACCCTATCTCAGAAGAACCGTCGCACACGCTCGCTTATCAAGAACTTGCCCGAGGGCGAGAAGGAGTGCTTGCTCTACCTCCCAGGATGGTGCGAGTTACGCGAGTTGCTTATCGGTATTGACGAGGATGCTACAATCGAGGGTTTGAAAAAGCCTTTCCGCCACAAGGTTATCGTGCACGGCTCGAGCATCACCCACGGAGCATCGGCTTCGCGCCCAGGCTTGACCTACAACGCTATCCTCACCCGTAACCTCGGCATCGACTTTGTGAACTTCGGTTTCAGCGGTCAGTGCAAGATGCAACCAGCCTTCGCCGAGTTCCTTTCGACCTGCGAGGCAGACGCATTCCTCTTCGATGCATTCTCGAACCCAACCTTGAAGGAGATTAACACTCGCCTCGAGAACTTCGTTACAACATTGGTTAAGGCGCACCCTGGCAAGCCACTTATCTTCTTGCAGAGCCCTATCACCTACGAGGATTGCCTCGATGCTGTAAAGTACAAGATGCGCAAGGAGCGTTACGATGCAGCTCGCAACATAATGAAGAAGTTGACCAAGCAGTACAAGAATGTCTACTATCTCGAATCACCAAACGTTGTGGGCGAGGGTGGCTCTATCGACCTCACACACCCTAACGACGTAGGTTTCGACCGCTTCATCAAGGCCTACCAGCCAAAGATTGCGAAGATTCTCAAGAAGTACGGCATCAAATAGAGTTGAGAACGGAAAGTTGAGAGTTGAGAGATTTTTATAAACAAATCAAAAACGACGAGTCGTTTTTACCTTTAATTGTCAATTTTCAATTATCAATTGTCAATTTATAAAAACAAGCATTATGAAAAAGGTTTTCCTTTCTATTATAGCGGTGATTGTTGTTGCATCGGGAGCAACGGCACACAATCCAAAGGCTTGGCGCAAGCTGAAGCAGAACATCAACTTCATCGTGGCGAGTGACCTCGATAAGCGCGGTTGCTACGACCAGCAGGTTATTGCTGAGCTGATGGGCGAGATGGCAAAGAAGGTTAAGCCCACAGCGGTAATCGTTACGGGCGATGCTCACCACGGCAATGGCGTGAAGAGCGCACACGATGACGACTGGAAGGAGCGTTTCGAGGATATCTACACCCATCCGAAGTTGCAGATTGATTGGTACTCCACACTCGGCAACCACGAGCATCGTGGCAACATTCAAGGTGTAGTAGACTACTCGAAGGTAAATCCTAACTGGAATATGCCAGCTCCTTATTATACTAAGGTATTCACCAAGGGCGGAGTTTCGATTCGTTTTGTAGTGTTGGACACCCCATCGCTCATCGAGAAGTACCGCGAAAGCGACAAGTATGCCAACGCTGGTCGCGAGGATATGAGCGTTCAGCAGGAGTGGCTGGATAAGGTACTGAAGGATGCCGAGGAGGATTGGGTTGTAGTTATCGGTCACCACCCTATCCACGCCGACACCAAGAAGTCGAAGAGCGAGCGCACAGATATGCGCCAGAATGTGGATAAGATTCTCTGCCAACACAGCAACGTGGCTATGTATATCTGCGGACACATCCACAACTTCCAACACTTGCGCGACAAGGGCAGCCGCATCGACTACATCGTAAACTCGTCAGCATCGGAGGGCCGTAGCGTGAAGTACACCAAGCGCACCAAGTATTGCAGTCCCGAAACAGGTTTCTCGGTGCTCACCGCCAGCAAGCAGAAACTTATGTTGCATATGATTGACAAGAACGGAAACGTACTGCACACCGTAAAGAGAAGCAAATAGAGCTAAAAGCAGTTAGTAGTGAGTAGATAGTAATGAGTAATGCAGAATTATAACTACTATCTACTCTCTACTAACTACTATCTATAAAAAAAGTTTTCCGTTTTCCATTTGATTTTATATCTTTGCACCGCCTTTGGAGCCTTCCAGAGGCGGTGTTAGGTTAATAATATTTGAAAAATATGGATTGGTTAGTTGATCTATTTACAGGCAGCGGCATCGCTACCACTGTGATTATACTCGCTTTGACCATCGCTATCGGATTGTTGCTGAACAGAATAAAGTTCGGCTCGGTGTCGTTGGGCGTGACGTGGGTACTCTTCGCTGGTATCGTTTTGTCGCACTTCGGTCTTACTATAGACCACCAGATTTGTCACTTCGTAAAGGAGTTTGGTCTGATTCTCTTTGTCTACTCAATCGGTATTCAGGTGGGACCAAGCTTTATCTCGTCGTTGCGCGACGGCGGTATCAAGTTGAATATGTTGGCAGTGATGATTATCCTTCTCGGATGTTGCACCTGCTATGGCATTCACGTCATCACTGGCGAAGACCTCACTACAATGGTCGGCGTATTGTCGGGAGCTGTGACCAACACCCCAGGTTTGGGTGCTGCGCAGAGTGTAGCGGGTGAGAAGGCTTCGACTATGGCTACTGCATACGCTGTAGCATATCCACTCGGAGTTGTTGGTATCATCCTCTCGATGTTGATTGTCCGCTGGATTTTCCGCGTTAAGATGGACCGCGAGGCATCGAAAGCAGCTCGCTCGGATGCTCCACGCACCGTTCGTGTGGATGTTCGCGTAACAAACCACGCCATCTTCGGCAAGACTATCGAGGAGATTAGTCGCATCACTCGCAGTCACTTCGTTGTGGCGCGTATCTTCGACCACGAGAACAAGCAGCGCATCGCTTCGGGTAGCACACAGTTGCAGGAGAACGACATCTTGCGCATCGTGGTTAGCAACCAGGAGGTTGAGTTGGTGCAGTCGCTCATTGGTGATGTAGTGAAGGTTGACGCTGAGGAGTGGGGTTCGGCATCGTCGCACCTCGAGAAGCGTCGTATCGTAGTGACCAAGCCTGAGCTCAACGGTAAGCACATTGGCGATTTGCACATCCGCGAGAACTACAACGTGACCATCACTCGCGTAGTTCGTGCCGGTATCGAGCTCGTTGCAACCTACGAGTTGCGCTTGCAGATGGGTGACGTCGTTGTTGTGGTAGGTCGCGCTAACGACCTCGACCAGGTGTCGACCATCCTCGGTAACTCGGTGAAGCGTCTTGACCACCCGAATCTTCTTCCAATCTTCGTAGGTATGTTCCTCGGAGTATTGCTCGGCTCGATTTCGATTAAAATGCCTGGCGTACCGCAGGGCGTGAAGCTCGGTTTGGCAGGTGGTCCACTCATCGTGGCTATCCTTTTGGCAAAGTATGGTCCGCAGTGGAAGATGATTACCTTTACGACCAACTCGGCAAATATGATGATTCGTGAGATTGGTATCTCGCTCTTCCTCGCAGCCGTAGGTTTGGGCGCAGGTGAGGGTTTTGTCGAGGCTATCGTAAATGGCGGTTACTTGTGGATTTTGTATGGTTTCGCCATCACTGTGTTGCCACTCCTTATCGTGGGTATCTTCGCACGCAAGGCTTTGAAGATGGACTATTTCACAATAATGGGCTTGATGTCGGGCGCAATGACCGATCCTCCGGCACTCGCCTATGCAAACACCGTAGCAACAAACGACCGCGCAGCAGTAGCCTACGCGACAGTCTATCCGCTGACGATGTTCCTCCGAATATTTACGGCACAGATTTTGGCACTCATAGCCTTGTCATAACAGCAAAAAGCAATCTCGTTGAGATTGCTTTTTGTTATTTAATTTTTTCTTGCTACCTTTGGTAGAGAATTGACTTAACCTTAAAACTACTATAACTATGTTCAACGAAAAAGAGATTTCCGAAATTACGGCTCACGGCTTGACCGTAG
Organism: Alistipes sp.; assembly: GCA_045632505.1. Taxonomy (GTDB): domain Bacteria; phylum Bacteroidota; class Bacteroidia; order Bacteroidales; family Rikenellaceae; genus Alistipes. Next base: position 6,408 of record JAZQWU010000140.1, on the reverse strand, counting down.
AGCAGGTCGAGGCTCAGATTGAGGCTTTCAAGCGCGGTTTTCCATCGCTCGAAGTTGTAAAGGCTGCATCACCCGAAGATGGCATCACCATACTCTCGGAGGAGGAGTGCAATGAGGCTGTAAAATACTACGAGGGTGTTGCCGACAAACTCGAAGTTGTTAAGTTCGTGCCTGCATCGGGCGCTGCAACCCGTATGTTCAAGGAGTTGTTCGAGTTTGTGAACGACGACAAGCGCGGCAAGGGCATCGACACCCTCTTGCAGAATATCGAGAAGTTCGCATTCTACGAGGAGCTTAAGGCTACGGGCGTAGACTTCGCTGACGACAAGGCTGTCGTGTCGGCAATCATCAAGGAGGGACTCAACTATGGCGCCAAGCCAAAGGGCCTGGTTACCTTCCACAACTACGAGGAGGGTGCTCGCAAGGCTATCGAGGAGCACTTGATGGAGGGCGCACAGTATGGCGCATCGAAGGGCGTTTCTCGCCTCCACTTCACCGTATCGCCCGAGCATAAGGAGGCATTCAAGGCGTTGCTTGACGCTCGCGTAGCACACTACGAGGCGAAGTTCGGCATCAAGTACGACATCTCTTTCTCGGAGCAAAAACCTTCAACCGACACTATCGCCGTTAACCCAGACAACACCCCATTCCTCACCGACGAGGGTAAGTTGTTGTTCCGCCCCGCAGGTCACGGAGCGTTGCTCTCGAACTTGAACGATATCGAGGCTGATGTGATTTTCGTTAAGAATATCGACAACGTAACTACCGGTGCATTGCGCGGTGCCACCATTCGCTACAAGAAGGCGTTGGCCGGCATATTGTTGGCAACTCAGTTGCAGGCATACGCCCGTTTACAGGCTCTTAAGGAGGGTACTGCCGACTTGGCCGAGGTTGCCGAGTTCGTGGAGAAGAAGCTCTGCACCAAACTCCCTGCCGAGTACGATGCCGAGTTGTTGGAATCTTTGCTCAACCGCCCTATCCGCGTTTGCGGTATGGTACGCAATGAGGGCGAGCCTGGCGGTGGTCCATTCTGGGTGAAGAACGACGACGGCACACAGTCGTTGCAGATTGCCGAGTCGAGCCAGATTTCAGCTGAGGATATGCCATTGATGAAGGAGGCAACCCACTTCAACCCTGTAGATTTGGTTTGCGGAGTACGCAAGGCGGACGGCACGAAGTTCAACTTGATGGACTACACCGACCCTAAGACTGGTTTCATCTCGTCGAAGTCGAGCGGTGGTCGTGAGCTTCGCGCGCAGGAGTTGCCAGGTTTGTGGAATGGCGCAATGGCGAAGTGGAACACCATCTTCGTCGACGTACCAATCTCAACCTTCTCACCAGTAAAGGTCGTGCAGGACCTCCTCCGCCCACAACACCAATAAAACGGAAAACTAAAAACAAGAAGACAGCGATGCGCTACATCGCTGTCTTCTTTAATTGTCAACTGTCAATTATCAATTGTCAATTTTAGTATGTAAGCTCGTCTTCCTCACCTCCAAATCCAGGGAGAAGAGTACTGTTGCCGTAGCCACCCTCGACGGCTACCTCGAAAATATCAAATTCAGGTCGTGTGTATTTCATAATGCAATCCATTTTTTCTGTCGTCATTGCGAGAGCCTTTTAGGCTCGTGGTAATCTCCTCGCTTAATTAGAAGTGGGAGATTACCACGCTCGTTTCACTCGCTCGTAATGACGTTTTGTTTGTTAAACAACTCTATTATTTACTCTACAACAATCTCAGCACCTGTTGCATCGACTGGAGTTGCCGAAATCGAAGAGATATAACCGCACAAGTCTGTTGCTGCAGTATCGGCATCTACCTCCTGACCATATATATACTTAAAGTAGTTCTCGGCTGTAACCTCAACATCCGATACCACTTGGTCGCCATCAGCGTTGATGATCGAACCAGTAGCGATACCACCGCAGTGGCTCTTTGTAACTACAGCTTCCGAGCGCGATGCACCAGTAATCAAACCGATACCAGTCAAGCCCTTACCGCTAACCTTGCAATAAGCACGAGTGCCCTCGAGTGGGAAAATTGTATGACCGATGATACCACCGAGATAACCGCCACCTACTGTGCCAGAGCAGAGAATATCTCCAGTATTGAGGATTTCACCACTCCAGTATTCGGTGGTTGCAACATCGTTGTCGCCAACAAATCCACCGATGTAGACCATCTTGTTAGTCTCGCCAGCAAAGTCGATAGTACCGGTATTCTTGTTAGAACCTGTCATCTTTGGCTGCAGTTTGACATTTCGCACCTGACCTACATAACCGCCAAGCCATACACCAAAGATTTGGTTGTAGTCGTTTGCGCCAGCAGGCTCCTCGCTATAAGCGCACTTGCACTTAACTGTGAAATTACCACTATTCGAGCAATTAGTGAAGTTCAAGGTCATATCATCATCCGAGCGATAGCCAATCATACCTCCAATGTAGATATTCTTGCCAATTTCAGCCTTCTCTGTAATGGTAAAGTCGCCTTCGTTGTGGCAGTTATTGAATAACTTTTCGTAGCCGCCATAAGGGATAATTCCTGAGATGATACAGTGTCCAGTAACCTTAGCATTTACGGTAATATTACCCTTGTTGATGTGATCGGTACGGTCGTAACCATTTGACACGCCAATTACACCCGAAGTATACAGCGAGTTATTGATATTTCCGTCGACGGTGATATCACCCTCGTTCTTGAGGTCATTTGTTACATCCTGGAACTTGTAGGCTACACCTGCAACTACGACTGATGCAGCGCAGCTTGTAAAGTTAACATTGATATCGCCGTCAGCATTGTTGTATACCTTGTTGTGAGGGCCTGCACCATTCGAGTATGCGACTGTTCCTGCGACATATGCTTGCGAAGTAGATGTGTAAGTACCGCTTACCGAGATAGGCGCATTGTTCTGGATATTATCCAAAATCATTGTGCTATCACCGTGGTAGCCAAGACATCCCGAAACATAGATACGACCGCCGAGGCAGTTTCCGTCGTACTTAATAGCCGCATTGTTGGTAATATTTGTTGTATTAGCAGATGTCAACTTACCTGTAATACCGCACACCATAACCGTAGAGTTGTGTGTACCCTCGTAAGTAACCTTTGCGTTGTTGACATAGTCCGAGATATTGATGGTTTTGCTGTAGATGTAACCCGCTACACCGCCTATGTTCGCTTCGCCAGTGAATACGGCGTTCTTGCCGATGTATATCTCGCCGTCATTAGTCAGGTTGGTGTGAGCTCCTGTGAAGTAACCAGCTACACCTCCGATGCGGATACCACCGGTCTCAGCTACTCCATCAACGGTGATCTTACCCGAGTTAGAGCAATTTGCTACACCACCGCGCTCTGTTGCAGCATTACAACCACCTACGAAGAACTTACCAGTGAGGATTGCACTGGCTCCGGTTGCGAAGGTTACATTACCGCTATTCGTAGCATTCGCTCCAGCTCCAACATTGCTAGAAACACCATTTGCATAAACACCTGCCAAATAGAACTGGTGACCAGTGAACGAACCACCGAAAGTTACATTACCGTGGTTGTCGCAACCCACCAAGCTATACGAAGAGTCGGCACAAACGCCAGCAAAAGATACAGGCTGTGCCTCGATAACACTTGTAGTGGTACTGAGGTTTGTAATGACGTTATTTACGGTTACATCGCCGTAGTTGTCCACATTTTCAATCTTACCCTTAGTCTTGTAAGCCACACATCCTGCAACCTGAATATTTCGCTCCGATGCTCCATTTGCAACATTCACTAAATTTCCTGATGTGAGAACATCACCACCAGCATTGTTTGTACAGTTTGTCATAGCGTGACGGCAGAACGAAGTAAGACCTCCGATACGATAGTAGAAATAGCCAGCAGTAGGATTCTCCATAGTCGAGCCAAGTACCTTAACTGGAGCGTTGTTTGTACAGTTGTCAGTGTGACCAGTTCCATTTGCGTCGTAGATAGCACCAGCCAAACCACCAGCCATAACGCCGAGAATCTTAGCACTCTCCTTGATGGTGATAGCACCAAAGTTGTGAGAGTCCTCGAGAACTATTGCACTCGAGAAACCAAGAACACCACCGATTGCGATAGACTTGAATGTTCCGTCAGCGGTAATTGCCGCGTGGTTATTACAACGATATGCCTGAGCAGCCCAAGAGCCACCGATAACACCCGAAATACCCAGAGCTGCGTTAGCACCTTTGGCTCCGTATGTTAGAGCGTTCATCGAAACTTCGCCATAGTTAGTACAATCGGTAACAATAGTTGTACTTGTTTCTGAGCAAGTACCAACAACACCACCGATGAATGGACGATAAATGAAGGTTTCAACGTTATCCTCGTACTTAACCTCGCCGTAGTTTACACAATTTGTCATAGCAGATGTTACAACCGAAGCATCGGCGAGAGTAGCAGCATCTGTTCTACCAATAACACCGCCTACACTTGGGTTAAGAGCAACGGTGCTAGCCAACGATGCAAGCTGCTTAACAGTTACATTCACCTTGTTCACGCAGTTGTTTACCTCAACACCTTCGCCCATTCCAATCACACCACCGCAGCTGATTACGCGATAGGTGCTCGCAGGCTCTGCCTCTGGCTGGTAGTCAGGGTTGTTAATTTCGAGCTTACCCGATGCGCTACAGTTCGAGATGACGAGTTTCTCTGTGGTTGTAGCTACGAGCTGGCAAACCAATGCGCCAATAATTGCGCGGTTGTTCGATACGATATTTACATCCTCAACGTGCAAACCCTTGATGTTTGCCGAGATTGTGCCAAACAAAGGAGCGGTCAAGCCCTTAACAGCGTAGCCGTTACCGATAACGGTACCCTTGTAGCCCTCGATAGGAGTCCAAGCCTCGCCAGTCAAGTCAACATCTGCAACGAACAATACATCCTTTGTCAAAGTTGCAGCCTCGGCAGCAAATGCCTTCAACGAAGCAACATCCTTAACGATGAATGCCGACGAATTTGGAACGTAGGTGATAGGATTCTTGAACTCGCGTACCTTACCTGCCGACAACGGCTTCGCCTCGTCAGCCTTAGCAGTAGCGTACATCACGCCACCCTGGTTGTCGTACAAAGTCACATACAACTCGTCGTACACGCCTGCTGGAACAGCCACGTGAAGGTATTGTGGCTCATTCGAAAGAGTAAGGCCCTCAGCATCGGCTGTGATAGGGCAGTTGTAGTTGATAACGTACTTCGAAGCATCGGTAGCCTTTACCTCGCCCTTCTCGAAGTCGATGTCGAATGCGCCAGCGATAGGAGCGCGGTCTACAGTCGAAATCTGCGCGTAGGTAAGAGTAGCCTCGCCCACAATGCCAATCTTCAACACTCCGGTGAGGTGGTTGAGCTGAACGCCAGAGCTCTCGCCGTAAGCGTACATAGTCGATACGCCCGAGCCGAAAGTTCCGTTGCCCACGTGGGTTTGATTCTCTGCAAAGATAACCTTGCCAGCAGGAGCTGCTGGGTAGGCGATGCAGTAAGGAGCAGCGACGTTGCCACCAACTGCGAAAGTTGCAGTCGAAGGGTTGCTTGCATTGATTACAGCCTCAGCAGACTCAACGCCGTTGACCGAAATCTTGTCGCCCTCGCTCCAATAGAGAGGATAAGCGCCTTCTGCCTTCTCGCCGAGTTGAGTACGCGACTCCTCCAACGAGACGGTAATCTCAGTAGTCTGACCTCCGCCGAGTTCTACTCCGAGGTCACCAGTTGTGTCGGTCACGCACGCGTACGCGAACAAAGCCACAACTGCCACGAAAATTTTAGCTAAATTTTTCATCTTAGTTATATTTATGTTAGTAAATTCGTTTTCTTACTATTATTGCAAAGCATTCCCTTTTGCAAATATACGAATAAATATTAAAATATCAAATTATCAGGCCGAATATTTCATTTATTTGATTATCTTTGCAATACGATTACTAATATTAAAAACGTGATATACTATGAAGAAATTTCTTTTTGCTCTGTTGTTACCACTCTTTGGTGTGGGCATACTCTCCGCACAGGAGTTAATCCCTACACCGGTAGAAATTTCCTACAAAGGCAACAAGAAGGTTAAGGTCGAGCAGGTGGATGCCAAGGTCGACTCTTCACTCGCTCTTCCCGAGGAGGGCTACACCCTCGAAATCAAGGGTACAACCGCCATTCTCCGCGCCAAAACCGCACAAGGCTTGGTTTGGGCAAAGGCGACACTCGCTCAGCTCCACGACAAGGAGGGGTTGGTGCGCATCGCAAAAATCAAGGACTACCCAGCCTTTCCAATTCGCGGATTTATGCACGACACGGGTCGCAACTACCGCTCGGTAGAAAACCTCAAAAAGGAGCTCGACCTCTTCTCGGCATATAAGCTAAATGTCTTCCACTGGCACCTCACCGACAACCCTGCGTGGCGTATC
>JAZQWU010000139.1:0-11286 GCA_045632505.1 Alistipes sp. | reverse complement strand
GCATTGGTTTGGCAGGCTGCTAAATAGTTGAATATTTGACAAATAACAGGAGAGGGCGAGAAGAGTCGCTCTCTCCGTTAACACTTATAATGTAATGAAGAAATTCATATTCGCCTTGACGGCATTGGCAATAATCTCTTGCTCGACAACACCTCAACTCTCACAAGAGGAGAAGGAGGCATTCAAGTTTGCCGACAAGTTGATTAAGAAGATGACCCTTCGTGAGAAGATCGGTCAGTTGCAGCAGTTCGTAACTCGCAAGGGCGCAATCACCGGCCCAGATGGCGTTGCTCGCAATGCCGAGGAGTATATCCGCGAGGGTGCTGTAGGTTCATTCCTCTCGATTAAGAGTCCCGAGGAGATGATTCGCTTGCAGAAGATTGCAGTTGAGGAGAGCCGTTTGGGCATTCCGCTTATTTTCGGTTACGACATCATTCACGGTTGCCGCGTGCAGTTCCCAGAGAACCTCGCAGCATCGTGTAGCTGGGATATTGATGCCATCGAGAAGTCGGCAAGCATTGCAGCCGAGGAGTCGGCAGCAGGAGGTTTGCACTGGACATTCTCACCAATGTGCGACATCTCGGCAGACCCACGTTGGGGTCGCGTGTCGGAGGGTGCGGGTGAAGACCCATACCTCGGCTCGAAGATTTCGGCTGCGATGGTACGCGGTTACCAAGGTAACGACCTCGCATCAGAGAAGACTATCGCCGCTTGTATCAAGCACTTTGCTGCATATGGCGCAGGTCAAGCAGGTCGCGACTACCACACCGTAGATATGTCGGAGTTGATGTTCCGCAACCGCTATCTCCCACCTTACCGCTCGGCGGTGGAGGCAGGTGCGGTGACTGCGATGTCGTCGTTCAACGACTTTATGGGTATTCCTGCTTCGGGCAACAAGTGGCTCTTGCACGACCTCTTGCGCGAGGAGTTGGGATTCACTGGATTTGTGGTTTCGGACTACAATGCCGTACACGAGATTGTAAAGCACGGCGTTGCTGCTAACGGCAAGGATGCTGCTCAGCAGGCAATGGAGGCTCACCTCAATATGGATATGGTTTATGGCGACTACATCGCCTATGGCGAGGAACTCGTTAAGGAGGGTAAGGTATCGGAAGAGACCATCGATATGCTCTGTCGCGAGGTGTTGGCAGTGAAGTATCGTCTCGGATTGTTCGACGACCCATTCAAGTATGGTCGTCAGAATCGCGATGAGGTGTGGTATCGTCCAGAGAACTTGGAGTTTGCACGCGAGGTGGCTGCCAAGTCGATGGTGTTGCTCACCAACAATGGCGTTCTTCCGCTCAAGGAGGGCAAGAAGATTGCCTTGATTGGTCCTCTTGCCGATGCACCACGCGACCAGCTCGGTGCTTGGACTGGTTGGGGCGAGGCTGACCATTCTGTGACTACACTCACCGCTATGAAGGAGCGTTTCGGTGCGAAGAACATCCTCTACACCAAAGGCTCGGATTTCCGCAAGCCTATCAACGGCGGTATCGAGGAGGCATTGCGTTTGGCGCGCAAGGCCGACGTTGTGGTACTCTTTATCGGTTTGAGTTACAAGGAGTCGGGCGAGGCAACATCACTCACCGAAATCGACGTACCTGAGGCACAGCAGGCGTTGCTCGACGCTGTGAAGAAGGCTGGCAAGCCTGTGGTTGTATTGCTCGGAACTGGTCGTGCGATGGATATCCGCAACGAGGTCGAGAAGGCTGACGCAGTGCTTGTAACTTGGCACGGCGGAACAATGGAGGGCCCAGCAGTGGCAGACCTCCTCTCGGGCGATAAGAATCCATCGGGACACCTCACAATGTCGTTCCCATACTGCGTAGGTCAGGTGCCTGTTCACTACGATATGAAGATTACAGGTCGTCCACGTCGAGGACCTCAGCACGACAAGAAATATCTCTCGCGATATATGTACACCCCGAACGAGCCGTTGTTCCCATTCGGCTACGGCTTGAGCTACACCGAGTTCGAGTACTCTGACTTGCAAGTACTTACACCTGAGGTTGCACTCGGTGGCGTAGTGAAGGTGAGCATAAAAATCACCAACAAGGGCAAGCGTGCTGGTGATGATGTTGCGCAGTTGTATGTGCGCGACCTCGTTGCCGAGACCACTCGCCCAATGCGCGAGTTGAAGGGCTTTGAGCGCGTATCGTTGGCAGCTGGCGAGGCGAAGGTTGTGGAGTTCGAGATTCCAACCTCGGAGTTGGCATATTGCCACCGCGATCTCACCACAAAGACCGATGCAGGCAACTTCATCGTATGGGTAGGTGCTGACTCGAATGCTACACTCGAAGGAAAATTTACAATCAAATAACAATAACTGAACTATGAAGAGATTTATCTTAACCATCGCTCTCGTTGCCGCAACATTTGTTGCTATGGCGGAGAGTCGCACCGACAAGTTGTTGCGCGAGTTGAACAACCCTAAGTCGGAGTATGTTTTCGTCATCGCACACCGCGCTGACTGGCGTAACTTCCCAGAGAACTCGTTGGAGGCTATCGAGTCGGCTATCAAGATGGGTGTAGACATCGTCGAGTTGGATGTTCACCGCACTGCCGATGGCGAATTGGTGATTTGCCACGACAAGACCATCAACCGCACCACAAACGGTAAGGGCGCAATCAAGGAGCTTACGCTCGACTCTATCCGTAACTGCCGCTTGCGTGCTGGTCACAATGCTGTTACACGCTACAAGATGCCTACTTTGGAGGAGGCTCTCGACGTATGTAAGGATCGCGTGATGATCAACCTCGACAAGGCGGTGAACTACTACGACCAGATTATGGATATGCTCGTTAAGCGCAATATGGCAAATCAGGTGATTATGAAGAGTAGCAAGACTGCTCCTTATATGAAGAAGTTCTTCTCGAAGCACGAGGTAAATATGCTCTATATGCCTATCGTGAACTACAACACCAAGTCGTGGGCAAAGCACGAGGCTATGTTTGAGGGTTACCTCGAGAGCGACCTTCCATACTTCGCATTCGAGATGTGCTGGGATGGTACACTCAAGGGCGAGAAGAAGGTGTTCAGCAAGGTGGTTAAGAGCGGTAAGCGTCTTTGGATTAACACTTTGTGGGGCAAGCTCTGCGGTGGCAAGGAGAATGGCTACGACGACGATGCTGCCGTTGGTAACGAGGAGAAGATTTATGGTAAGATTCTCTCGTATGGCACTTCGATGATTCAGACCGACCGCCCTCAGATGCTTATCAACTACCTTGAGAGCAAGGGTCGCCACACTTTGAAATAATGCAGAATTGAGGATTGAGAATTATTCAATTTTGCATTCTGCATTTTGAATTTTCTCAACTACTCTCTACTATCTACTCACTACTAACTAATAAAAAAGCCAAAGGCCAAAGGCCAATGGCTAATGGCTAAAAGCAAAAATACAACTATGGGATTTTTAGATTTCTTTAAGACAAGTGCTCCAGCACCGCTTCGCGCAGACCTTGACGAGGCTGGACAGAAGAAGTATCACCGCTCGTTGGCACTCCAATCGTTCATCGCAGGAACTCTCGGATATAGCCTCTACTACGTATGCCGTACATCACTCAATGTGATGAAGAAGCCTATCCTCGATAGTGGAATGCTCGATGCAACCCAGTTGGGTATCATCGGTTCGGCACTCCTCTTTGCGTACGCAATCGGTAAGTTCGTAAACGGATTCTTGGCAGACCACTCGAACATCAAGCGTTTTATGGCAGCAGGTTTGTTGGTTTCGACCTTGGCAAACTTGACAATGGGCGTGGTAGGTTTGTTCGGCACAGGCGCTGGATTTGTAGGTAATACCGCTATACCTTCGACCGCAGTGTTCGTAATCTTCGCTATAATGTGGGGTATCAATGGTTGGTCGCAGTCGATGGGTGCTGCACCTGCAATTATCGCCCTCTCGCGCTGGTTCCCACTCTCGCGTCGAGGCACATTCTACGGATTCTTCTCAGCAAGTCACAACATCGGCGAGTGGCTCTCGTTCATCTTCGTGGGCTCTATCGTTGCCGTTTCGGGCTGGCAGTGGGGATTCTTTGGCGCAGCTATCGCGGGCGCAATTGGTATCATCATCATCCTCTTCTTGATGCACGACACCCCAGAGAGCAAGGGTTTGCCTTCGATTGAGGTTTTGACTGGCGAGAAGGTTGAGGCTAAGAAGAGCGAGGATGACGGCTCGGCTGGTGCTGCTCAGAAACTCGCGCTCAGAACACCTGCAGTGTGGATTTTGGCGCTTGCTTCGGCATTTATGTACATCTCGCGCTACTCGTTGAACTCGTGGGGTATCCTCTTCTTGCAGGAGCATAAGGGCTTCGAGCTTGCTGATGCAACATTCATCATCTCAATTAACGCTTTGCTCGGTATCGTAGGTACAGTATTGGCAGGTTGGATGTCGGACGTTTTGTTCAAGGGCGACCGCAAGATGCCTGCATTCGTTTCGGGTATTATGCTCTCTGTTGCCTATGCATTGTTCGTATATGGCGGCAACGAGTACTGGGTAAATATCGCTTCGATGGTATTGTTCGGTATCGCAATCGGTGTGTTGATTGCATTCTTGGGCGGTTTGATGGCTATCGACGTTGTGCCTCGTAAGGCTACTGGTGCAGCACTCGGTATCGTAGGTTGCGCAAGCTACATCGCTGCTGGTATTCAGGATGTTGTGAGCGGTTGGTTGATTGACAAGAACTTGCAAATCGTAGAGACCGTAAATGCTCTTGGCGAGGTTGTTCAGGACAAGACCTACGACTTCTCGCAGGCTGCACTCTTCTGGATTGGCGCATCAGTAATCTCGTTCTTGCTCCCTGTGCTCAACTGGGGCAAGAAGGTGAAGGAGTAACTTCAGAGTTTAGAGTGGAGAGTTTGGTTAATTTGGCCAAACTCTTCATTTTTTATGCAACTTTCAACTCTCAGCGTACAACTTTCAACTTTTTTATACTATCTTTGCCGAGATAAAAATAAACTTATTTTTAATTTCACTACGATGAGCGAGAAAAAACTCCGTTTCGAGACTTTGCAGATTCACGGTGGTTATGCACCTGACCACACCCTTTCGCGTGGTTTGGCGATCTATCCTACCGCTGCGTACCACTTCAAGACTTGCGACTATGCCGCTAACCTCTTCGAGTTGAGCGAGGCAGGCAATATCTATACACGAATCCACAACCCGACAACCGCAAACTACGAAAATCGCGTAGCGGCACTCTATGGTGGCGTTGGCGCGTTGGCTACCTCGTCGGGTATGTCGGCTATTTTGCTCACCGTAACTGCGTTGGCAAAGGCTGGCGACAACATCGTGACCTCGCCTTATGTCTATGGCGGAACTCACAACCAGTTCTCGATTTCGTTGCGCAATCTCGGCGTTGAGGTGCGCTTCGCGAAGAACGCTTCGGCAGAGGCTATCGAGGAGTTGATTGACGAGAATACTCGTTTCGTATTCGCAGAGTCGATGTCGAACCCTGGTTGCATCGTTGCCGACATCGAGGCATTGGCAAAGGTTGCTCACGCTCACCAGATGCCACTCGTTGTGGACAACACCTTCGGTGCTTGCGGTTACCTCTGCAACCCATTCGAGTGGGGTGCAGATATCATAACCGACTCGGCTACAAAGTGGATTAATGGTCACGGAACTGCTATGGGCGGAATCATCGTTGATGGCGGTACTTTCGACTGGGGCAATGGTCGCTATCCAGAGATTGATGGTCCATCGGAGGGCTATCACGGCTTGAACTTGTGGAAGACCTTCGGCAATCAGGCATTTATCGTAAAGTGTCGCGTTGATGGTTTGCGCGACTTCGGTTGCTGCCCTTCGCCATTCGACACCTACTTGATGATGCTCGGTTTGGAGACTCTCTCGTTGCGCGTACGTCACGAGGCTGAGGCTACTGCAAAGTTGGCAGAGTTCTTCCGCGCAAACGAGAATGTAAAGAAGGTAAGCTACGTAGGTTTCGAGGATGATGCAAGCTACGCTTTGGCACAAAAGTACTTCCGCAAGGGTGCTGCGTGCGTTATCTCGGTTGAGATGAAGGGTACGTTGGAGAGCACCGTTAAGTTGGTTGAGGGGTTGAAGTTGGTTGCTAATATGACTATGATTGGCGACTCGATTACCGTTGTTACCCACCCTGCATCAACCACCCACAAGCAGCTCAGCGACGAGGCAAAGGTTAAGGCTGGTATTGCACCTACATTGCTCCGCATCTCGGCTGGCTTGGAGGCTGTTGAGGATATTATCGAGGACTTTGAGCAAGCGTTTGCTAAAATATAATTGACAATTGATTTGAAAATTGACAATTATAGGAATTTGATTTATAATTTTTTGCGATAATTGAAATAGACAATAATAGATAATTCAAAAACGCAGTTTTTACCATAAACTATCAATTGTCAACTGTCAATTGTCAATTAAAAAATATGGCTAAATTTTTTCACGATACAACACCATTACACCTCGAGGGCGGAGGCGTTCTTCCAGAACTGACCATCGCCTACGACACCTATGGTGAGCGCAACGAGGATGATTCGAACATCATCTGGGTATGTCACGCGCTGACCGCATCGTCGGATGTGGAGTCGTGGTGGCCCGAGATGATTGGCGAGGGCAAGTTGCTTGATGCATCGCGCTACTTCATCATCTGCGCCAACTTCCTCGGCTCGCACTACGGGACTACGGGACCGCTCTCGATAAACCCCGAAACGGGCGAGAAGTGGTATGGCGATTTCCCTTGGGTCACCGTGCGCGATATGGCAGAGTGTCACCGTCGCTTGGCGGAGCATCTCGGCATCAAGCGCGTGAAGTTGCTTATCGGTAGTTCGATTGGCGGTTTCCAGTGCTTGGAGATGTCGTTGGCAAATCCCGACTTGGCAGAGAATTTGGTGTTGATTGCTACGGGCGCAAACACTACACCTTGGATTTCGGCATTCAACGAGTCGCAACGTTGGATTTTGGAGAATGACCCAACCTATGGCGAGCGTCGCGATGATGCTGGCGAGGCGGGTATGGCGGCAGCACGTAGTGTGGCTCTGTTGAGCTATCGTGGAGGTCCTGCCTACTGCCTTACACAGCAGGATAACGAGGAACTGAAGGATGATCTGTTCAAGCGCAGAGTCCACTCCTACCAGCGTTATCAGGGCGAGAAGTTGCGTCGCCGATTCAATGCCTACTCCTACAACCTTGTGTCGCGTGCAGTAGATTCGCACGACATCGGTCGTGGCAGAGGTGGTGTGGTCGAGGCTCTCAAGAATATCAAGAGCCGCACCTTTGTGGTGGGTATCACCAGCGACATCCTCTTCACCGAGGTGGAGAATCGCTACCTCGCTGACAACATCAAGGGGGCGCACTACCACCTTATCGACTCGTCGTTCGGACACGACGGATTCTTGGTGGAGGCAGAGTCGTTGAACAGACTTATCTTGGAATTTATAAACGAATAAACAGATACAATGGGAAACAAACAACTTACAATCGGAATGTTCGGCTTCGGCAATGTAGGACGAGGTCTCTACGACGTGCTGAACACCATCTCCTCGAAGGAGGCGAAGATTAAGCGTGTCTGCGTGCGCGACATCAACAAGGAACGCGGCGTAAAGGAGGCTTTCTTCACCGACAATGCAGAGGATATTTTCAACGACAAGGATATCAACCTCATCGTGGAGTTGATTGACGATGCAGAGGCGGCATACCACATCGTGAAGCGCGCCCTCACCAATGGTTTCTCGGTGGTTTCGGGCAACAAGAAGATGTTGGCTCACCACCTTCCAGAGTTGATTGAGTTGCAGCAGAAGCACAACGTAGCGCTCTTGTACGACGCTTCAGCTTGCGGTTCGATTCCTGTTATCCGCAACCTCGAGGAGTACTACGATAACGACCTCCTCGTATCGGTTAAGGGTATCTTAAATGGCTCGTCGAACTTCATCTTGTCGAAGATTTTTAACGAGAACTACTCTTACGACGTGGCTTTGCGTCGTGCGCAGGAGTTGGGCTTCGCTGAGAGCGACCCTACACTCGATATCGGCGGTTGGGACTCGTTGTTCAAGCTCATCATCATCACCGTTCACGCCTTCGGTTGCTATGTTGCACCAGAGAAGATTTTCACATACGGCATCTCGTCGATGAACGACAACGACATCCGCTTCGCAAACGAGAAGGAGCGTCGATACAAGTTGGTTGCTCACGTCGAGAAGTTGGAGAACGGCAAGATTATTATGAGCGTGATGCCACAGCTCATCTCGCGCGAGAAGTACATCTACTCGGTTGAGGATGAGTTCAATGGCGTGGTTATCAAGGGTAAGTTCTACGACAAGCAGTTTATGTTCGGTCGTGGTGCAGGTGGTCACCCAACAGGCTCGGCAGTATTGAGCGACATTATGGCTTGCTTCTACAACTATCGCTACGAGTATAAGCGTATGATTGGCCGCAAACCAGTTGAGTACACCGACGATGTATTGGTACGCGTATATCTCCGCTACTCGAATGCCGAGGACCGCGCATTGTTCGAGTTCGACAGCATCGAGGAGCAGTATATCAGCAACGACTACAAGTATGTTGTAGGTCTCATCTCGTTGGCAAATCTCCACAAGATTGCTGCACAAATCCGCGAGCGCGACCTCTTCATCGCTGCCTACCCTACCAAGTAGTGGTCACACATAAAACAACAAAGGCTGTCTTCGCGACAGCCTTTATTGTTTCTACCATATCTCCTATTTGCGCTTGATGACGAGGCAACTCGACACCTTGCGTTCACCCTTGTGATCAAATTTTCGGTTGTCGCAAGGGTGGTTGATGATGCCGTGCTTGCGACTCCAGAGGGTTGAAGAGCCACCGCCGTCGAGGTTTATAGCCTCGTTCATTCCAATCCAGCGGCAGAGTGCTGTGAGTTCAGCCATTGTCATTCCCTCGGCATTGCCCTTCGAGCGTCCATCCACCACTACGAGGTAGATATTCTCCTTTCTATCGCAGCCTATCACGCTACGAGGGTGACGGCGCACCTTAGGGTGTGTCTTAGCATATTCCGAGGCGTTGATACCACGACTTTTCTCATAGTCGAACGATGTGTCGTTATCGAGAAGTACAGGTCCCGAAGCAAAAATATTGTCGCAACGCTCCGCCTCGCCAACATAGTCGGGAGCAGCCTCTGTAGGCACAACATCTATCCTCTTGTCGTGCAACATAACCAAGCCATCGACGCGGTGGGTAAACGAGGTTGGAGTCACAGACAACACCTTGCCATCGCGCTTTACATAGGTCTTTGGTTGCTTGGTTTTGACGTTCCAGAAGCAGGCGTTTATGGCGAAGTCGGCATTCTCCTGCTTTGCCAACTCGCTTGTGCGAGTGAGTGTCTGTGGCTGCACTATGTCGGTGGTAAATCGCTTTGGCGAGTACTTGATGACCGAGATATATTGCGGTATGCCAAACATCTCCACCGCTACGGTGTAGCCCTTCGCACCCTTGATGTTGAGCGGGTGACGCTTCGCCTTCACAAAAGCCAAAGAATCAGCATTTTGCGCTACGGCAGAGAGTGAAAATAGCAACAGTGCAAAAATGGATAATATTCGTTTCATCGAGTGCTATTTTTTCGATTTCACAACTACGCAACTCGACACCTTACGCTCACCTGCGTGGTCGAATTTCTTGTTGCGAGCAGGATAGCTCACTACGCCCTCCACCTTGCTCCACATCGACGACGAAGCACCGCCATCGAGGTTGATTGCATCGCGCATTCCGAGCCACTCGCACACCTTGGTTAGTTCGGCAATGGTTACGCCCTCGGCATTGCCCTGCGAGCGACCATCCACCACCACGAGGTAAACATTTCCCTTCTTGTCCGTACCCATTGCAGTGCGAGGGTGACGGCGTGTGTAGGTGTAGAAGGCACCTACGGGCAGACCATTCGCGGTGTCGACCATTCCGTTGGTGTAGACGCTGTGGTCAACCGCTACGCCCTCGTCGATAAGTACGGGACCTGATGCGAGAATATTCTTGTATTTTGCAGCGTAAGGGGCTTCACTACCTGCTTTGCAGTGGTCGATCACAACATTTTTCTTGCCCAAGCATACCAAGCCATCTACGCGCTCCTTCTCGAAGTCGGCGGTTTCGGCAATCTGCCTGCCATCCAATACCAAATAGGTTGAAGGTTGGTCGATGCGCACATCCCAGTAACCAGCATTCACGCCAAAATCCGCGTTGCTTTCGGTGGCAGTAACCGAGAGACGAGTGAGTTTCTCGGGCTGAATAATCTCGGTCTTGAACTGCTTTGGCGAGTAGCAGATGACCGAAATGGTCTGCTTCGAGTTGAAGAGGTTGACACGCTCCACACGGAAGCCCTTTGCGCCCTTCGGCAATTTAAGTTCGATGCGAGGTGCATTTGCGAGGGTTGCCTGGTCGGCATTTTGCGCCACAACCGAGAACACCAACAGAGAGGCTACGGCAAGAAGAAATATTCGTTTCATATTTTCGTGGTTATGTGTTTTATCTCTTACAAAGTTATTCTTTTTGTTGCAAACCACCAAGTTTTACAATGTAAAAAATGGGTAAAAAGTTGCGCGAATATTTGAATATGAAATTTTTATTTCATAAATTTGAACAATTATTACAACGAAAAACCTTAAAAACTATGAAAAAACTTGTAAAACTTTTCTTGGCAGTTGCCTCTGGCGCGTTCGCTCTCGCGTGCGTGACCGACACAACAAATGACCTCGGCGTGAATGTTGGCGGAGGTCAAACAACAGAAATCACCCTTTCGTTGGAGGAGTCGCGTACTCAGCTCGGCGAGAAGGTAGATGGCCTTTATCCTCTCTTCTGGAGCGAGGGTGATAAGATTTCGGTCAATGGCATTGCTTCGGCGGAGTTGAGCGCACAGCAGGCGGGTAGCAATAAGGCGACCTTCTCATTTGCGGGAACGCTTGCAACTCCTTATTGCATTGCATACCCTGCAGCTCCTGCCGGCAAGGTTCTCTTCGCGGAGAATCAGCTCCACGCAGGCAATGGCACATTTGCTTCGGGCGTCTCGACAATGTACGCTTATGGTGATAATTCGGGCATTCAGCTCAACCACTTGACAGGTGTTTTGAAGATTGGCGTTGTTGGAAATGCAACCCTCACCTATGCTCAGATTTCGACCGTAGATCGCGCCCCAATTGCCGGTGCATTCGATATCGACTTCACTACCGGTGAGGTTTCGGCAACTTCGGCTTCGGTGCCTGTTGTGAACTACTCGTTTGGCGAGGGTGTTGAACTCTCGAACCAACCAACCTACATCCACGTGGCAGTGCCTGCAGGTGTTTACGACGAGTTGTAT
>JAZQWU010000138.1:0-6679 GCA_045632505.1 Alistipes sp. | reverse complement strand
CCACGGTTGCAATCTTCTTCTCTGCCTTAGGTGCTGCAACTACGCTACCTACCAAAAATGCCAGCAATGCCAACACTAATGCAATAATCGAAATAGTCTTTTTCATACTCTTTATATTTGTTTATTTTTTAGTTTTCCGTTTCCGTTAGTAGAGGTTAAATCTCACTCCGAGATAAACTTTGTATCCCATCAAAGGACCCCAAATGAGCGACGAGTTGAAAGCGTAGTCGTATGGGTTGTCGCCTGAGATGATAGGATTCTCCTGCTTGTAATTGAGGATATTCTCGCAACCTGCGTAAATCTCCCACTTCTTGATGCGGCGTGACACCTGCGCAAAGAGCATAGGGTAGATTGGCGACATTGTCGAATCCTCCAAGTTGCCAGTCTGCGTAGGGATACGTGCAGGGCCATTCAGCTGCGCGGTGAGGTCGAATGTCCACTTGCGCATATTTGTTGCGTATTGCAAGTTTATCAACGCCTTGTAGCGGCTCACAAGTGGACGCTCAACCATTGTCGGCGTGCCGTTGTTGTTGATTGTATAGCGCGAATCGGTGTAGCGGAATGTCGCAAAGATGTCAAAACGCTTAATCGGTGTCCAAGTGATGTCAATCTGTGCAGTGTGGGTACGCGAGCGACCATAGTTGTTGTAGATGTCGATAGTGTAGAGCGAACCCTCCTGGTCTACGACTACGGTGTTGAAAATCTTGGTGTAGAAGTAATCTACGCTGATTGTCATATCGTTAGGCTCGATGGTCGAAATGCTCTGCGAGAACGAACCACCTGCAGTCAATGCACTCTCCATACGGTCGAGCGTGCGGCTGATGTTGAGAATGCGGCCAGTCGCCATAATGCCGATATTGTCGGTCACGATGTCGGTAGGGCGGTGTCCTAAACCTGCCGAGCCTCGGAGTACTGTCGTAGGGGTGATGTTCCACTTGATGTGAGCACGCGGTGTTACGAGGTGCTTCTTGAAGTAGAATGCATAGTCGTAGCGCAAGCCAGCAACCACCGACAACTTGTCCTTAATATTATAGGTATACTCGGTGTATGCACCAACCTCACTCTCGTTACGATGTGGTGTGAGGATATTCTCGCCATTGTAGTTTGGCTGTGTCCAGTCGGTGAGATTCTCATTTACCCAGCGCGACGATGCACTTACGCCGCTATTCAACGACGAACGTGGTGTGAAGTAGTGAACATACATCGCATTTGCAGTGGTCATATTCTGACTGCCGAAGTAGCCCTTATCCGCACCGAAATATGAGTTCTCGCGGAAGTAGTCGTAATCCACGACGATGGCTATATTTGAGCGCAACTCCTCGTTGTTCTCTTTGTCGAAGATAGCCTCACCCACAGGCATACCCAACTTGAAGTAGGCGTTTGCCTCCTGATTCTCAACCTCCGAGCCGTACAACTTCTTCGCGTGCCAATTCTCGCGCCAGGACTCTCCGTTGTTGAAGTATGAGTCGTTGTGCATCTGCGGCTTGTAGCCCATCTGTCCGCCTATGCGGTGGTCGTAGAGGTATTTCGCTCCCCAACGCACCTGCATACCATTCTCGGCCTGATAGAGCCAGCGATTTGCGATCGTTGCAGTGCGAGCCAGAGGTGTGTCGCGGTAGCCATCCTTGTTCTCGTCGTGCTCCATTGTGCTGTATGCTCCGTGCGCCAAGATTACGGTCGAAAGACGCTTGTCCTTGGATACGGGCATTGCCGACGAGATGTTGAACTCGGGTTTGAGGTGACTATCGAGGAAGAGATTTAAGAAGAATCGCTCCTCGTCTGTCGGCTTGCGGTGCTCGAGGTTAATCTGTCCAGTGATTGCTTCGTGACCTGCGGTGACCGACGAAATACCCTTCGAAACTTGGATTGAAGAAAGCCACATTCCTGGGGTGTATGACAATCCGTAAGGTGCTGACAATCCGCGCATTATAGCACGATTCTCGTCGAGAATTTGGGTGTATGTTCCAGCCAAACCGAGCATCTTGATTTGACGTGCACCAGAGATAGCATCGCTATATCCTACGGTCACCGATGCCGAGTTTTCGAAGCTTTCGGCGAGGTTGCAACACGCCATCTTGCAAAGACCTGCAAATGAGATGTTTTCGCTCTTGAGCAAGCCGTCCTGACGGATGTAGTTGCCCAATCCGCCCTCGACCACTACGGCATCTACGACTACTCCCTCAGCAAGGCGAAACTCCACCTCGCGAGCCTTCTGCTCGACGCGGATTGTGTCGTTTGCGTAGCCGAGAAATGATGCCACAAGGGCGTTGTTATCTTTGACTCTGTAGAGTGAGAATTTACCCTCTAAATCGGTTGCAACACCAACCGAGGTGTCTGCCCAATAGACCGATGCGCCAGGGAGTGGTTTGCCTTGCGCGTCAACCACTTTACCCGAGATATTTTGCGCAGATACGATAGCTGTACTGCACAAAAATATTGATAAAATTATAAAGATTTTTTTCATTTTTAAGTTTCTCGTTATTGTTACATAAATCATCTGTGATGGAGTTATGCAATAACGGGAGGTGCGCGTAGCCCACTGCCTGATAATGTGGGCGTTATAGGTATTGGAACTTTGTGTTCATAATAGCGCGAAGAGCGCACCGAAATAACATCCTCAATGCTTAAATTCTCGCTTATTTGAGCTGTAATTGAGAGTTCTACAGGCTCAATATTGAGGTCGTTTTTCTTGACTGTGTCGTAGAGCGTTATGGTGTTCGAATGGTCGTGGTGACAACCGTGTGGAACTTCGAAGTGAACCTTCTCGCAGTTCTCGTGATGACACTCGCACGACTTGCAGCAATGAACGTGCTGTTTCTGGTTTGCGTGGCACGACAGAGCAATAGCAGGATTACCGCATATCCACGCGAGATATACGATAAAGATTGTTGCTATTTTTGCCACTCTTGCCACTATCTTATTCGATTAATCCGCACTCCTTGAGTTTCTCAACCCACGCCGATGCGTCGCGCGTTGCAGTCTCAGCGTCAATTTCGTAGTTTGAGGTGAGAACCTCTGCGACATCAGCTACCTCAAACTCCTTGCCCTGCAACTCGTTCCATAATAATAACGACGAGTCGTTCAAAGATATTATGCGTGTCATATCGCTACCTGCTGTGCCCTGCATTATCACGATGTTTTCGCCAGCCATCGAGCGAACTTTATACTCTTTCTTGAACTTCATAATTTCCCAAATTTGGTGCAAAGATACAAAAAAACGGAAAACCAAAAGCGCAAAACGGAAAACTTTTTAAGTTTTACGTACGAACTTGCGAAATTAAACTCATTGTTGAAAACTATTTCTACGAAATACTTTGTGAAATCGGAAAAATTTGTAATTTTGCGGAGATTGGTAAAATGGCGCATTCTCGGCGCTTGTGGATAGGATTAAAACTTAAAAATTGGAGATATGCTTACACTTATTTTTGCACTCTACACTATCTTTGTGTTGACATTTTTCTTTGTGCTTTCGTTGGTGGCATTGTTCGTATGCTATCCATTCGATAAGTGTCGTCGCGTAGTTCACGAACTTTCGCGTTGGTTGTGCTATTCGTGGTGGTATGCGCCATTCACTTGGCGACGCAAAATTGAGGGTTTGGAGAATGTCGATAAGAAGAAGCCTTACGTTATCGTTATCAACCACAACTCTATGGTTGACATCATCTCGCTATACTTCGTACCACTGAACTTCCGTTGGGTATCGAAGCAGGAGGTGTTCCGTATCCCATATATCGGTCCGATGTTGTGGATGCACGGCGATATCGCGATTCAGCGTGGTCGCGCTACTGAGTCGATGAAGAAGGTTATCAACGACGGTAAGATGTGGATTGACCGAGGTGTTTCGGTTGCTATCTTCCCTGAGGGTACTCGTTCGAAGAATGGCGAGATTCAGCGCTTCAAGGGTGGAGCATTCGCCTTGGCAAAGGAGGCTGGCGTTGAGATTTTGCCGGTTGTGATGGATGGCACAACCAAGATTTTCAAGCCTAAGAGCTTCTTCTTCAATTGGAAGCACCGCCTTACAGTAAAGGTGTTGCCACCAATCTCGGCTGAGAAGGTCGCTGCGACTGACACAAGCGAAATGGCTCGCGAGGTGCAGGAGATGATGACTGAGGCACTCGCAGAGATTCGCAAAGCGAATTAATTGAGAATTGAGAATTGAAAATTGAGAATTAGATATAATGGCAGATTTGTTGAAACCAACCGCTGCATACGATGATGATGCGATTAAGACGCTCTCGCCACGAGAGCATCTTCGTCTGCGTCCAGGTATGTATGTGGGAACTATAGGTGACGGCTCGTTGCCCGACGAGGCGTTGTATGTGCTTGTCAAGGAGGTTATCGATAACTCTATTGACGAGTTTATTATGGGCGTAGGTAAGCGCATCGAGGTAGAGGTGCGCGACAATGTTGTTTCGGTACGCGACTATGGTCGTGGTATTCCGTTGAAGTCGCTCGCTGCAGCAGTTAGCGAGATGAATACGGGCGGTAAGTATGGCGGCGAGGCATTTAAGAAGACCGTAGGTCTGAATGGTGTCGGAGTGAAGGCTGTGAACTACCTTTCGAGCGAGTTTACGGCTCGAGCAGTGCGCGATGGCGAGGCTCGTACCGTAACCTTTGCGCAAGGCTTGATGCAGTCGGACAATTGGGAAAGTGATGTTAAGGAGAAGAATGGAACGTTCATCTCGTACAAAGTAGATAACGAGATATTCGCTTCGTACACCTACAATATGGAGTACATTGAGCAGCGTATCCGCAACTATTCCTACCTCAACCCTGGTCTTACGCTTGTGTTGAATGGCGTGAGCTACACCTCTAAAAATGGCCTTTTGGATTTGCTCAATGAGAATATGTCGGAGGAGCCTCTTTACGCTCCAATCCACCTTGTGGGTAATGATATCGAGGTTGTAATCACCCACGGAACAAGCTATGGTGAAACCTACTACTCGTTCGTGAATGGTCAGCACACCATCCACGGCGGTACTCACCAACAGGCATTCCGCGAGGCGATAGCCAAGACTATCAAGGAGTTCTACCACAAGGACTACGACCCATCGGATATTCGTACCTCGATAGTTGCTGCCATTGCTATTAAGGTAGAGGATCCTCAGTTCGAGAATCAGCCAAAGACCAAGTTCGGCTCGAAGGAGATTGCTGAGGGTGTTACCATTCGTCAGTTCATCGGCGAGTTCCTCTCGTCGGAGTTGGATAACTACCTCCACAAGAATGCCGACGTAGCACAAGCTATCCAGCGCAAAATCGTGGAGAACGAGAAGGAGCGCAAGGAGATTGCAGGCGTGCAGAAGAAGGCCCGCGACACAGCGAAGAAGGCACTCTTGAATAACAAGAACTTGCGCGACTGCAAGATTCACCGCAACGATAAGCACGAGCTTGCGGAGCAGACAATGATATTTCTTACCGAGGGTAATTCG
Organism: Alistipes sp.; assembly: GCA_045632505.1. Taxonomy (GTDB): domain Bacteria; phylum Bacteroidota; class Bacteroidia; order Bacteroidales; family Rikenellaceae; genus Alistipes. The sequence goes on along the minus strand of JAZQWU010000138.1, from coordinate 1,250 downwards.
GCTTCGGGTTCTATCACCAAAAGCCGTAATCCACAGACACAGGCGGTATTCTCGCTTCGTGGTAAGCCGCTCAATTCGTATGGTATGAAGAAGACTATTGTCTACAAGAACGACGAGTTCAACTACTTGCAGGCGGCACTCAATATCGAGGAGGATATTGATAACTTGCGCTACAATAAGGTGGTTATCGCAACCGATGCCGATGTCGATGGTATGCACATTCGTTTGTTGTTGCTGACCTTCTTCTTGCAGTTCTTCCCCGACTTGGTGCGTCGTGGTCACCTCTTCATTATGCAGACACCATTGTTCCGTGTGCGTAATAAGAAGGAAACCATCTACTGCTACTCGGAGGAGGAGCGCGTGAATGCTATCGCGAAGTGTGGCTCAGCAGCCGAGATTACTCGATTCAAAGGTCTTGGTGAGATTTCGCCTGACGAGTTCGAGGGCTTCATTGGCGAGCAGATTCGCCTTGATAAGGTGCGCCTCACTAAGGACGACCCAATTATGGATATGCTGACCTTCTATATGGGTAAGAATACCTATGACCGTCAGCAGTTTATTGTTGGTAATTTGCGCATTGAGGAGGACAAGATAGAAAATTAAAGTTGAGAGTTGAGAGATTCCTCTAATAATCTCTAATAATCTCTAATAATCTCTAATGACCCTAACGTCTCTAACGTCTCTAACGTCTCTAATGACCCTAATAAAGAACTATGAACGAAGAAAAAGATATACAAGAAGAGTTGTTGAACGAGGAGGAGGTTGTCGCTTCCGAGCCTGGTAAGTACGATGCCTTGATGGCTGAGACCAGCACCAAGCGATTGACCGGTATGTACAAGAATTGGTTCTTGGACTACGCCTCGTATGTAATTTTGGAGCGTGCAGTGCCTCACATTGATGATGGTTTGAAGCCTGTACAACGACGTATCCTCCACGCTATGAAGGTCGTGGATGATGGTAAGTTGAATAAGGTGGCAAACCTCGTGGGACAGACTATGCAGTACCACCCACACGGTGATGCTTCAATCAAAGATGCGTTGGTGCAGCTCGGACAGAAGGATCTGCTGATAGATTGTCAGGGTAACTGGGGTAATATCCTTACGGGCGATGATGCTGCGGCTGGTCGTTATATCGAGGCTCGCTTGTCGAAGTTTGCCTTGGAGGTGGTCTACAACAAGAAGACTACCGAGTGGATGCTCGCATACGACGGTCGTAAGGAGGAGCCTGTGACTTTGCCTGTGAAGTTCCCA
>JAZQWU010000137.1:0-5638 GCA_045632505.1 Alistipes sp. | reverse complement strand
AAACAAAAGTCGCCTTTTGAGCGACTCTTGCGGTGCGTAGGGGACTCGAACCCCTGACCCCGTGCGTGACAGGCACGTATTCTAACCAGCTGAACTAACGCACCATTGCTGATTGCGAGTGCAAATATAGAGCAAAATTTTATATCTGCAAAATATTTTGCAACTTTTTTTCTGATTTTTTTCTACTTTCTGAACATCGAAAACTGTACGCTTCCGTAACTTCTTAATTGCCAGAAATATGGATGCTCCGAGAAATCATACTTGTCGGAGTGTTCAAAAATGAAAATTCCATCCTTGCGTAATATTTCGCTATCCAAAACGAGTGGGACAATCTCCTCCAGCCCCTCCAAGTCGTATGGTGCATCCGAGAAAACCACGTCAAACTGCTTTGGGCAACTACGCAAATAGAGGAAGGCATTTGCCTTTACGGCAAAGAGATTGTCTGCGCCGAGTTCCTTTGCGGTACGGCGGATAAAGGCGTGATGAACTGCATTTATCTCAACAGAGGTTACGCTTTTTGCTCCGCGTGATGCGAACTCGTAACTCACCGAACCTGTGCCGGCAAAAAGATCGAGTACGTCGCACTCCTCGAAGTCGACAAGGTTATTCAATACATTGAACAGATTCTCCTTCGCAAAGTCGGTTGTCGGTCTTGCGCGGAGGTTGCGTGGCGGATTTATCGCTCTGCCTTTGAATTTACCGCTGATTATTCGCATATAACGTGTTTGTAGTATTTACGTAGTAGTTTTGCTGTCTCGGCGTTGCCTTTAATATATATAGGTATATCAACGTCCTTGAGCCACTCTGATGCTAAATATAAAATATCCTCCTGCGCGGAGATGTCGTATGCCTCAGCGCGTTGTAATCCATTCTCGAAAAGACGAATGTAGCAAACTCGCTTACTTGCATCAATCGTTAAGCAACGCTCGTCACTGTGGCGCATATCCAAAAGTGGTGAAGAAAATGTTGCACGACTACCCCATTTTTCGATGATGGCATTGTATGCTGCGCGGTCGATTGCGATTACGGCTACGATTTCGCTCTGCTCGTCGCTACATACACACTCCTCGTTTGAGAGATGTGGCTTGTGTGATGCTCGCAGGGTTTCGGCGCAACCATATTGCTGAATCCAGCTCTTGGGCGTAAGGGTTACGCGCGGCGTGTCGATGATGAACTCCACCTGTGCGATATCGTCTGCTACGACATAGTTGTCCGCAGAAAAAGAGCGTCCACCCAATTTTACTTGAATGGACACTTTCTTTGTGGCTTGTTGTGGATTACTCCCAATTTCCTGCCTCATTGTTACCACGATCCATAGCTCCGAACTTGATGCCCGGGTAGCGGTTGAAGTTGTTCTTCATATTGTCAACGAGGTTGATAACCTCCTGGCGATATGCTACAGTGTCGAGGAACGCGATGTATGGAGTGCGGCACTCAACAACAGGGATGATAACCTTCGACTCGGTTGCAAGCATACCAGCCTCGAGGATATACTCAGTCTTGTTGTTGGTGTAAGGCACGAATCGCAACTCCTTAACCTGTTCTGCGGTGAGGTGCTTGAACAACGAGTCCTTAACCGAGAATGTGAATTTCTCAACATTCTTGAAACGACGACCATACTTCTTCTTTGCCTGAGCCATTGCTACAGAGTCATCCTCGTCAATCTTCTTACGCTCACCCTGCAATTCCTCAGTAAGAACGAAGTTAATGAGAGTGTCGAAGTCAGCGGTAAAACGCTGATACTTACTCTTGAATGTACGCTCCGCGGTACGGATGTCCTTGATTCGCTCGATAACTGCTGCCTCACGAGCCTTCTGCTCTGCCTCAAACTTGATAGGTGTCGAGATGAGGGTGTAAACCCAGTAACCAAGACCCAAAACAACTACCGCAAGGGCGAGCTGAAGAATAATTTGAACACTTTTCTTTCCCATTTTGATATTTATTATTAAGTTTGTACAAAATTAAAGCAACAACGAAAAAATGAATATCTCCGATATTGCGAGCCAAATTTACGCAAAATTATTGTATCAACCAACTAATAATCAAAAAAAAATCGTCGAGGCCTTTTCTGAGTATCTCGCCGAAGGCGATTCTTCTTCGATTTTTGTGCTGAACGGATACGCCGGAACCGGTAAAACTACGCTCGTTGCAGCGATTGTTGCTGCGCTAAAACAGGTAGGTGTTCGCTCGGTTTTACTTGCCCCAACGGGGCGTGCTGCGAAGGTGTTGTCACACTACTCGGGCGAGAAAGCTCTGACCATTCATAAGCATATCTATCGCGAACGTACGAACGCCTCGTACGAATCTAAATTTACGCTTAATATAAACCGCGATAAAGATGTGATTTACATAGTAGATGAGGCGTCGATGTTATCGGCAAACACCTCATCGGATGGAGTGCAATTTGGCAGTGGTTCGTTGCTCGAAGATTTGGTGCAATACGTCCGATCTGGGCGAAATTGCCGCCTCGTTTTGGTGGGCGATAATGCGCAGTTGCCACCCGTCGGTGCCGACTTTTCGCCTGCGCTCGATGCGGTCGAAATGAGCCAGTTTGGCGATGTTGTCTATGGCTCGATGGACGAGGTTGTGCGCCAGGAACAAGATTCGGGAATACTTTTCAATGCCACGCTCGTTCGCTGTATGCTCGAGAATAAAATTTACGAAATTCCAAAGTTTGATCTCGGGTACGACGATGTGCAGTCGGTCAGCGGAACGGAGTTGTTGGAGGCGTTGCAGGATTGCTACGACCGCTATGGTCGTGACGAAACGATTGTAATCACTCGCTCGAACAAACGCGCCAACCGCTATAACGAGGGAATTCGTCGCATAAATCTTATGGCAGAGGAAGAATTGGAAAGCGGAGATATATTGATGGTTGCGAAGAATAACTACCACTATACCGACCGTATAGAGAACTGCCCTATCAGCTTTATAGCCAATGGTGACATTGCACGTTTGCGCCGTCTGCGCCGTATTGAGGAGTTCTACGGTTTCCGCTTCGCTACGGCTACCCTATCCTTTGGCGATTATGACGATACCGAGATTGAATGTAAGGTGCTGCTTGATACCTTGCACTCCGAGTCGCCCTCGCTAACTCGCGAAGAGAGCGAACGTCTTTTTCGCGAGGTTGAGAAGGACTATCTCGATGTCAAGAGCAAGATTAAACGTTTGCAGGAGATTCGCGAGAACGACTACTTCAACGCCCTGCAGATTAAGTTTGCCTACGCGGTAACCTGCCATAAGGCTCAGGGCGGACAGTGGAAGGCTGTATTTGTCGATAGGTGCATCTTCGACGACGAGCCAATGACGAAGGATATGCTTCGCTGGCTCTACACCGCAATGACCCGCGCAACGGAGAGATTGTACTTTGTGAATTTCGACGAGAGATTTTTTGAGGAGTAAATTTAACCTTTTGTTAGATTGTGAATCTTATATGTCGTATGTCAATCTAAACGCTTGAATTATTATGGTTAAATTTATTACGAAATGTCTGTTTTTCTTGTTTGCTCTGCATTTTTCCGCTTCGGCGCAAACAACCTCTCGCGTAGTGTGCGACGAAAATTGCAAAACTGAATCGGGTGCTACTGTTGTAAAAGGCGATGGGTTTGCAGTTGTTTCGCCCGTAGGTCGAGGAACGGTGCAGATGATTGAGATGGCTCCGCGTCTAAATTCGCTTGAGGGAAAAACTATCGCGATTGTTGGTGGTAGTTTTATGGCTCGTATCACACACCCTGAACTCAAACGCCTTATCTTAAAGGACTATCCTACAGCGCGAATTCTATTGCTTGACGAGATTGGTTCGGCAGGCGTTTATCCCGCACCAGGTGTCACTCGTCGCTCGAAGGATGAGTTCCAGCAGAAGCTGCGTTCGATGGGTGTAAATGCAGTAATATCAGGTAATTGCGGTTGTGGTTTATGCACCCCGAAGGAGGTCGGTTCGTGCATCGCAGCGGAATATATAGGCATTCCAGCCGTTGCTATTGCTGCACCAACATTTACGGAGCAGGTGTTCTACACATCTACAAATAATGGCGTGCCTGCTCCTCGAGTGGCGGAATATCCAGGAGCATTCGCATCGCACACAACAGATGAACTCTTGAAAAATACTCGCGAGGTGTTATATCCTCAAATTGTTAAGGCTCTAACCTCGCCAATTACAGCCGAGGAGTTGGCGCGTAGCACAAAAAAGAATCAAGGCGGATTGCGCGACGATATCTTTTACGGAACTTATCAAGAGATTAACGACCACTTCCGCGAGATGAATTGGTCGGACGGTTTGCCTATCGTGCCGCCTACATTCGAGAAGGTGAGCGAGTTTTTGCGATATACCGATATGAAGTGGGACGAAACGGTTGCGGTTCTCCCCGTAGCGCATCGCAACACAACGGCGTGGCACGTGGCTGTAAACGGAGTTATGGCGGGTTGTAAGCCCGAGTATATGCCGATTCTTATCGCTATGACGAAGGCTATGGGCGCAGGCTCGTTCCGTCGCACTTTGGCAAGTACGCACGCTTGGGTGCCATATTCGTGGTTGAATGGTCCTGTGGCGCGACAGCTCGGTATAGATTGCGGTCAGGGCGAGATTAACGAAGCGGCAAATGTTGCGATAGGTCGTTTTATGAATTTGGCATTGATGAATCTCGCTGGTTACTATGTGAAGCAAAATCGAATGGGAACATTCGGCTACCCAATGTCGTGGTGTTTGGTCGAGGATGAAGTAGCGTGCCGCGAGGTGGGTTGGAAGCCATACCACGTGCGAGCAGGATATGCAATGAATGACAATACTATTACAACTTGTTCTACCCTACTTTGGGGTAACAATATGGCTCCATCTTCTACTGATTCTCAAAAGATTATGGAATTGTTGGCGTGGGATATTACTGAGCGATGTCAATTTGCCTTGGGTAGTGGAAAACAATTTACCTATCGCACAATTTTGATGACAAAACCTATTGCGAAGAATCTTGCAAAGAGGTATCGCACACCGTATGCTCTCGAGCAGGATTTGATTCGCACAGCTCGACGCTCGTTGCACGAACGAGTATTTGCAAACTACTACGCAAATCCAGGTAGTAATCCCGAGGAACGTCACCCGATTCGTAATTGGAAGGGGCATCTAACCCGTACAGAGGGCGCGTCAACAACACCAACGCCAGCGTGGTATGATACTCCCGAAACGGAAATGGTTACAATTCCTACGATGAAGGAGGGTATGACCGCATTCTTGATTACGGGCGACGATAGCCGTAATAAGGTGCAGACAATGCCTGGCGGAGGCTTCGAGACGGTGCAGATTGAATTGCCTCGTGAATGGGATAAACTGATGCAAGAGAAGGGTTATAGACCTATTTCGGAATTCTATATTAAGTAGTAAAAAGGAGATTAGCAGAGAAACTTGGTGATTTAACCTTTTGTGACAGAGAATGTCTCTAATATTTAGAACTATCTATAAAAATTATGAAGCGAACTATTCTTCTATTAGTTGCCACTATTTTTATCCACGGAACTTCGTTTGCGTGGGGCTCGCGAGGGCACGAGACTATCGCGAAAATTGCCGAGAAACATCTGTCGCCAAAGGCGAAGAAACTGCTTAATAAGTATCTCTATGGCGGTTCGATAGTCGATTATACGTCGTGGG
>JAZQWU010000136.1:0-6410 GCA_045632505.1 Alistipes sp. | reverse complement strand
CAAAATGCAAAATTCAAAATGCAGAATTACAATTTTTTACGCTCTTGGTTTTGGTTTTTCGATTCGCAACTTCTGCCCAGGGCGAATAACGGTGGAGTTGAGTTTGTTCCACTTCATTATCTCCTTGACCGTGCAACGATTACGCTTGGCGATAAGCCCGAGGTTGTCACCACTGCGAACGGTGTAGATGTAGCCAACACCTTCGGCGCGTTTCTTCTCCAAATTCGCAGGGTTGAGATACTCCTTCAAGTAGAGCGAGTCCTTGCTATGTATCTCCTTCTCGTTTGCTACGAACTCGCTGGTGTAGCGTGTCGGCAGACGCAGTGTGTACGACTTTGTCGTAGCTGGGATGATATCCAACTTGTACTGCGGATTCAAGTCGCGCAAGGTCTCAATCGGAATATTGAGCGTCGAAGCCACCTGTCCGAGGTGCATTACGCGATTAATCACGACCGTATCGGTGGCGATACAATCTGGTATTGCGGCAGGTGTGATGTTGTGCGCATCGTGGTAGGTGTAGGCGTATGCCGCAGCGATAAACTTAGGTACATAACCACGAGTCTCGCGAGGGAGAAAATCGTATATGTCCCAGTAGGTCTTGCAGTTAGCACCAGCGCGAGTCAAAGCACGACTCACATTTCCAGGTCCGCAATTGTAGGCAGCAATGGCAAGACACCAGTCGCCATAAACCTTGTAGAGATGGGCGAGGAACTTGCACGCTGCGCGAGTAGATTTCAATACGTCGCAACGCTCATCCACCAACGAGTTAATCTCCAAGCCGAGGTTCTTGCCCGTTGCTGGCATAAACTGCCACAATCCTACCGCACCCATACGCGAGGTCGCTCGCGACGAGAGGTTCGACTCGATGATTGGCAGATAGCGCAACTCGAGTGGTAGTCCCGCAGCGAGGAGCTCCTCCTCGATAATTGGGAAGTAGTACTTCGAGAGTCCGAGAACATTTCGTAACGGGCTCCAGCGACCAGTGATATATTGGTTGATGAAGTTGCGTACTATATAATTATAAGGTAGGTGCATTGGCGATACCAAATCCTGCAAGCGTTGTTTGTAGAGCGAATCCACTGGAGCATTCGCCATAGTATCCTCGTCCCCCGAATAACTATCGAAGAATCGCTTCTCGCCCTGAGTCTGGTGCATTATTGCCCACGCTTCCACAAGCGAATCAATCTCGGCTGGGGTATGCGCAATGGTGATTGTGTCGATGCGTGGTGCTGGTTTTGGTTCTACCTTTATGGTGTCGGTTACGACCACTCGGATGGTGTCGTATACGGGTATGATTACAGTCTGTGCTTCGTTCTTTTTGCGCTTGGCGGCAAAGGTCGTAGGAGCGCACAATGCGACAAGAACGAGCAGTATAAGAGTTCGTTTCAGCATAGTGTTGTTAGAATGTAAGACTTAGATTCATACCAAGTGTTGTGCCACCCCCACTATATGGTGCCATTCGGTTGTAGGAGTAACCGATCGCAGGTGACAGACTTACGGTCAAATCTTTGGAAATGTCGTATGTTTGAAGATGCGCATCTACGTGAGCATCAACGGCTTGCAGAATGTAGAGCCCCGCCGTAAGGATGATACATAAATCTCGGTTACGACGATAACTATTGCGCAAGTTCTTGAGGAACGAGGTGTTGTAGCGGCCATTGAACTCATCCTGCGAACCATTAGGGTAGAGGTCAGGATTTGCATCGTAGTCCGCCTTTAGGCGATATGCCTTCTTGAATCTTTGGTAGCCTCGGTTGTTCCAGTCGATACAGTAGATTGTGGTGGCGAAACCTCCGACAACGATAGGCACACGCCAATAACTCTTGTTGTAGATCTGTCCAGCACCAGGGCATATCAACGCAAGGGTAGTCGCCTTGTTCACTTGTGAGACCTCATTTGTCGAGTATTTGATGGTAGCATCGCCGATAAAGTAGAGGTACGAGGCGATGGTAGATATCATAAACACCTGCCTCATAGTGTTGTACTTTATCATCTCGCGTTGCAGAGCATTCATCTCGGGCGTACGATACAAACCCTGGTCTGTGAGGTTGTCGAACTGACTCTTCAAAGGCTGGTACTTGTGGTTGCTCCACAGGCACATTCCGAGCGATGCTCCAACCGTACCATAGAGTATCGGCAACTTCCAATATTGCTTGTTGTAGATTTGTCCGAAACCAGGCATTACCACCGAACTGAGACAGACATTTCGCAAAGACATCGAATCGCTGATGAAAGGTGTGCGATTCTCGCGCTTTTCGAGACGCTTGCGCTGACGCTCAGTTAACGAATCCTTTGCCAACGAGTCTACGGCGAGACTGTCGCGCAATGCTCCGAAGATTTGTGTGCGAAGCGAGTCGGGGAGTTGCTTGCGCACATCCTCGCCAACCTTAGCCAACGAATCGGGCGAAATCTTGCGCAATGTATCTGCCAACTTGGCGATGCGGATAGAGTCAGCGCGTCTCACCTCCAACGAGTCGGGAGTGTAGACCTGTCCACTACGAATGATGGTGCGAGCGCTTCGTCTCTCGCGTGCAAATGGGTTTACCTGAGCAGATGCGTGGAGTGAGGTGCATACAAATAGCACCATCAGCAGAAGCATTACACCTCTGCCTTGTACGATATGCGCTATGTGTTGCAACACTCTCATCTGCTACTTTTGCTTTGCAAATTTCTTGATAAACTTGTCGATGTCGGCATCCGAAGCGAAGTCAATGATAATCTTACCACCGCCATTTTTGCCTCGCTTGATGGCGATATCTTGCGAGAAGAACTTCTCGAGGTACTCAACCAAACGGCTGTATGACTCTGGGTATTCCTCGTCTGCGATTGGTGTTGTAGCCTTCTGCTTCTTCTCCGACGAGAGACGTACCAAATCCTCGAGCTGACGTACCGAGAGGTTGCTCTTGATGCAACGCTTGAGCAACGACAACTGCTTCGCTTTGCTCTCTACGGCAACCAATGCCTTTGCGTGTCCCATCGAGATGATACCACCCTTGAGGGCATACTGTACCTCTTCAGGGAGATTCAATAAGCGGAGGTAGTTCGCAACGGTTGAACGTTTCTTACCCAAACGCTCTGCCAATGCCTCCTGAGTCAAACCGCACTCATCAACAAGACGCTGCATACCGAGCGAAATCTCGATAGCATTCAAATCCTCGCGCTGGATATTCTCAACGAGAGCCATTGCGTGGAGGGTAGTGTCGTCAACCTCGCGGATGTAGGCAGGAATCTGCTCCAAGCCAGCCTTCTGTGATGCTCTCCAACGACGCTCACCGCTGATGATGATATACTTGTCGCCCTCACGCTTTACTGTGATAGGCTGAATCAAGCCCAACTGACGAATCGACTCTGCCAACTCCTCGAGTGCCTCCTCGTCAAATTCGGTACGAGGCTGTGTTGGATTAGGAATAATATCCGAGAGTTTAATCTCTGTCATCTCCTCCATTGGCTTTGCCTTAATCTCTATATTTCCGCCGAAGATTGCATCCAATCCTCTTCCAAGTCCTTTTTGCTTCATATGTTTTGGTTGTTTTGTGTGATTGTTGAATCAAAAATAATTCTCAATTCTCAATCCTCAATTCTTAATTTTGCTTTGTTGCCTTTTTGCGATTCTTCTTCAAGAACTCCTTCGCAAGGAGCAGGTAATTTGTTGCGCCATTAGCCGAAGCATCATAGAGCATAACGGGTTTTCCGTGCGATGGTGCTTCTCCTAAACGGATGTTTCGCTGAATTATTGTGTCGTAGGTGAGTGCGCCAAAATGCTCACGAACCTCCGATGCTACCTGATTGTTCAAGCGGTTGCGCATATACATTGTCAACAAGAATCCCTCAATCTCGAGCGATGGGTTGAGATTGCTCTTTACGATTTTGATGGTGTTGAGCAACTTGCTCAATCCCTCCAACGCAAGGTACTCGCACTGCACTGGAATAAGCACCGAGTCAGCCGCTGTGAGGATATTCACAGTGGTGAAGCCGAGAGAAGGTGAACAATCGATGAAGATGTAGTCGAACTTCTCGCGTACACTATCGATGATGCTCTTCAATACGTGGTGGCTATTCTCCATCGAAGGGAGTTCAGTCTCGGCAGCGACAAGGTTGATGCTCGAAGGCAGCACCCACAGATTCTTCACATCTTCGCTGTGGAGTATCACCTCCTCGGCTTTGCGTTCGCCAGTGATGCACTCGTAGATACCCTCCGAATTGATGTCGAAGCCCAAACCCGAAGTGGCATTTGCCTGCGGGTCGGCATCTATGAGCAGCACCTTCTTGCCAAGCAAGGCTATTGATGCCGAGAGATTTATGGCGGTGGTTGTTTTGCCTACGCCTCCTTTTTGATTCGCTAATGCGACAACTTTACCCATATCGTTAGAATTCTTCTTTCGTAGTTATTATAAATAATAATCGGGCAAATTTAGTAATTTTAATTTGATTTACGCAAATAAAGTTTCCCTTTTGCTATAAAAATGATTATCTTCGCCCTCGAAAATAGAGTTAAATATGGAAAATATAGCCCGTAAACGCCCTTTCCCGACCATCGGAGATGGTTTTGCAATGCTTGCGATTTTTTTAGTGATGCAGATGGTTGTTGGAGTCATCTTGCGTGCAGTCGGCGTTGTGTCACCTATTGTGTCGGCAATTGAGGATGTAGATGTCGAGACCTATATGAATGAGCAACTTGCCCTCGGTCGCTATACCGCATTGGCATATCCGTTGCTGATGTTCTCGTCGATTGCGGCATTGTGGATTTATGTCCGCCTACGAGGTGGCAAGAAGGCAATACATATTCGCCACTCGGCTTTGGGGTTCAATCCAACGCTGGTGCTCGTAGGTGTGTTGTGGCTCTATTCGTCGCAGATAATCCTCGAGCCGTTAGTGTCGCTCCTCCCAGAGAACCCTGGACAAGGTCTTGGTCGAGGCGCCTGGGCTTGCCTTACGGCAGTAGTTACGGCGGCGGTGGCTGAGGAGTTGCTCTGTCGCGGTCTCCTCTTTGAGACGCTCAATAAACGATTGGGTGTGAAGATGTCGATTCTTCTTTCAGCACTCTTCTTTGGTCTTATCCACTTCGACCCTGCTACGGCAGTCATAGCGTTAGTGGCGGGCATAATCTTCGGAGTGTTGTATGTGCGCACCTCATCGCTCTATACGACTATTATCATCCACGCCATAAACAATGCTTTGGCATTTGCACTCATCAGCTTCGGTGTGGGCGATGTTACCTTTAGCGAGGTTGTTGGCGGAGGCGTCACATACTATATCCTCTATGGCGTAGCCGCGGCGATTTTTGTTGCGTGTAGCGTCGAGGCATATTTCAATGTTTTCAAGGCTAAAAATATTAAAGGCGAGTAGCCAAAATAGATATGAAGAAGCGAGTATTTTTGACTGGTGCCACAGGAGTTATGGGTACAGCAACACTTAACGAGTTGCTGGCGCGTGAGGGCAAATTCGATATTACGGCGTTGGTGCGCGATACCAAGCGCAACCGTAAAAAGATGGCGAAATATGGCGACCGAGTTCGCGTTGTATGGGGCGATTTGCTCTGCTACGACGATGTTCTAAAAGGCGTATCGGGCGCTGACTATGTTCTCCATATTGGCGGTATGGTTTCACCAAGTGCTGACTATAAACCTAAGAGCGTACTGAAGGTAAATGTTACTGCAGCCGAGAATATAGTTAAAGCTGTTAAGGCTCAACAAAATAGCGACGAGATAAAGGTTGCTTATATCGGTAGTGTAGCGCAGACCGGCGACCGCCGTGAGCCGCTTCATTGGGCGCGTACTGGCGACCCGATTTTCCCATCAATGTTCGACTATTATGCTATCTCAAAATGTCGTGCAGAGCGCATTTTTGCCGAGTCGGGCTTGAAGCATTGGGTTAGCCTCCGACAGTCTGGAATCCTCTATCCTGCAATCCTCAAAAATATGGATCCTATTATGTTCCACGTGCCGGTGCGCGGTGTGTTGGAGTGGGCTACTGTCGAGGATTCGGGACGATTGATGGCTAATCTCTGCGAGGATGGTCTGCCCGAGGAGTTCTGGTGTAAGTTCTACAACATCGGTAGCGGTGCTGAGTATCGCCTCACGAACTACGACTTCGAGCGTTATCTTCTTAGCTCAATTAACTGCCCTGCACCCGAGAAAATCTTCGATGTTAAGTGGTTTGCAACGCATAATTTTCACGGTCAGTTTTACCTCGATTCGGACAAGTTGGAGGGGTATCTCCACTTCCGCGCGAACATCCCAGTTGCCGAATATTTCAAGCAGATGGCAAGCACTCTGCCTAAGTTTTATAAACTCGCAAAGATTGCTCCCGGTTGGATGATTAAGCCGTTTATGCGAATGATTGCCAACGATAAAATTTTCGGTACGCTCGGTTGGCTCAAATCGAATAACGAGGAGCGCATAAAGGCCTAT
>JAZQWU010000135.1:0-2053 GCA_045632505.1 Alistipes sp. | reverse complement strand
CTAACGCCGTATGGTTCACTTGGAAGGGTACTGGCATCGCTGATGTTAAGTATGGTTTGTTCGTGACATCAGGTCTTGAGGGTGCTTCAGACAAGGATATCAAGGAAAACCTTAACACATTCGATGCTCAGACTCTTGAGGTAGTTTTGGGTGGTATTAACGGTGCTGAGGGCTTCACTAACGTATTCGAGGGTACTGACGGTTCTACAAGCTACACACTTTGCACATTGGTTACAAATGAGGATGGTATCGAGTTCTTGGCTAAGAGCGATATCACTACTGAGGAGGCTAAGTTGACTGCGGCTACAGAGCGTTGGATTGGTACTTACACTGCAAAGACTGACAAGATGGTAAACATCAACTCAACAGAGGTTACTGACCAGGTTTCTAACTTCACAATCACTGTAACAGCTGTTCCTGGTACTTCTGACCAGGTTGACGTATATGGTGTAAGTAACTTGACTGCTGATCTTCCAGCATTCGGTTATGTAGTTTCACAGGACGGTGTTGACTACCTTTGCATCACTGCATTTGCTGCAGTTTCAGAGCTTGGTAACGGTGTATATGCTTGCTGGTTCCCATTCTGTGAGACTGATGCTCAGGGTTACACATTCGTAACTGGTGAGTTCGTTGCTTACGCACTCGCTATGGATGCTCAGGGTAACATCACATACCAGGCAGGTAACGGTGAGCTCAACAGTGGTGCGAAGTTTACTGTAGTAGCTCACGACTTCTTGGGTTACGACGGCACCAACCTCTACTTGATGGGTGACGCTAATGAGAACGACTTCGTAGATTGGAAGTATGGTCCTATCTCTAACGTTACAAAGACTGAGGCTACTGCAGCTGTTGCTAACCGCGAGGCTGTGAACCTCTCTGTAAACAAGGTTCTTCCAGCTTCTGTAGTTGTTGCAATGTAATTTGTAACCAACATACAATAATCGAGGTTGCGTCCCCAAAGGGCGCAACCTTTTTTTGTGATATCTATCCTTCGAGGTGTAAAAAAATAGGTTTAGTTATTGCTCAATTCATAAAAAAAATGTATTTTTGTGATTACAAAATTGTCAGACTATGGACTACGCAAAGGAATTAGAGAAATACGCACCAGCGCACACTGATGCTCAAGTTGCAAAGGAGGTAGCTAAAATCAAGATGGCTGCTAACCGTAATGGTAACATTGACGTTTACAAATTCTGCTACTCGGCTATCGACCTCACAACATTGTCGTGTACCGACTCTGTGGAGTCTGTGCAGGCTTTCGTGCGTAAGGCTCTCGACTTCTACGAGAAGTACCCTCATATTCCTAACGTAGCCTCTATCTGTGTCTACCCATCTTTCGTTGAGACCGTAGGCCTCGAGATTGATGGCACTCCTATGCGTATCACCTCTGTTGCGGGTGGTTTCCCTGCTTCGCAGAGCTTCATCGAGGTTAAGGCGTTGGAGGTTGCAATGGCAATTGAGAATGGTGCTGATGAGATTGATATTGTCCTAAATCCTGGTATGATGCTCGCAGGCAATGATGCTGAGGCTGCTTCGGAGGTGGAGCTTCTTCGCGAGGAGGCAAAGGATGTAGTCCTCAAGGTTATCATCGAGTCGGGCGCGTTGAAGACTCCAGAGCTTATCCGTCGTGCATCGTTGGTGTCGATGTTCGCGGGTGCCGACTTCATCAAGACCTCTACGGGTAAAATTGATGTCGCTGCAACGCCAGAGGCGGCTTTTGTTATGTGTCACGCGATTAAGGATTACTACAACCTCACGGGTCGCAAGGTGGGATTCAAGGCTGCTGGTGGCGTTAAAACCCCAGAGGATGCAGCGCTCTACTACACCATCGTCGAGGAGGTGCTTGGTAAGGAGTGGCTTACTACCGACCTCTTCCGTATCGGAGCATCGTCGGCTGCGAATAACCTAATCTCGGCAATCGAGGATAAGGATATCAAATACTTCTAAAAATAATGAGTGAGGGCTGTACCGCGGTACAGCCCTCTTCGTTTATAGTAAATCTCCCTGCTTGGCATTCAGCGCGTTAAGACGCTCCGCAATCCTTGCCTTTAGC
>JAZQWU010000134.1:0-26921 GCA_045632505.1 Alistipes sp. | reverse complement strand
TACTCGGTGATACCCGCAGGGAAAATCTCCGTTACGCCCTGGTTTACAATGCGCGTCATAGCCTTAGGGTGAGGATGATAGAGATCCCATATAGGCAATACTATTACATTCGTGTTCAATGCCTTGAGCAGATTCTCGTTCATCGAATCGGCATAGCCGTGGTGGTCGGCCAAAGCCACATCTACAGTGCCGATAACCTTGCTTACCGCTGTCTGCATATCGTTCCACGGTGCCTTCTTTAGCCCCTTCTTTGAGTATCCGCCCGAGATATCGCCACCCATATAGTAGGCGAAATTACCATACTCAAGACGGAAAACGCAACTCGAGGAGTTCTCGTGAAGTCGGCCATTTGGATATTGGTCGGCTATGGCGCGTGTAGCAGAACCCTCGCCAGTCCAAATCTTGCCATTACCCGCGATGTTCTGAATGCGGAATGAAGGGAAGGCTGCGGCATCCGACTTCAATACCAACTGCTTGTCCGAACCTACGGCAAACTGCTCGTTCTTCAAACCCTGCTGCTCGCGTTCGCGGAGGAACATCTCGTAGTTTGCAAAACCCTTGCCGTTGCGCTTGCGGAATGCTGCAGCGGTAGGGTAGTCGTAGTTAGGGTAGCCGCGGTCAATCATCGTGCGAATAGGCACAAGGTTGCCCAAGTGTGTCATACCTGTGTACTTGTATGGCTTGCCCTCAACGGTGATTGCCGTGTGGTCGAGGTGACCATAGTGGTCGTTGTCGAAGTGGGTAATCATCGCGTAGTCGAGGTACAACTCCTTGTTCAAAGGCTTCGAGAAGTGCTCGATGTAGCGTGCAATCCACTCGGCAGGGCGTTTGCTGTCGTTTGGTACGGCTGGCATAATCTCCTTATGTGTCCAGCGCGAAGGGTCGCCCAAGTCGCCCGCATCTACCAAAAGGCGTGTGCCGTCAGGCAAGATGAAGAAGATGGCACTACCGCGACCAGTGCTGATGTGGTGGATGTCCATCGTACCCTTTGTCCAATCCTTCAACTGCTTTGGTTTTGCCTCTACAGCCGAGAATGCCAAGATGGTGGCTACTGCTATAAGTAATATCTTTTTCATAGCGATTGTTGGTTTAACGAAATTAGGGAATTTAGGGATTATTGTTTTCCCTAAACTCCCTAAACTCCTTAATTTATCTGGTTGAGAATTACTGAATGCCCTTCAACTGCTTGTAGAGAGCGTTGTACTTGTTGTACTTATCCATAATGCCCTCCTCGTTGCGAAGACGGAAGCAGAGAACCTTCAAGTACTCAGCGCAGTCTACGCTCTCAGGCTTTAACTCCATAGCCTTCTCCAACCAAGGCAACGACTTCATATAAGCCTCGTTTACCTCCTTCAAACCTGCCTGGTACTCCTCCTGGCTGCTGATGCTGTCGAGGCGTGCGTTGAATGCGCGGTTAACCTCGTCACCCTTTGCCATATAGAAATAACCAAGGTAGAAGTTGGTGTCGTAGTCGTTTGGCTTCAAGTCGTTAATCTTGAGGAACGAGTTGATGCACTCGTCGAAGTTCTTCAACTTGAAGAATACCTGACCACGAGCATACCAGAGGTCTACGTTGTCCTGCTTCTCAGCCAAGAGCTTGTCGATACGCTCAACCAAGTCTGCTGGGTCGCCTACGCCCTCCTCCGAGGTGTAGAGCTGAATCAAGCCCTCCATAATGCGCTCGTTGCGTGGGTACTTTTCGATACCCTCCAAGAGAGCGTTCTTTGCCTTGATTACATACTCCTTATCCTTTGCACGCTGACCATAGTAGCAGTGGAACAAGAAGTAGTAGAGGTTACCCTGCTCGTCGCTGTAGCCAAGCTCGTTAGCCTTAGTCAAGTACTTCTCGCCATCTTCGAAGAACTTTGCATCCTGCGCACCGAGGAATGCAGCCAACTGACCTGCGAAGAAGTAGTAGCGTGCGTCAGCCTTGCCGATAGCAGGGTTCTGCTGCAACTCTACAGCCTTGAGGTAAGCGTCGATTGCGTTCTTGTACTCGGCGATGTCGATGCTTGCCGAACCCAACTCCGAGTAGAAGTTGATCAACGACTCCAAGGTGGTCTTAATTTTTGGAGCCTGTGCAGCATCCAACTCATAAGCCTTAGCGAAAGCCTCCTTTACCAACTCGAATGCGCCAGGGAGTACCTCCTTCTTGATTACCCAAGCCGAAACCTTACCCTCCTTGGTGTGGATGTTCACCCACTCATACTCGTGAATGTCGCCATTCACTGCAGTTGCAGGTGTGCCCAAGCTCATTGCCAACATATTAGCATCGAGTCCCGAGAAGATGTTCTTTGTAGGCTCCATAATAGACTCAGCACACAACTTACCACGATTGAGCCAAGTTGCAGCCTTCGCAGACTTCTTAGGGTTTGCAATGTCAGCATTGCTCTTCTCCAACTTCGCCTTGAAAGAGGCCTCGTTGATCTTCTGTGCGGTAGCTGTCGACAATGTGAGTGCCGAAACGAGTGCTACCAATGTTATAATTCTTTTCATAATCTTATAACTTTTATTGTTTGTTGTTTACTTATTCGTTCTCGCTTGTAGTTGCCTCAGTAGCTGGAGCCTCGGCAGTTGCCTCTGCGCCCTCCACTACTACTGCATCCTCTGCAATCTCCTCCTCGTCGCTTACTGGTACTACTGCAACCGATGCAATCTCATCGCCCTCGCGGAGGTTGATGATGCGTACACCCTGAGTTGCACGACCTGCTACACGAATTTGCTCGATAGAGGTACGGATGGTGATGCCCGAACGGTTGATAATCATCAAGTCGTTGTCGTCGCTTACAGCCTTGATTGCTACCAACTCGCCAGTCTTCTCGGTGATGTTGATAGTCTTGACACCCTTACCACCACGATTTGTGATACGGTACTCGTCCAAATCGGTACGCTTTCCGTAACCATTAGCCGAGAGTACAAGTACGTTCTCGTTCGAGTCTGGCTCGATGCAAATCATACCGATAGCCTCGTTGTCGCCCTCGAGAGCCACACCACGAACACCAATCGAAGTACGACCTACCTCGCGTACGGTTGCCTCGTTGAAGCGGATAGCCTTACCCTCGCGAGTAGCAATCATAATCTCTGCTGTGCCGCTGGTGAGCTTAGCCTCGATAAGACGGTCACCCTCACGAATCTCGATAGCGTTGATACCGTTGGTACGTGGACGTGAGTATGCCTCCAACTTGGTCTTCTTAACGGTACCGTTCTTGGTACACATTATAATATAGTTAGAGTTGATATACTCCTCGTCGTTGAGCTTCTTACAGTTGATGTAAGCACGAACCTTATCATCAGGCTCGATGTTGATGATGTTCTGGATTGCACGACCCTTCGATGCGCGTGTGCCCTCAGGAATCTCGTAAACCTTCAACCAGAAGCAACGGCCCTTCTCGGTGAAGAACATCATTGTGTTGTGCATTGAAGCTACATAGATATGCTCGATGAAGTCCTCATCGCGGGTAGCCGAGCCCTTTATACCTACACCACCACGGTTCTGTGTGCGGTAGTCAGCCAGCGATGTACGCTTGATGTAACCGAGGTGCGAAATGGTGATAACCATATCCTCGTCAGCGTAGAAGTCCTCTGGGTTGAACTCCTCCGAAGCGTAGATAATCTCCGAACGACGCTCGTCACCATACTTCTCCTTAATCTCGAGCAACTCCTCCTTAACGATACCCAACTGCATCTTCTCGTCACCGAGAACTGCTGTCAAGTAGTCGATAGTCTTCTGCAACTCGTCGTGCTCAGCAACAAGTTTGTCACGCTCCAAGCCGGTCAATGCACGCAAACGCATATCTACGATAGCGGTAGCCTGAATCTCGCTCAAACCGAAGCGCTCCATAAGGGTGCCTCTTGCCTCGTCTACGCTCTTCGACTGACGGATGATGCGTACAACCTCGTCGATGTTGTCCTGAGCAATAATCAAGCCCTGAACGATGTGCATACGCTCCTCAGCCTTGCGCAAGTCGAAGCGCGAGCGACGAACTACAACATCGTGGCGGTGAGCTACGAAGTGACGGATGAGGTCGAGCAAGTTCAACAACATTGGGCGACCATTAACGAGTGCGATGTTGTTTACCGAGAACGATGACTGCAACTCGGTGTGCTTGAACAACATATTCAATACCACGTTCGCTACAGCATCCTGCTTCAATGTTACAACCACGCGAGTACCCTGGCGGTCCGACTCGTCGTTTACGTCGGCGATACCCTCCAAGCGGCCCTCCTTTGTAAGGGTTGCGATATGCTTGATCATCTCCTGCTTGTTCACCATATAAGGAATCTCGGTGAAGATGAGCTGCTGACGACCTGTTGAAGTGGTCTCGATGTCGTGACGAGCACGCATAACCACGCGGCCACGACCTGTCAACAACGCCTCCTTAACACCCTCATAGCCATAGATGAGAGCCCCGGTAGGGAAGTCAGGACCCTTAACAAAGTGGAGCAAATCCTCGCATTGGCACTCTGGGTTGTCGATATATGCGCAGCAAGCGTGGATAACCTCCGAGAGGTTGTGTGGTGCCATATTTGTTGCCATACCTACGGCGATACCGCTTGCACCATTCACGAGCAACAACGGAATCTTGGTAGGGAGTACGGTAGGCTCCTTCTCGGTGTCATCAAAGTTCATTGTCCAATCGATAGTCTCCTTATCGATGTCTGCCATTACCTCGTCGGTAATCTTCTGCATACGAGCCTCGGTGTAACGCATAGCCGCTGGCGAGTCACCATCCATCGAACCGAAGTTACCCTGACCCTCAACGAGTGGGTAACGCATAGCCCAAGGCTGTGCCAAACGCACCATTGCGTCGTAAACTGATGAGTCACCGTGTGGGTGGAACTTACCGAGTACGTCTCCGACGATACGAGCCGACTTACGGGTTGGTTTGTCGTGATAGAGGTGCAACTGCGAATCCATATCGAACAAGATTCGGCGGTGAACCGGCTTCAAACCATCTCGAACATCCGGTAACGCACGCGATACGATAACCGACATCGAGTAGTTGATGTACGACTCCTTCATATGGTCCTCGATATTGATCTTCTCAATACGACCACCAGGAGTTAAAAGTTGTTCTTCCATAATTTTTATTTATTGTTTAAGTTTTTTAGAATATTTCTAAATAATAACACGCGCAAAAATAGCGATTATTCTTTGAATAATCAACTTTTGCTCTTAAAATTTGCGATTTCTTAAAATGATTTTTGCGAAAAATGCGATTTTTGCCCCTTTTTAGGCGATTTTAGCGAGTTCTGCGAAACGCTTCGACGGGGTGTCGGATAAAGAAAGGACAAAGGAACACTGAAGAGCATCACGGCGCAGACGATATAAATGGTTATTAAAGGCTATTAAGGGTTGTTAAGGGAGCGCGAGAACAATTCCTTAATATCCTTTAATTGCCCTTATAGAAGGTCTGTCGATAACCTTATCTCTCAACTCTCAACTCTCAACTCTCAACTGAAAAAAGTTTTCCGTTTTCCGTTTTCCGTTCTCAACTTCGCTCCTTCGGCTGAGATTTTGCCCTGTTCGGTGAGCGAGCGGATGGTGTCGAGGATGGTTTGCTCGTTGCCTTTGATTTGGGCGACGAGCTCTTTTATTGTCATTGGTGCGGTGGCGAGGAGCGCCATTATCTGACTCTCGAAATTTGCGCTATTGCTCTTCTCTCTGCGCTTGCGTTCGATGCAGTTGTCACAGATGCCACACGGCTCGGACTTGGTGTTGCAGAAGTACTCCTCGATAACGCGACTGCGACACTCATTCTCCTCGTTGGCATAGTGGAGCAAGTGGTTGAAACGCTCCAGCATCAGTGACTTACGATGCGAGTATGTGGCTGGCGCGATATAGACATCGCGTGCTGGCAATCGCTCCTCGTCGAGGAAAATCAGTGGGTCGTGGTTGGTCGGAATATAGCGGATAACATTCGCTCGCCACATTCGCTTCAGGAACTCGTGTACATCGTTCGGGGTGCAATGCGATGCCGAAGCAATCTCCATCTCGTCGATAGGGCGGAATTCGCTGAAAACACCCGTATAAAGGCGGAGTATTGTGCGCAGAATATTCTCCTCCTTTTCGTTGTGAAGTCCTACCTGATACAGCTCGTCGCGCGTGACCGTAAACATTAGTCGCGCAGGATGTTCGTTATCCTCCACAAGAGTCATATATCCATTGAGATTCAGCAACTTAATAATGTTATGAACGGCAACTACGGGCAACTTCACGCGTCGGCAGAAGTCGAAGATGTTGAAGACAAACGAAGCCTCTTTGCCGTCGCCAATCGCCACGCCAAGATAGGAGCAAAGTTCGTTATAAACGGTGCGGATAAGGTCGATGTCGGGGAACTCCTTTTCGAAGAGGTCGAGTATGCGGTTGTTGTCGTCCGAAGCCATCAAAATAACGGCATAACTGCGCTTGCCATCACGACCCGCACGACCAGCCTCTTGGTAGTACGATTCGAGAGAATCGCTCATCGTATAATGCACGACAAATCGTACGTCGCGCTTGTCGATACCCATACCGAAAGCGTTGGTAGCCACCATAATACGCGTCTTGCCGCTCACCCACTCATCTTGTCGAATCGAGCGTTCGGCATTGGGCAATCCACCGTGATAGAACGATGCCGATTCGCCTTGCTCAATAAGGTAGTTGGCGAGCTTCTCGGCGGTGTTGCGCATACGGACATAGACGATACCACAACCTGGCACATTGTTGATGATACGCATCAACTGCGCATCCTTGTCGTCGGTCTGTCGCACGCTGTACGAGAGGTTTGGTCGCAGGAACGAGGATTGCAGAATGTTCGGCTCGGCAAAACTCAACTGCTCCATAATATCCTTCGCCACGCGAGGCGTTGCCGAGGCGGTGAGGGCCAATACGGGAACTTCGGGAATAATGCGACGCAACTCCTTGATTCTTAGGTATGCAGGGCGGAAGTCGTAGCCCCACTGCGAGATACAGTGTGCCTCATCCACCGCTATGAGCGAAACATTCATTCGGTGCAGTCGCAGACGTAACATTTCGCTCGAGAGTCGCTCGGGCGCAACATAGAGGAATTTCACATCGCCATAGACGCAGTTGTCGAGAGCGATGTCAATCTGTCGACTCGACAATCCCGAGTGTACCGCTACTGCAGGTATTCCTCGACGACGTAGGGCGTCTACCTGGTCTTTCATCAGAGCGATCAGTGGAGTTACTACGATGCACAAACCATCACCAACGAGGGTGGGTAGCTGATAGATTATAGACTTACCACCGCCGGTTGGCATCAGCACTAACGTGTCACGACCCGACAATACGGACTCAATCGCTTCGCGCTGCATAGGGCGAAACGAGTCGTAGTGCCAATACTCCTTGAGTGTGTCGAGTAACTTCTGCTCCATAGTTGCGAAGATAATGTATTTTTTTGAGAAAATAGGCCATTTTGTAGGAAAATATATATATATTTGTGGTATGATTCTACGCGCGAATTGCAAAATAAATATCGGACTTGATATTCTTCGTCGTCGTGAAGATGGATTTCACGACCTCGAAACGGTAATGCTTCCCGTTTCGGAGATGTACGATGTCGTTGAGGTAGAGCGCGTTGAGGGCGAGTCGGAGTTTGTTTCGAAGGGCTTGGTTGTGGATTGCAAGGCGGAGGATAACCTCTGTATGAAGGCGCACGCCCTGATGCAACGACTCTATGGCGTAGGCTCGGTGCGTATCACTCTCGACAAGCGAGTACCTTTCGGTGCTGGTTTGGGCGGTGGCTCGAGCGATGCTACGGCTGTGATTTTGGCAATAAATGAGCTCTTCGAACTCGGACTGAGCGAGGAAAAATTGGTTGAGGCGGCTGCTATGATTGGTAGCGACACCGCCTTTTTTGTGCGCAATACACCGCAACTCTGTACGGGACGAGGCGAGAAGATGCAACCCATCGAATTGCCATTGCAAGGCAAGTATCTCGCCGTTGCAAAACCGCAAGAAGGAGTCTCAACCAAGGAGGCATATTCGGGCGTAAAACCAGCCCTTCCAGATGTGCGATTGGCTGATGCTTTGACGCGCCCAATTGAGGAGTGGCGAGGCGTGGTGAAGAACGATTTCGAGGCGCATATTTTCGAGGCGCACCCTGCCATTGCAGAGTTGAAAAATGCGATGTACGAGGCGGGCGCGGTCTATGCCTCGATGTCGGGTTCTGGTTCGGCGGTGTTTGGCATCTTCGATGCTGAGCCTCAGATAGATATATCGACAGATAACTACTTAAAAATAACAAAATTATGAGAAAAATTTTCTTGACAGCAATGGTGGCATTGTTTGCCTTCACTGCTTCGGCTCAGGAGCTTAATGTTGGCTCTTTCAATGTACGCCTTCTCGCCAAGGGCGACTACAAAAAACACAACGGTTGGGACGAGCGCAAGGGCTACCTTTGCGACATCATTAACCTCGAGGCATTCGATCTTTTCGGAGCGCAGGAGGTGAAGAAACCGCAGCTCGACGATATGTTGTCTATGTTGCCTGACTACGACTATATCGGCGTAGGTCGCGACGATGGTAAGGAGAAGGGCGAGTACTCGCCGGTATTCTATCGCAAGAAGGCGTTTAAGTTGCTCGATAGCGGTACTTTCTGGTTGTCTGAGACTCCAGACCAGGTGTCGAAGGGCTGGGATGGTATGTGCCGTCGCGTATGTACTTGGGGCTACTTCGAGCGCAAGAGCGACAAGACTCGTTTCTACTTCCTCTCTACCCACCTCGACCACCGTGGTGCAGTTGCTAAGATGGAGGGCTCGAAGTTGATTGTTAAGTTTATGAAGGAGAAGTGCAAGGGCGAGAATGCTATCGTTGTGGGCGACTTTAACGTTGTGCAGGATAGCGAGCCGTACAATGTATTCGCTAAGAGCGGTTTCTTGAATGACACCTACGAGGCGGCAAGATATCGCTTTGCTCCTAACGGCACATTCAGTGGCTTCAATCCGAATAGCTTCACTACTCGTCGTATCGACCACATCTTCGTGACCAACGATATCAAGGTTAGCCGTTACGGTACTTTGACCTACCACTACTACCGCGACTTGAAGGGTAAGTTGCAGGAGATGGAGACCGCTGCTCCAAAGGAGATTAAGGGCGAGAATCGCGAGATAAAGTGTCCGAGCGACCACTATCCAATCCAGTCGTTCATCACTCTCAAGAGCACACCAAAGTCGAAGAAATCTAAGAAATAGTCAGATATGAAGCGTATAATTATAGTATTGACTGCTGCTGTATTTGCCCTCTCGGCATCGGCACAGGAGTTGAATGTTGCATCGTTCAACATTCGTAATGGAAAGTCGCTCAAGCCAGGTCAGGAAATGCCTAAGAAGGGTGACTACTCGAAGAATAATGGTTGGGATCAGCGTAAGGCTCAGGTTTGCGCGTTGATTAACCACGAGGCATTCGACATCTTCGGTTCGCAGGAGGTGCGCAAGGGACAGCTCGACGATATGTTGGCTATGTTGCCTGACTACGACTACATTGGCGTAGGTCGCGACCACGGTGACGACCGCGGTGAGTTCTGCCCAGTGTTCTACCGCAAGGATAAGTTCGAGAAGCTCGATGGTGGTACTTTCTGGCTCTCGCCAACCCCTGAGAAGCCATCTAAAGGCTGGGATGCAAAGTATAACCGTATCTGTACTTGGGGTATGTTCCGCCACAAGGAGACAGGTAAGAAGGTTTGCTTTATGAATGTTCACTTCGACCACCGTGGTGTGCAGGCTCGCCTCGAGGCATCGAAGCAGATTGTAGCCTATGTGAAGAAGCACTGCAAGGGCGCAAAGGTTGTTATCTCGGGTGACTTCAACGTAACACAGAGCAGCGAGAGCTACCTCCACTTGGCGAATAGCAAGGTGCTTAAGGACTCTTACGATCTCGCAAAGTATCGCTTCGAGCCAACAGGTACTTTCAATGGCTTCAATGCACGTCGTTATACCAACTGCCGCATCGACCACCTCTTCGTATCAAAGGGTACAAAAGTTAGCCGTTGGGGCGTTCTCACCTATCACTACTACCTCGACAAATATGCTCTTCAGGGCATCGAGGCACCTGCTGTTATCAAGGGCGAGAAGCGCGAGGTGAAGTGTATTTCCGACCACTATGCTATTCAGGCATTTATAACATTGAAATAAGTTGTCTGAATGATAAATGAAAACGGCTCGCATTTGCGAGCCGTTTCTCTATATTCTGGTGAGAATCTCGTCGAGCGATTTGCGCTTCTTTACGGTTGGCGTGTCGGTTGCGTAACCGATTGGAATGATTGCGACAGGGTAGACTGTCTCGCCGTCGATGCCCAACACCTCGCTTACGATTGCAGGGCGGAAGTTGCACACCCAGCACGAGCCGAGTCCCACCTCGGTGGCTGCGAGGCAGATATGCTCCGCTGCGATTGCTGCGTCGATGTCGGCGTGGTCGTGGCTATCCTTCTTACGGGTCCACGACTGTGAATGGTCGCCACAAACTACGATGTAGAGCGGTGCCTGCTGAAACCACTCCTGCGCATATCCTGCGTGCAATGCAGTACGCTTCTCCTCGCTCTCCACGATGATAAATTTCCACGGCTGGAAATTTACTGCCGACGGCGCAAGTCTCGCACACTCAAGTATATAGTCAATCTTCTCCTGCTCCACTGGCTGCTGGCTGTACGCACGCGCCGAGTAACGAGCCTCAATCAATTCAAGTAGGTTTTTCATAATGTTTTATTGCTTTGCTGCCGCAAAGATATAAAAAAGTCGAGAGTTTTCCGTTTTCCGCTTTCCGTTTTCCGCTTTTTTCACTATATTTGCACGATTTGTATCTTTGATACAAGAGTATTGAATAAAATGAAAGAGCAAAATATAGATATTAAGACCACTATCGAGGAGTCGGACTACAAGTACGGCTTCACCTCCGATATCGAGACCGAGTTCATTCCTAAGGGTTTGAACGAGGGCGTTATTCGCCTTATCTCGGAGAAGAAGGAGGAGCCCGAGTGGATGCTCGAGTTGCGCTTGAAGGCTTATCGCCATTGGCTCACTCTGAAGCACCCAACCTGGGGACACCTCGATATTCCCGAAATAGATTTCAATGATATAATCTACTTCGCAGCTCCGAAAAAGAAGAAGGAGCTCGCCTCGATGGACGAGGTAGACCCAGAACTCAAAGCGACCTTCGACAAACTCGGCATTCCGCTTGAGGAACAGAAGGTATTGGCTGGCGTAGCGGTAGATGCTGTGTTGGACTCGGTGTCGGTGAAGACAACTTTCCAAAAGGAGTTGGCGGAGCGAGGTATTATCTTCTGCCCAATCTCGGAGGCTATACGCGAATATCCTGAATTGGTACAAAAGTACCTCGGCTCGGTAGTGCCGTATGCCGATAACTTCTACGCAGCGTTGAATACCGCAGTATTCTCTGACGGTTCGTTCTGCTACATCCCCAAGGGTGTGCGTTGCCCAGTCGAACTTTCAACCTACTTCCGCATCAATGCGCAGGGTACGGGTCAGTTCGAGCGAACACTTATCGTAGCGGACGAGGGCGCGTATGTGAGCTACTTGGAGGGATGTACCGCACCGCAGCGCGACGAGAATCAGCTTCACGCCGCAGTCGTGGAGATTGTCGTGGAGCGCGATGCCGAGGTTAAGTACTCGACCGTGCAGAACTGGTATCCAGGCGACAAGGATGGCAAGGGTGGTATCTACAACTTCGTGACCAAGCGCGGTCTTTGCAAGGAGAATGCACACCTCTTTTGGACACAGGTCGAAACAGGCTCGGCAATCACTTGGAAATATCCGAGCTGCGTTTTGATGGGCGATAACTCGGTGGGCGAGTTCTACTCGGTGGCTATGACCAACAACTTCCAGCAGGCAGATACGGGTACGAAGATGATTCACATTGGTCGCAACACTCGCAGTCGCATCGTGTCGAAGGGTATCTCGGCGGGTAAGTCGCAGAATGCCTATCGCGGCTTGGTGAAGGTTATGCCGAAGGCTGATAATGCTCGCAACTACTCGCAGTGCGACTCGTTGCTCATTGGAGATAAGTGCGGAGCGCACACCTTCCCAGTGGTGGATTGTCGCAACTCGTCGGCTCAGCTCGAGCACGAGGCTACAACATCGAAGATTTCCGAGGAGCAGCTCTTCTACTGCAATCAGCGCGGTCTTTCGACTGAGGATGCGGTAGGTTTGATTGTGGGAGGCTATGCTCGCGAGGTGTTGGCAAAGTTGCCGATGGAGTTTGCTGTGGAGGCTCAGAAACTGCTATCCATTAGTTTGGAAGGAAGCGTGGGATAAACCCCAAATTAAAATTAAGAATTAAAAATTAAAAATTATATGCTGAAAATTAAAAATCTACGTGCCTCGGTTGGCGATAAGGAGATTCTTCGTGGTATCAACCTCGAGGTGAAGGCTGGCGAGGTGCACGCCATAATGGGACCGAATGGTTCGGGCAAGAGTACACTTGCCTCGGTGATTGCTGGCAACGAAAAGTTCTCGGTCGAGGCTGACGAACTCTCGTTTGAGGGCGAGGACTTGCGCGATATGTCTATTGAGGAGCGTGCTCGCAAGGGCTTGTTCCTCGGTTTCCAATACCCAGTAGAGATTCCAGGAGTTACGATGGCAAACTTTATGAAGATTGCCGTAAATGAGCAGCGCAAGTCGCGTGGTGAGGAGCCATTGACTGCAGCCGAGTTCCTCAAGATGATGCGCGAGAAGGCGAAGGTTGTGGAGTTGGATACCAAGATGACTTCGCGTGCCGTAAACGAGGGCTTCTCGGGTGGCGAAAAGAAGAAGAACGAGATTTTCCAGATGGCAATGCTCGATCCGAAGTTGGCTATCCTCGACGAGACAGACTCGGGCTTGGATATCGACGCGTTGCGCATCGTGGCTACGGGCGTGACCAAGTTGCACACTCCGCAGAACGCAACAGTAGTGATTACCCACTACCAGCGTTTGTTGGACTATATCGTGCCAGACTTCGTACACGTCTTGTACAAGGGTAAGATTATCTATTCGGGCGACAAGTCGTTGGCGTTGAAACTCGAGAAGGAGGGCTACGACTGGCTTATTAACGACTATAAGGAGTAGACTATGATGGTCGAAAAATTAATATCGGAGGGATTGCTGCGAGAGGCGAAGGTTGGACGCATTGACGATAAGTGCGACCTCGCGTTGCCACTCGTTGTGGTCAATCCACGAAAGGGAGAAATTGAGGTTTCGGTTTCGCAGAGGGTGTCGCTTGTGGTGTGGCACGACGATGCGAAGGAGTGCACCTTGACCATTCGACTTGCTCCGCACGCGCAGTTGTCGCTTACCGAAGTCTACGCTTCGCAGAAGTACACTTCGGTGGTTGTAGAGCAGGACGAGGCGAGCGAATGCACCGTAACTACGGTTATGTTGCGCGGTGCTCATACCTCGTACGAAACATTGCTCAACGCGCCACACTCGTCGTTCACGATGAATGCTGCGGTTGTGGCTGCAGGCCTTGACCACGCGCAGTTGTCGCTCGTTACACGCCACAATGTAGCCGATTGCAAGAGCAACTCTACGGTAAAAAGTGTCGCTTCGGGCAAGGCGGTTGCCGAGTTCAAGGGTTTGGTATATGTGGCGCAGGATGCACAGCGCACAGATGCGAAGCAGTTGAATCGCAATGTCGAGCTTGGTGGTGGTCGTGTGGTGTCGGAGCCACAGTTGGAGATTTATGCCGACGATGTGAAGTGTTCGCACGGCTCGACCGTAGGACAACTTGACGAGCAGGCAATCTACTATATGCGCCAGCGCGGTATCTCGCAGGAGGCTGCGGAGCGACTTATGCTCGAGGGATTTGTCGGCGATGTTGTTGCGAAGTGCGAGGTTGAGGCTTTGCAGGAGGTACTTGCCGAGGCGTTGCAAAAGAGATTAAATGAGTAATACGATGCTTGATATCGAAAAAATAAGGGCTGAGTTTCCAATCTTGGAGCGCGAGGTGTATGGTCGAAAGTTGATATACCTCGATAGCGCAGCTACGGCACAGAAGCCACGTTGCGTGGTGGAGAAGATGGAGGAGTTGCTCTTGAATGATAATGCCAATATCCATCGTGGCGTACACCTTCTCTCGGAGGAGATGACCGCCAAGTATGAGGAGGCTCGCGAGGTGGTGCGAGAGTTTGTGGGTGCGGAGTGCCGCGAGGAGATTGTATTCACCTCGGGTGCTACGATGTCGCTCAACTTGGTGGCATCGAGCTACTGCGAGAAGTTCTTGCACGAGGGCGACAATGTGGTTGTCAGCCATATCGAACACCACTCGAATATTGTGCCGTGGCAGTTGGCTACGGAGCGCAAGGGGGCGGAGTTGCGCGTAATCCCAGTTGCGGATAATGGCGCGTTGGAACTCGATTCGCTCGATTCGCTTATTGACGAGCGCACCAAGGTGGTGGCGGTAACTCAGGCTTCGAACACACTCGGTACACGACCTGACCTTGCGAAGATTATCGCAAAGGCGCACTCGGTGGGTGCAGTTGTGGTGGTGGATGGTTGCCAAGGTGTTGTGCACGGTGGGGTAGATGTGAAGGCTCTCGATTGCGATTTCTACGCCTTCTCGGGACACAAGTTGTATGGTCCTACGGGAATAGGCGTGTTGTATGGCAAGCGCGAGTTGCTCGACCAGATGCCTCCATATATGGGCGGTGGCGATATGGTCGATAAGGTGACCTTCGCAAAGACTACCTACGCACCTCTGCCGTTGAAATTCGAGGCTGGAACATCGAACTTTATCGGTGCGGTGGGCTTGGCTGAGGCGATTAAGTTCTTGCAGAACTTTCCGAAGGAGGAGGTCGAGGCGTATGAGAAGGAGTTGCTCGACTATGCAACTAAGGAGATGCTGAAGATTGAGGGTGTACGCATTTATGGAACAACCGAGGATAAGTCACCAATCATTTCGTTCAATGTCGAGGGCTGCGACCACTACGACATCGGAATGATTCTCGACAAGCAGGGTGTAGCCGTTCGTACGGGACATCATTGTGCCGAACCAGTTATGGCACGCTATGGCACCAACGGCGTTGTCCGCGCCTCAATAGCACTATATACAAATAAGGCGGATATTGACGCATTTATAAAGGCTCTAAAACGAGCTGTCGCAATGTTAAAAAACTTTTAACTTTTAATTTTTAACTCTGAACTTTATGTTCATCGTACTTGAAGGACTTGACGGAGCAGGTAAGTCAACCCAAATAAAGAAACTGCGCGAAATGTTTGCCGAGCGAGGCATCGAGAGTGAGTATGTTCACTTTCCGCGCTTCGATGCACCAGTATATGGCGAGTTGATTGCTCGCTTCTTGCGAGGTGAACTCGGTGGAATAGACCAGGTAGACCCTTATCTTGTGGCTCTGCTCTATGCTGGCGATCGTGCCGATATGGCACCGCAAATTCGTCAGTGGCAGGAGGAGGGCAAGGTGGTAATCGTTGACCGCTATGTCTACTCGAATATCGGCTATCAGTGCGCGAAGATTGCCGACAAGGAGGCACGATTCCGTTTGAACGACTGGATTTTGAACTTGGAGTACGAGGTGAATAAGATTCCTCGTCCCGATGTATCGTTGTTCTTGGATGTGCCATTCTCGTTCACAAAGAGCCGTTTGACCGAGCAACGCGAGGGTGACGATAGAAGCTACCTCAATGGCGCAACCGACATCCACGAGCAGTCACTCTCGTTGCAGGAGCGTGTGCGTGAGGTCTATATCGAATCTGCCGAGCGCGATAGCGAACTCTTGGTCGTAGATTGTAGTAACGACGAGGGTGCGATGGCTTCGCCCGACGAGATTTTCGCTCGCATCGAAAAGACTATTGCCCCACTCTTGAATAGATAGAAGAAAGATGGCACAAGCGCTGAGAAATAGACGTTGGTATCGCTACCTGTCGCACTTTTGCAGAATCCTCTTTGCGATAACATTTATCGTCTCGGGATTCTACAAGGCGATAGACCCTTGGGGTACGATACTCGCAATGCGCAACTATCTGGTTGCGTACGACATTACAGCACCCGATTGGTTGGTAACTACACTGTCGATATGGTTGAGTGGTGCCGAATTGATGATGGGTTGTATGCTCCTCTTTAAGGTGCGTATCCGTATGGTGTCGGTACTATCGGTGCTTTCGATGATATTCTTCACGATATTAACATTTTTGAGCGCGACAATCATTCCAGTGGAGGATTGCGGATGCTTTGGCGAGTTGATAAAGCTCACACCTTGGCAGTCGTTTGCCAAGAATGCAGTGTTGTTGCCTATGGCGTTGTGCTTCTGGTATCGCTACCGCCCCGATAGAATCTTCGCATTCTCGAAGTTGGAGTTCTCGTTAATGTGTCTCTTCTTCACCTTTGCGATGAGTATGGGTGCTTACCACTATCGCCACCTTCCGCTTATCGATATGCTCCCTTATAAGGTGGGTGTGAATATCAGCGATGAGATGGAGCGAGCGCGTGTGCAGCAGACATCCGAGGAGGTGGTTCTCGTCTATCGCAATCGCCGTACGGGGCGTGTCCGCGAGTTCTCGCTCGAGGATAAGGCGTGGCACAACGAGAAACGTTGGGAGTGGGTCGAAACTCGCGTGGAGAGCGACAACCATAGTGTCGAGCCGATGATTCTCGAGTTCTACATTAGCAACCACGAGGGCGAAAAGACTGCCGAGTTACTCGCTACGCAGGGCAAACTCTATATGCTCTTTATGGCGAAGACGGATATGCCATTGGCGGTGCGCGAACGCTTTGCAGCGGTGGAGCGACACATCGAGTTGAATGGTGGCACACTTGTCTACATCACCCCCGAGCATATTGCTAACACCGACACCGCCTATCCAATCTACAATATGGACTCCAAGACTATGAAGACCGTACTCCGCGCAGAGTATGGATTGGTCGAGATGGAGGGCGGCGAGATTATGGCAAAGTATAACTACCGCGACATCTCATATTAGTGAGTAGTTAGTAGAGAGTCGTGAGTAATTTTGTGTTTAATTCTCAATTCTCAATTCTCAATTGTCAATTAAAAAAGTTTTCCGTTTTCCGTTTGGAATCCTCCTCCCAGTGCCTTGCATAGGTGAATGTAGTTGATGTATTGCTGGGCGACGAGGTTTTCAAACTGCATCTGCGAGGTGTAGAGCGAACGCTCAGCATCTATGACATCCAGATAATCCGACAATCCGTTGCGGTAGAGCGAGTAGGTCATAAGCGCGATGTTGCGATACGATTTGACCAACCACGCATAGCGCAACAACTCCTTGCGCGAGGAGGTGATTGCCACCAGCGCACTCTCCACATCGCTCAATGCTTCGATATAACTCTGCTCGTAGGCAAGGAGCGACTGCTTGTAGACCTCGCGTGCAGCCAACTCGCGACGGCGCAAATTTCCGAATTTGAATATAGGCACCGAGAGTGAGGCCAGAGCATCTGCCACCCATCCATCACTCGAGAAGAGTTCGCTCACCTTGACGCCTTCCGATCCTCCGAACAAGGTGATCGTTATGGAGGGTAGTCGTGCTGAGCGAGTCAATCCAACCTCGGCAGCATTCTGCAACATTGTGTAGTATGCCGACATCACGTCGGGACGACGATGCAACATATCCGACGGAACGCCAACAGCGAGGTTGTAGGGTTGATAGTCATTTGTTATGGCGCGCCCACCATCTATACCTATATATAATAATAGGTCGGGGCTATCACCCGTCAGCGTTGCCAACGAGAGCAAGGTCTGCGCAATCGCCTTTTCATATAGAGGAATATCCGCTTCGGCTGTGTAGAGCAGACTTCGCGCCTGCTCGAGATGCACCCCCGAGGCAAAACCATAGCGGTAGAGCGAATCTACCAACCCCACCATATCGCGTCGCAACTCACTACTACGCTTGGCGATGGCAAGGTCTTGGCGGTATTGCAGTAGCGTGAAGTAGGATGTCGCCACCTCCGCTTCGAGCGCAAGTCGCACTCCGCGATATTGCCACTCCTCATATTTGATGGCGGCCTTTGCTCCTTGGGTGGCGTGGCGTAACGAGTAGAAAAGTGGCAATTCCCAACTCGCTTGCGGCAGAATCTTGTAGTTCTGCGCGATGTTGTCTGTGGCACTTTCGTATGAGCCTTCGACCGAGATATTCGCCAAGAATGATGGCAGATAGGTGGAGCGCGTTATGATAAGGTTGTGTCGCGCCTCCTCTATGCGCGATGTGGCAATGGCGATGTTCTTGTTCTGCGCTATGGCGCGTGCGACAAGTCGGTTGAGCGTTGTGTCGCCAAACATTTGCCACCACTCCTCACTGAGCCGTATCGAATCGCTCGAAAATCCCTCGCCAAAGAGATACTCCTTTTGCGGTGAAAGTTGAGGCGCAGTTAGTCGCGGATTGCACGCTGTCGCTGCCAAAATAAACAATATGTAGACTATTTTACGCATAATTCTCCTCCTTTCGTTTTTGTTCAAATCGTGCCACTTTGCCTACCAAGTAGTATAGAGCAGGATAGAGCAACACTCCGAAAATTGTTGCAAAGAGCAGACCACCGACCAACGAAACACCCATAATATTGCGCGCGGTGGAGTAGACTCCCGAGGCGAATACCAACGGCAACATTCCGAGAATCGAGGCGAAGGCGGTCATAAGGATTGGTCTGACACGCATCTTCGCGGCGTTGATTGTGGCATCGAGCAATGATTGATTCTCCTCGCGAAAGAGCTTGTCGGCATACTCAACTACCAAGATTGAGTTTTTCGCCGCCAAACCTATGAGCATCGCCAACGAAATCTGCATATAGATGTCGTTGATGAATTGCGGAGCAACGATATGCGCCAACCCTACGGCGCACAATGCTCCCATCACCGCCAACGGCACTCCCAACACAATCGCCAATGGCAAACTCCAACTCTCGTACAAGGCGCAGAGTGTGAAGAAAACAAAGATGAACGCAATCACGAACACCCAACCGCCATTGTCACTTTCGCTCTGCTCCTGGAACGACACTCCGCTCCACGCGATTGCCGTATCGTCGGGCAGCACCTCCTCTGCCACGCGCTCGATATCTGCCATAATATCGCCTGTGGAAGCACCTTCGTCGGGCGTGACGTTTATACCGATGGAGCGGTAGAGGTTGAACTGCGAGACATACTGCACGCCCGTAGTATCACGCACAGTCACAAAGGTCGTCAGCGGTACGCTTTCGCCATTGCCACTCACCAGAAAATAGTTCTCGAGCGAGGTGGCATCTTCGCGATATTCGGGTGCTGCTTGCAGGTAACTCTGGTATAAACGACCATATAGGTTGAAGTTGTTTATCATCCGCCCTCCGAGCAACGTCGCGGTTTCGGCATATAGCGACGAGAGCGACACGCCACTCATCTGCGCGTGCTGCTTGTCGATGTCGAGATGCTTCTGTGCTATGCCATTGCGGAACTGCGTTGATGCGGAACGTATGCGAGGCTCCTTGCGTAGTGCCGCGAGGAGTTTGTCGCTCTGCTCTGCAAGGTAGGCGGTACCCTTACCAGCCCTATCTTGCAACTCGAATGTTACACCTGAGGTGACTCCCAAACCAGGGATGGAGGGCGAAACGAATGCTCCGCACTCCGCCTCTGGAATGGCAGAGTAGAGAACTCCGTTCAGTTTCGCCACCGCCTCCATTGCCGACATCTTGCGTTTGTTGAAATCGACCAACTTCACGAATACGATGCCGCAGTTGGTGGATGCTACGCCTGAGATAAGGTTGAAACCTGATACAATGCCCGTACTCTCGACGATGGGCAGAGTCGCTTTGGTCACCGAATCGACCTTTGCCATAATCTGCTTGGTGCGCGAGAGGGCGATGTTGTCGGGCGCATTGACCGATATGGTGAAGAATCCCAAATCCTCGTCGGGCAGAAAACCGCGTGGAAGGATTTTCAGCATCGCGCCAATTGCTACAAGAATTATTGCAACCATCGCAATGGTGGTGCGCCAACGCCTTGCAACGCCTCCAATCGCATTGCTATATCGTGCCATTGCTCGGTCGAACAAGCTGTTGAATGCTCCGAAGAAACCCGTAGTGCGCTCCTTGCGTGGGCGCAGTAGCATTGCGCACAATGCTGGCGATAGTGACAAGGCATTTATCATCGAGAAGATTACCGACACCGAAATCGTAACGGCAAATTGCTGGAATAATCGTGCCGAGATGCCACCCGAAAATGAGATCGGAAGAAACACCGCCAGCAAGACGATTGTTGTGGCGATGATAGGTGATGTAACCTTGCTCATCGCCTCCTCGGTCGCTTCGGTAGGGTGCATTCCGCGTTCGATATTTGCCTGCACCGCCTCGACAACCACTATCGCATCGTCCACAACCAATCCCACCGACAATACCAAACCGAGCAACGATATGATGTTGATGGTGAAGCCCAACAGCGGAAAGACCATAAATGTTCCGACAATCGAAACGGGTATGGCGATGAGCGGAATGAGCGTGGCGCGCCAATCCTGCAAGAAGATGAAGATTATCAGTATGACGAGAATAAGCGCGATGACGAGCGTTTCGAAAATCTCGCGAATACCTGCCGAGATACTCTTTGTGCCATCGACCAGCACCTCGAACTCTATTCCGTCGGGCATTCGCTCTGTAAGGTGTGCCATCTTTGCCTTCACGGCGTTGCCGAGTGCTACGGCGTTGGAGTTTGGCTCTTGGTAGATGGTGATGATGGTGGTCGGCTTGTCGCCAAAGCTCGAACTTGTGCCGTAGTTCTGATTGCCAAGCTCTACCGTTGCCACGTCGCGCAATCTGAGTTGCGTACCCTTGTCGGTGGTACGCAGTAGGATGTTGCCAAACTCTTCGGGCGAAGATATTTGGCGTGGCATAGTTACGGTGTAGGTGTACTGCGTGGTTGGTGGGGTGGGCTCTGCGCCAAACTCGCCAGCAGGGTAGATGCCCGCCTCGGTGGAGATGGCATCGAGAATTTCGCTCACCGATATATTATAGTAGGCGAGCAGATCGGGGCGTAACCATACACGCATAGCATACTCGCCCGCACCCATAATCTCCACCTTGCCAATGCCGTTGAGTTTGAGCAACTCGTTTTGGATGTTGATGTAGGCGTAGTTCGAGAGAAAACTCTCGTCGTAGCGTCCGTCGCTATAGAGGGCGTAGACCATCAAAAATCCAGTCTGCGTTTTGCGTGTAACTACGCCCTGCTCGGTAACTGACGAAGGCAACTTCGCCATTGCCGTAGATACGTTGTTCTGCGTGAATATGGCATCGAGGTCGGCATCCGAGCCTATGTCGAATGTCACCTGCAAGGTCATCGAGCCATCGTTGGCGCTTGTCGCTTGCATATAGAGCATATCGCTCACGCCCATAATGCTCTCGGCAATGGGGGTGGCTACGGCATTGTTCACCGTTTCGGCATCGGCACCCTCGTAGGTTGCAGTAACTTCAACTACTGGCGGTGTGATGTTGGGATATTGCTCAATCGAAAGCGAGGAGATGGATATCGCGCCCAGCAGTACGATGATGACGGAGAGCGATATGGCAAATATCGGTCTGTGTATAAAGAAATTTTTCATCGCGCACCTATTTTGATAGTGAAACCTTCATTCCGTTGCGCAACTTCTGTAATCCCATAGTCGCTACAACCTCGCCTCCGCTTACGCCCTCCTCCACAATCCACCACTCGCCAGCGGTGTTGCCGAGCCTTACTGCGCGGTATTCGGCTGTCGAATCGGCGCGTATAACCCACACCGAAGAGATGTTCTGAATCTGTGTTACGGCACGTTGAGGCACTACCGTCTGTTTTCGATTTGCACCGAGCGTTGCCGAGATGCGAGCAAATTGTCCAACCTTGAGCGCGTAGTTCGGATTGCGGAAACCTACCACCAAGACGATGCTACCCATCTCGCTGGCGATGCTCTGGCGCGTATACTTATAAAATCCCTCTTCGAGGTAGTCGCTACCATCCGCGAGTTGCAATCGAATATCGGAGAGGAGCGAAGCGTTGTCGTAGGAGAACGCCTTGCGCCCCGAAATAGCGAGATACTCGTTCATAGGAATGGCGATGTCTACGCATACGGTGTCGATATTTTGGATAGTTGTCAGCGTCGAAAATGCCGTACCAACACCCACATAATCGCCAGCCGTAGCCGCCGACGAGGAGATAATACCGTTGATGGGTGCGTAGATGCGCGTGTAACTCTCGTCGAGCGTAGCGTTGCGTAACGCCTGCTTAGCGGAGTTCACCTCCGCCATAGCCGCCTTATTCTCGGCGGTGTATTGGTCGAGTTGCATCTGGCTTATCGCATTTATGCGTGCTAACGGAATTGCGCGTTCGTAGTTGCGCTTCGCCTCTACAGCTTTTGCTCGGGCAGAGGAGAGGGATGCCTCGGCTGCCAGACGATTGGCGCGTTGCGGTGCATCGTCCAATCTGAAAATCAAATCGCCTTGCTTCACCGGCATTCCATTTTCGAATGACGATGCCAGCAGAAAACCTGAGATGCGAGGCTGAATCGTAGCCGAGTAGTTGGCGGCAATCGGAGCGATGAAACTCTTCGTGTAGGGTAGTTCCATCGTGGCAACCTTCGCCACCTCTATTGATAGCGGAGTTATCTTGCTATCCTGCTGATGTTTGCACGAAACGACAAGAATCGTAGCAAACACAGTGATAAAACGTTTCGCTGTAGAGTTCATAAGGTTCATAGGTGTTTTTTGTATAAAATCGCGTTTTTAAACACCTTTTGCAAAAAATATACCCACAAATCTCCTGAAAAAGCACAAAAAAAGTTTTTTTATGGGGAAATATTCATAAAAAATTTTGCAGATTCGAAAAAATAGTTTAAATTTGTATCATAAACCAATACAACTAAAATTTAAAAGGTATGAAAAATTTAGTAGATCAGATCAACGCACAAGTAGCTGCTTTCCAGGCAAATGCTGCTGCACAGGTAGAGAAGAATAACAAGGCTGCTGGTACTCGCGCACGTAAGGCTGCTTTGGAGCTCACTAAGCTCTTGAAGGAGTTCCGTAAGGTATCGGTTGAGGAGGCTAAGAAATAGTCTATCGCTACTTGCAAAAAATAAAGACTCTCATTTTGAGAGTCTTTATTTTTTTGAAAATCGTTCTGATTGCCTCTTTTTGCACGAGTGCGTCGGTCGTCGAGATGCTCACATAGGTTTACTATGCTCCGCTCTCGTCGCCTAGCATCGCACAAAAATAGCTCAATCATTTACGATTTTTGGTTTTTGGGGGTAGTGGCGTTAGCGACGTTATGTGCGTTAGAGGTTATTAGAGAAAAACACTAATCTCCTTAATCTCCCTTAACAGCCCTTAATAGCCTTTATCTCTCAACTCTGAACTCTCTATCGAAAATCTTTTTCCGTTTTCCGTTCTCCGTTTTCCGTTTCTTTTTGGCGCAGTTCTTGCGACGAGGTGGGTTGCTATGATGAAACAACTCCTCGAAATATTGCGCGAGTACCGCTCCATCGACCGCGCCATTCTCTTTCTGCGACTCTTTGTGGGTGTGCTTATTACGCTTCACATAATCAATAAGTTACAGACTTACAACTTCGTACTCACTGGCTATCCGGCGTTGCTCTTCGACAGCAGTTGGGCAACATTTGTCATCTTCACTCTGCTCGAGGCGGCATTTGCGGTGATGATAATTCTCGGTTATGGCGTGCGCTTCGCCGCCTTCATTATGGCGCTCGGAATGTTTGTCGAGATTTTTATCATTTACCCCTCGCTCGGATGGCTCGGCGTAGAGCGTCAAATATTATATATAGGTCTCTATATCACGCTTGTAATGTCGGGAAGTGGGCGTTACGGATTGGAGTCGCACATCGATCGTAAACGCAAAGGACTTAATAGGTCAAAAATCGTTGTGTAAGTGGGGTGTTCGTTGAAATTATTTGCCTATTGGTTGATTTTCGATATATGAGTAGAGGTTATATGAAAAAATACCTTATCTTTGCGGCGCAAAGAAAAAACTCTAAATATGAAAATGAAAAATATATTTTTGACCCTATTTGCCTTGCTTATTAGTGTTTCGGCCTATGCCGAAGGTGTTATCGAACCTCGCAAGGTTGAAAATGTTACTATCAAGGATTTGTATGGCAACCCAACCAAGTTGCCACACTATGGCGAGAAGAACTTGCTTATATTTTACGTTGATCCAGATGCCTACTTGGCCCTCAGCAAGAACAATAAGTTCGCCGAGGAGTTGGAGGAGAATGCTCGCGCAGCAGGTCCAGAGATCTATGGCTTTGGTATCTTGAACTTTCCTGACACCTGGTTGCCAAAGAACTTCTTGCGTAAGATTTGCCGTAAGCGTGTTGAGCGAAATGGCGCAACCATCATCGAGGATCCTGACCACACATTCAAGAATGCGTGGGGCTTGGGCGACTGCGACAAGAAGTTTATGCTCCTCATCGTTACTAAGGAGGGTAACCTCGAGTATATCCTTCGCAACGAGGTTGACGAGAAGGGCAAGGAGTTGTTCTATAGCATAATCGACAAATATCGTTTCTAATTGAACTCACTCAGAGTATACATATTCGTGCTGCTGGCCGTTTTGACGGTTGAGGCAGTGGCACAAAATGATAGTATCCTTGTCCTCGGCAGGGATACTGTCGCATATAGGTATACTCCTGTGGATAGCACCTCGCAAACAACCAAGGAACGCAAGGGTTTTCAAAATTTCGTGCGCTACATTGCCGAGAGCAACACCGACCAGAGTTTCGAGAAACGCGTAGATATGACATTCGTGCCTACCATCTACTACACCAACTCCACTTCGTTGGGTTTGGCGGTGATGGCGACGGGACTCTACCGCCTCGACAAGCAGAACCGCGATATCCCTGCATCGAATTTTTCGGTCTTTGCCACCGCTTCGATTACGGGCTTCTATCGCGTGGGTATAGGTGGCACAAACATCTTTCGCAACGATAACCAACGCATCCTCTACAATGCTGAATTCTTCTCTATGCCGACGCTCTTTTGGGGTGTAGGCTATGATGCTGCGATGCAGAACGAGGCGGTGAGCTACCTCGCATCGCGCTCGATTGTCAATGTGCGCTTTCTGCAGAGGGTTGTAAAAGGGCTCTATGTCGGTGTGGGTGCAGACTTCAACTTCCACTTCGGTCGCTTTGGCGGTAAGCGATATGTCGCCGAGGAGGAGTTCCTTTCGCTGCTTGGTGGCGAGACAACAACATATAACGCTACGGGCATCTCACTCTTTGTCGAGTATGATTCGCGCGATGTCATCACCAATCCGCAACGCGGTGTCTATGTCGCAGTACAAGCGAAGGTGCGCCCTTGCGGGATGAATAGCGTCGGACACACGCTGTGGGGTGGTCGCCTTACTGCGAACTACTACCAACGCCTTTGGCACGGAGGTGTGCTGGCGTTCGACCTGCGCGGCGAACTCAATAGCAAGAATACCCCTTGGGTCTATAATGCAACGCTCGGCGGAGCATTGCGTGGTTACTATACTGGCCGCTTCAACGACTTGTGTGCCATCTCTTTACAAGCGGAACTTCGCCAAAAAATCTACAAACGCCTCGGCGCAGTGGCGTGGGGCGGCGCAGGAAATGTATTTCACGACTTCGGCACCTTCTCGTGGCACGAGACCTTACCGACCTATGGCGTAGGCCTGCGTTTTGAGCTTAAAAAGAACGTAAATCTCCGCCTCGACTACGGCTTCGGCTCGCGCGACCAACGCGGTAAGCTCATTCACGGCGCAGTGTTCTCGATTAATGAAGCATTTTAATAACACAACAATAACTATGAAACAGAAAGTATTATTTGTCTGCTTGGGAAATATCTGCCGTTCGCCAATGGCGGAGGAGATTTTCCGCCAAAAGGTCTTTGCGCGTGGTCTTGGCGAGCAGTTCGAGATTGATTCTGCAGGCACCTATGGCGGTCACGCAGGCGAACTTGCCGATCCTCGTATGCGTGAGGCTGCGCATTGTCGAGGATATTGCCTCACTCATCGTTCGCGCCAGTTCCGCGTAGCTGATTTCGACGACTTCGACCGCATCATCGTGATGGATGATAGCAACTACGAGCGCGTGACTCGTCTCGCTCCAACACGCGAGGACATCGATAAAATCTATCGTATGCGCGATTATTTCACCTCTTATTCCGACCGCTACGACTACGTTCCTGATCCATACTACGAAGGTCGCGAAGGATTCTACCTAGTCATCGATATGCTCGAAGAGGCGTGCGAGAAGCTTCTTGACGAAATGTCGTGAAAATCGTTCTGTTTTCTTGTGATAAGGCGCAATATATGTCACATCCAAAAGGTAAGCATCGCTGGGCTGTACGCTTTTGTACTATCCCAGCGATGCTTCTTTTGCGATGCACCACATCTCACGCCTTCTGACAATAAATAGTGTTATTGTAGTGGGGTAGGGCCATTAGTGTCGTTAGCGTCGTTAGCGTCGTTAGGGGCGTTAAGGTTGTTAGCGTCTATTAGAGCAAACCCCTAAATTCCCTAAATCCCCTAAACTCCCTAAACTCCTTAATAACCCTTAATAACCCTTAATAACCCTTAACAACCCTTAATCTCCCTTAACAACCCTTAATAACCTCTCTCCTCTCTCCTCTCTCAACTCTCAACTCTCAACTCTCCTCTCTCCTTATACCTATATATAATATAAAGCCTTGCGCTCCCCACTTATATTATTAAAATTTTTTAAAAATTTTTCACCTTACAAGTCACTGATAACTAACCAGATAGAAAATCGCACGCCGAAAACCCACGAAAAAATGGCGGAAAACATTTGGAAATTAGAGAAATTTGCCGTTACTTTGCAGCCGCAATCAGGGAGAAAGATGCTGGAAACAACAGCGGAATCCAGAGAGCAGAAAATAAGGTTCTGAAAAATTTTTGCAGTTTTTTGCTGAAAAATTTGGTAGATTAAAAAACTTGCCTTATCTTTGCACCACTTTCGCGCCAAGAAAACGGCGTGGGTGCAAA
>JAZQWU010000133.1:0-17347 GCA_045632505.1 Alistipes sp. | reverse complement strand
CTAACGCAAATAGTGCAAATATAAGAAAATCAATCGATTGCCCCGATTTTATGTACTAATTTTGACCAATAAGCCCAAAGCAGGAGCCCCGATGGGTGCCCCTGCTTATCTAATTGATTTCGTGTCGCGCTACTTTGTTGCCACCGCGAACAAATCGAAGCACTCCATTCCCGCCTCGTACGGCACGATAGAGTAGTCATCCATCACGATAGAGTCGGTCAGCGAGGTATTTTTCTTGTGGAGTGAGCGGCGATTCAAGCGATTGAGCAGATCGTATGGAACCTGCAACAACTTGCGCGGTAGGCGGTGTTGTAGGTCAAGAATGTCGAAACAGGTGATTTTGCGCACGCTCTGACGATTCTTTCGATAGTACTCCATAATCTTCTCGTTGCCAACCACGCCGTAGAGTTCGACGTTCGAGAAGTAGCAACCCAGCAAGTTGTACAACTCATTAGCCTTATACTCGCGCACGTGCCACGGATTGCGCGTAATCGACATTGGTGCGTTAGGTGTCGATACGACGAACTTTCCCTCGGGGCGCAACACGCGTGCCACCTCGCGCACGAAGGTCATATCGTCCTCGATATGCTCGATTACCTGAAACGACACCACCGCATCGAACGAGCAGTTCTCGAACTCGATTGGCGGCACCTCCATATCGTAGTACTCCACATTCTCGAGTTGGAGCGGGTTCTGCGGCAGTTGCTTATCCACCGTGATGTATCGCGTAGCCTTTGGCGCAATTACCTCCACGCCATAGCCAGAGCCAGTGCCGATTTCGAGAATATCGCCCTTGACCAACTCGGCTGCGTGATGATACGCCAACACCGAACGCTGGAACACATAGTTATCCGACTTTTCGAGCGACACGCGCTCTGCAGTTGCAATATTAGCCATTCTGCGCTACTCCTTAACCTTTATTCTGTTCTCGCTGACCTCTACGCGGTTGTGACTCATAAGCACGCCGAGCGAGCGCTTGAACAACTTTTTGCTCATATTAAGGCGCTCCTTAATCTCCTCAGGCGAGCTGTTGTCAGTGAGGTTGAGCGAGCCACCAGCCTCGACAATTGCATCGTACAAGACCTCTGCCGAGTCCTTAACCTGAGCAAAGCCCTTCTGCTGGAGCGAGAGGTCAATGCGGTTGTCGTCGGTGATGCGGCTAACGTACGCCTCTACTGTGTCGCCGAGCTTCACATCGCGGAAAATCTGATTCTTGTAAATCATTCCCCAATGGCGATTCTCGACAATTGCACGATAACCAATTTCACTCTCCGACACAATCAACGCCTCGACCTTCTGACGCGGTGCGAGAGTGATAATATCCTCATTATTGACATACTGCTTCAACTTTGAGGTTGCCACGCAACGATCGGTAATATTATCCACATAGAGATATACCGCCTTGTACGAGCCTACCAATACGCCGCCCTGCTGATTGCGATTCGGGAGGAACAAATCCTTGCCCGTAATACCCCAATCGAGGAACGCGCCGTGAATATTCTTATCTACAACCTTGAGGTAGGCACACTTGCCAGCGGTTATTTTTGGCGTTTCGGTAGTCGCCACAATTCTATCCTCCGAGTCGTGGTAGACGAAC
Organism: Alistipes sp.; assembly: GCA_045632505.1. Taxonomy (GTDB): domain Bacteria; phylum Bacteroidota; class Bacteroidia; order Bacteroidales; family Rikenellaceae; genus Alistipes. The sequence goes on along the minus strand of JAZQWU010000133.1, from coordinate 15,750 downwards.
ACCTCGACCTCATCATCTACCTTCTGCGTCAGCGACACATAGCGATTTGGGAGCAACACCTCGTTGCCCTCTTCGTCTGCAAGATACAGACCAAATTCCGACACTCGCGCTACACGCAAGGTTTGTATTTCTCCAATTCTCATTGTCTTTTCGAAAGAATCTTTAATTTTTAATTCTTATTTTTTAATTTGGAAAGTTACTCCACTTTCCACGTTTCGCCACCGAAGAACAAATCGTCAGCCTTCATATTCGGTTTCACAGCCTGCTGCTCCTCGATTTGGCGAGCGACCTCGCTGTCGTAGGTTGGGCGTGAGACATCACGAATAACACCCACCGCAACAGGGAACTCTGGGTAGCGCATCGATGCAAGCATTGTGTGCAAGGCGGTATCCTCGCAGTGTGCATCGTGAGTAAGCACATCGTTCAAAGTATAGCCATCCTCGCCAACGGTTACAACCTTCAAGCGCAAGCCATCAAGCACCAAGCCCTTCTCCTTATTTGCGCCAAAGAGCATCTTCTCGCCGTGAACAAGGCGGATGGTACGCTCCTCGCGTATAGCCTTCGTATCGGCATAGTCGGCGTGGGTCTTATGGTTGAAAATCACGCAATTAACAAGTGTTTCAACCACCGACATACCTTTATGGCAAGCACCCTCGACGAGCAGCTCCTTGGTTAAATCGAGCTCCATATCGATGGTACGCGCCACGAATGACGCCTTCGCGCCTATAGCCAACACAGCTGGCGAGAACGGCTCCTCGATAGTACCGAATGGCGATGTTTTAGTCACCTTACCGAGCTTCGAAGTAGGGGAGTACTGACCCTTGGTCAAGCCATAAATCTCGTTGTTGAACAAAATCAAATTCAAGTCGATATTACGACGGCAAGCGTGAATAAAGTGGTTACCACCGATAGCCAACGAGTCGCCATCGCCCGAGCAAACCCACACCGAGAGGTCAGGGCGTGCGGTCTTCAGACCAGTAGAGATTGCGGCTGCACGACCGTGAATGGTGTGGAAGCCGTAGGTGTTCATATAGTAGACAAAGCGCGACGAGCAGCCGATACCCGAGATAAATGCGAAGTTCTCGCGTGGGATATCCAAGCGTTCAGCCACCTCGGGCAACGCCTTCAATACCGAGTTGAACACTGCGTGGTCACCACAACCTGGACACCACTTTACGGCATTACCGTTACGAAAGTCATTCGAAGTATATGTTTTTGTTGCCATAGTGCTAATCCAAGTTTAAGTTAGACAAAATCTCTGCTTTGAGCGCGTCTGCAGCGAATGGTTGCGCTCCCATATCTGCCAAGGCACAGATATTTTCGTGGCGAGTAACCGAACGAAGATGCGATGCAAGTTGTCCGCTATTGCTCTCGCAAATCAACACGCGCTTGAAGTGCGACATCGCCTCGGCAACGCCCTTTTGGAGTGGGTTAATCAACTCCACAGTTGCGTGAGCAACATTTCCGTCCTCGTTGCGTACTTCGGCAACAACCTCGGATACCTTGCCGACATTGCTACCCCAAGAGAGAACGAGCAAGTCACCCTCCGCTACTCCATCAACCGCCACCGCAGGCATCAACTCCGCAGCACGCTCAACGCGCTCGGCACGCAATGCGCCCATTGAAGCGTGGTCGGCAGGAGTATAGGAAATCGCACCCGTCTTTGGTTGTTTCTCCAAGCCGCCCAAGCGATGCTCCAAACCCTCTGCACCTGGAATTGCCCAGTAGCGAGCCAAGTTCTCGTTTGCCGAATATGGATTGAACAGACCGCGCTCGTTGAAGCACTCTGCTTTCTCTGCCAACTCCTCACGCGAAACGATTGGAGGGGTAATCGTTGGCATATCTGCAACTCGCTTAATAAGCCAAGGCTCTGTTCCGTTTGCCAAGTTCGCATCGGTCAAAAGCACAACCGGCATCATTCGCTCCAATGCAATCTTCGCCGCCATATACGCCTTCTCGAAGCAATCTGCAGGGGAGTGTGCTGCCAACACCACGAGTGGACTATCGCCATTGCGACCATACATCGCCTGCAACAAATCTGCCTGCTCGCTCTTTGTAGGAAGACCGGTCGAAGGACCTCCTCGCTGAACATCAACGACTACCAACGGAATCTGCGCCATCACAGCCAAACCGAGAGCCTCGCTCTTGAGAGCCAAACCTGGGCCCGATGTGGTAGTTACAGCCAACGCGCCTCCAAACGAAGCACCAATTGCAGTACAGATACCTGCAATCTCGTCCTCCGCCTGAACGGTCTTTACGCCCAATGCCTTATGCTTTGCCAACTCCTCCAAGATACCCGTAGCAGGGGTAATAGGGTAGGAGCCACAGAAGAGTGGTCGTCCGCTCTTCTCTGCCGCTGCGATAAATCCCCAAGCAACCGCCTGGTTTCCATTTACCGAGCGATAAGCACCCTTTGCAAGGGCGTTAGAATGGTTCTTATCGTGATACTCGCCTACAAGGTGCGTATTCTTCGCATAGTTCTCACCTGCTCGCAAAACTGCAATATTAGCATTGCATACAGTAGGATTCTTCACGCCGAACTTCTTTGTGATAAACTTCTCGGCATAGTCGGTCGAGATGTCGTACATTCCAAGCGTGATGCCCAACACCAACATATTACGACACTTCAATGCCGACTTGCGGTCAAGACCGAACTCGGCAACCGCATCGAGAGTCATCTGTGTAACTGGAATCTCGACGATATTCGCCTCCTCGAGATGGAGTGTCTCGACGATAGTCTCGATATCGTAGCCCAACTTCTCAACGGTCTCCTTGGTAAAGCCGTCACTATCGAGCAAAATTGTTGCCGTAGCGGTAGCGTACTTGTGATGCGCCACCAAAGCAGCAGGGTTCATTGCAACCAAGATATCGCACTTGTCGCCCTGATGGGTAATCGCCTGCGAACCAAAATGTACTTGAAATCCCGAAACTCCAGCAACCGTACCTTGCGGTGCACGCACCTCTGCAGGGTAATCAGGGAAGGTGAATACACCATATCCAGCAAAGGCAGCACTCTCCGAATAGAGGTTGCCCACCATTTGCATTCCGTCGCCCGAATCTCCCGAAAAACGAATTACTACACTCATATTGTTTAATCTTTTGAAACTCCTTTGATTGTTAATATCTCTGTTCCACTTGTAGAAGTGGAGCGAATCTGCACAATGCGATGAAAGATGCCATTCTCGACCTTCTTGCTCTCGAGCGTGAGAATAATCTCGCCCGAATCGCCTACAGCAACTGGTTTACGCGAGAAATCTGCCTTCAAACAAGAACAGGTTGTGGTGGCCGATAAAATCACCAATGGTTCTACGCCATCGTTCACAAAGCGGAAGACGCATCTCTTATTTTCTCCCTTGCGAGATATTTCACCAAGATTCATCTCGGTCTGTTCGAACGAGATGTGCGCACCATTACGATTACGTTTCTCGTCTCCTTCGGCGTGCAACGGCAAAACCGCAATCACGCAACATACAAGCGCCAATAAATATTTCATAATAGTGCGTTTTCTACTTGGTTATAAATACGTAAGTAATCTTACCGCCCTGCGAGAATGCCTTACTCTCGGTGAAGCGAGCCTTGCGCGCAGCAGTAATAGCAGCGTCAACAAACGCCTTCTCGTTGGTCGTTGAGCCCTTCTGCTCATATGAAGCATCGGTCACTGCTCCGCTTTGGTTTACAACAACTCGAACTACAACCTTAAATACACCGCGCTTGTTACCCGCAGGGTAGACTGGCTGTGGCAACGAACCGACCAAACCTCGACCCTGCAAGCCCTCATCGAGCGCATCGTTGCCAATAGGATTCAATCCACCGCCCTTGCCCGATGCCTTAGTTACAGTATCCTGCTTAGCGTATGGATTTCCGGCATTGTCGGGTTTGTCAACACCATCTTTCGACATCTTGAACAGAGCACGCTGATTCACAGTGCGAGTCTCCTCCGCCTCACCTGACACCTGTTGCGAATTGTCGCGCGGAGCGAGATTCTCGTGGCGCGGTGCCTCCTTAATCTTGGGCTGAGGCTGTGGTTTCGGTTTAGGTGGTGGGGGAGTCTCAACATACTCTATATATATGATATCACTCTGTGGCTTTTCGCTTGGTCTGATTTCAAACGTACCAAAGCGAAAGGCGCAGAACAACATCGCTATATAGAGTGCCGAAAATATGTATGCAAAATGTTTTGAACTCATATTTTATTTAGACCAAAGACGAAAGACAAGAGACGAGAGAAATGGATTCCTTCGACTCTCTCTTTTGTCTAAATTTATTTAGTTTGGGTTGCAAGAATCAATCTATAACCATTATCCTTGGCTATGTTCATAACCTTAACAACCTCGTCTACCGCAACCTTCTTGTTGCAATGCAACGATACGGTAGGTTCATTCTGTCCCTCCAATCGGCTCTTCAAAGCACGCGCTACGCCCTCGATGCCCGATACCTTGTCGAGTTCGACATAGTAGACATACTCCGAACCACGCTGCTCGATTGACACCGTAGTGATAGCCTTATCCTTCAACTGATTCGAGCTCTTAGGCAACTCCAACTTCAATGCGTTTGGATTAATGAGGGTAGTTGCGATGAGCATAAATATCAGCAAAAGGAACATCAGGTCAGTCATTGCCGATTGCGAGAACGACTTATCAACCTTTGATCCTCTCTTAATTGCCATAAGTCAAACTATTTTTGAACTGGTTGATTCAAGATATCCATAAATGCGATAGAGTTGGCCTCCATACGGAACACCAACTTCTCGATGCGGGCTACGAGGTAGTTGTAGCCGAAGTATGCAGGAATACCTACAACGAGACCACCTACGGTAGTAACCATCGCTACATACATACCACCCGAGAGCAACGCCATATCAACGGTACCGCCAGCAGCCGACATATCCATAAAGGTGCGCACCATACCGAGTACAGTACCCAAGAATCCAATCATCGGAGCACCGCCAGCGATAGTTGCAAGTGTTGGCAAACCATTCTCCAACTTCGACACCTCGAGGTTTGCAACATTCTCGATTGCGCTCTGCACGTCGCTCATAGGGCGACCAAGACGCTCCAAACCCTTCTCAATCATTCGTGCGATTGGAGTATTCTCGTGGTGGCAGAATGCCATTGCATCCTTAACCTTTCCATCGAGGACATAGCTACGAATGCGATTCATAAAGTGCATATCCAAACGTGTAGCACGCTGAATAGCAACAAATCGCTCCACGAAGATAAAGATGGTAACACCGCCCAAGATGAGCAATACCCACATCAACCAGCCTCCCTGGTTAAACAAATCCCAAAGAGACATTTTTCCTGCAACTGCGTTTACATTTTCTACAACCGCATCGGCTGTCTGCAAAAGTTTCATCATAATCTTTTAATTTTTTATTGTTATTTAATTTGTTGTTTTGTCATTACCTTTCTTTTGCGAATCCTCGCCACGACTCTTCTTCTCGCGCTTGAAGCGATACTTGAGGCGCTGACGCAAATCCTTCGCATTATTGAAATCCTCCTTGAAGTAGATTCCTACACCGGTCTCCTGCAAGCCCTGATTTTCGTCGAAACGGTCAATCGTATGGGTGAAGCCCTTCAAGCGGAGTGTACCGGCGCGGTCAATCAACCAAGTGAGGTACGCCTCGCCCGTAAAGTTCGACGTAGCATTCACAACCTGAGTCTTATCCACAATGTAGTTACCCTCCACCTCAATCAGCAAGCGATTATCAACCAGACCCTTCGAGAATCCGAAGTCAACCTCATCGCTCATCTGCTCGGTGCGAGGACGATATCGCAACACAATCTTGTAGTCGTCACTCGAAAGCCAGTTGCTAAACTGATTCGAGAGCATCTCAAATCCTGTTGCCGCCGTAGCCGACGCACCCATCGATGTAGTCATCGCATTCGATGTCTCCGAGATAAAGCTGTTTGCAATAATCAAATAGAGGAACTGCTGAGACTTACTCTCAGGCGTTGCCAAAGCACTTGCAATGATATTCTGAACGTCAGAATCGGCATTCGGCACTACGATATCGAATGTCACATTCGGCTGAGTCAATCTATCGGTGAGATGGATAAAGCACTCCACCGGCACTGCGCGAGAGGAGCGATTGCTCTCCGTAAGCGAGCCCTCCAACAATGGTTGCAACGACGCCTTCAACTTGTAAACGGCATCGATATTGAGCAACGCATCGAGAGGATCTCCAGTCCACTGGATGGTTGAACCTGGCTCAATATCAAACCACTTATTGATTACATTCTGCAATGTAAAGAGATAGCTTCCCTTCTCGATGGTGTAGTCGCCATACATCTCGAAGACATCGGTTTGTGGATTGATTCGCAAATTGAGCAATCCCTCACCCTTGGCCTTAATAATATCGCCTACGGTAGGGTCGATAACCAACTGCACCTCGGCATTAGGGCGAACATCCAAAGCCATCGTAATATCCATAGCTCCACCGCCCGAAGTGCGACGCTTTTGGCGATTCTCGAACAACATCTTCTTGCGCACAAGGTATGATGTAGTGTCGCTCTCCTTCGTAGCAAATGTCACGAAGTCAGCAGACGATATTTCGCTATTGTCGGTCAAAGGCATATAGAACTTCGAGTTATCGTCACTGCGCGCCACGAAGTCCATCTTGATACCCGCTTTATCGCCTCGTATGGAACCTGTACCTGTTGCGAAGATAGAACCATAGAACATAGGGTTATCGCGCTCGGTGGTATTCAGAACCTCCATATTATTAACGCTCAAACCTACATTGTACTCAATATTCGAGAGATGCGCCAACGAGAAATCCAACGAGACAGAGCCCTTATTTCCGTTTTTGTCGTAGATTGCGACGTTCGACGTAGAGAAGCGATTATTCTTGACCGAGATGGTTGCGCTCGGTGCTGTATATCGGCATCGGGTATAGTCTACCGTAGTTGCCAGATTGTCAACTTTTATCTCGCCTCGCAACTCCGCTGCACGATTCTCGCCACTGAATGTCAAATCGACATCAGCGACGCCTTCTGTATCTGTAATGACACTGCTCAGCATTGGATCGAGCAGATTCATCTTTACGCCCGAAGTACGCATACGAGCATAGTAGCGTCGCTGCGATGGAGCGAAGTATCCCTCAATTACACGCTTGTTATCCTCGCGTGTAGAGATAGCGAGCGAAGCACGGCTGCGTCCAAAATCCCAACGCGAAGTGAGCAACAGATTAGGTACTGCCACACCGCTCACCTTAACGCTATCCATCTCGATGCGAGCATCAATACGCGAATCCTTCATTGCCGAGTGAACTGTCGCGTAACCATTGGTGCGACCATCCACATTATATCCTATGCGGCTTGTAATCTGAGTGAATGGTGCCAACGAGAAGTTGCGCATAGTCATATGTACCGAATCCCTATCGTTGCGCGAAGCGACACCATTAACGAAGAGTTCCTGCGAATCGCTACGCACCGCAAAGCGACGGATATCTACTCGCGAAGAGTCCATCTCAATGCCATCTGTTGTGATATCCCACAATGTATTGCCACTATAGAGATATGTAGGATTGAGCGACAACGAGAGTTTACGGCCCGCACCACTGCGCGAGACACGCATTGTTGCCGACACCTCGCCGTGTAAATCACGCGTCGAGTCGGCAAACATCGCATCCATATTTATAGCATTATCTTTAGCACCACCGCTCAACTCCACGCCCGAGAAGTGGAACATTCCAGCATAGAGGTCATCCGCCGAGAGTGTCACCGCCAACGAGTCACTCGCATTGCCCGCCTTAACATCGATATTCGTAGCGAGGTAGTTGCGGTGCATCATATACTGCGACGAAGCACGCATTACAAAACGATTATCCACAGGACTGACGAGCATCTCTATCTTCGAGCCTTCAGCCATCTCCATTCCATCGGTGATACAGCCGAGCAACGGATCCAAATCCTTGGTAGTAACCGAAAGGATTGCGACCTCGTCACCAATCTCAGCAACTCGTGTAGTGATATTATCTCGCGTCGCCTTATCGTAGAGGAGTGGAGCATACTGCACCAATAAATCCTTTAAGTAGTAGACCACATTCTTATATGGAGTACGGCTCTCGAATATTGCATCAGCAAAGTCGGAGACGAGCGACAAACGTCGTGTATCCTCGTTGCTCTCAATAGAAATCTCAACCAAGTCGGCATCACACTCGCGACCAACGGTCTCATACTCAGCCTCTGCGATGCGCAACACACCATTCATCTCATCTGCTGTAGCACCTCGCACCGACAAACCGACATTACACTTGAGTACCGAGATCGAATCTCGGCGATTGATATTCATCGCGTGCAGATCGGCACGATCAATTCGCATAACAGCATCGTAGGCTGGCATCGCCTTGTCCGAGATATCTGCCAACGCCTGCAAGTCGACCATTAACGCCTCATCGGCAATACCCACCGATGTCGCAATACGGCTATCCTCAATATCTGCTACAACCGAAATATTCTGGTAGTCATATCCGTTCAGACCAACGCTTGCAATTTGACCACCTCCGCGCAATGTCAAAGGAGCATCATCGCCAAGTTCTACTGCAACATTTGCCGAAAGGGTAGCCTTGCCCAGCTTATCCACCGCGAGCAACTTTGCCAAATCAACATCAGTAGTAGCAACGCTCGCATCCACAGACTTTCGTCCGCTCGATGGATTCTTCATTGTGCACTCCAACTCTACGCCACCGCCACTTCCAAGAGAGCTCTTTGCTCGTACCTTGAAGTTGCGTATAGTACCGTGAAATTCGCCCGAGGCATCGATTTCCTCCACTCGCGACACATACTGCGCCGCCTTCTCACCAAGTGAAAGGTGGGCAATTCTATCAAGCAGATATGTCAATTCGTCGGTCGACGACTTCAATCTATCAATCTGGATATCAAAGCGAGTCTTCTCCACATCGATAAGTCCTCGCACACGAACAGAGCCTTGCAGCACACCACCATCCTCCAAGGTTGCGTTTACGACCTTACCTTTGAAGTTTGCAACCGTACCATTCATCGAAGCGGATGCATTACGCAGAGTTGTCTGCCAGTTCCAAAGCGTAGGAGCAAAGTATCCTACATCCTCCGACGAGACATTACTATCGCTGATGCTACAAATAATCGGAATATTATTTATAAAGTCGCGATAGTCGAGCCAATCCTCGCCATCGAGCAAAAGGTTATCGAGATTGATTTCGCTCAACGCAGTCTTTATCTGAGCACCTTTCACTTGCACGCGACCATCATAGACGTAGAAATATCCATACAAGTTTTCCAAGTCGAATCCACTGCGCTCCGTAAACGACAGAGTACGAATATCACCCGACACCGCACCCTTATCCACAAGGAAGTTCTCCATTAGGACATCAATACCAAGCAGTCGCATATCGGCATAGTCCACACCTTCGCGAGGTTCATCCTTACGAAGCAGCTGGAACTCAACTCCCGAGCCCTCCAACTTATGTATATCAAGTCTAAATTCGCTCTTGCGGTCAGGTTTTACCAACTTATCGGTAACCTCCTTCACCGCCATTATGCCACGATCAGTCTCGCGCACAACGAATTTACCACCCTGAACATTTCCATAATTGATTACAAGATTTTTCTTTGCGAGTGACGCAAGCGATGCGATATAAGCATCTGCACGCTTTACATAGAGTAGGGTGTCGCCGTCGAGATCCGCTACATAGAAGTCGCGTACCGCCACACGATTCATCATTCCAATCGTGACGTTACCAATCTCAACTTTCGTACCGAGATAGTCGCTTGCCATCTTAGCTGCCTTGTCGGCAACCACGTTCTGCACAGAAGGAATTGAGAGCATCAATGCAGGCAACAGAGGAAAAATTATCAGCAATAAAACGATTGCGGATAACACTTTCAACAATATTTTTGTAACTTTGCGCACTGCTTTGCTCACATTTTCGGCACTTTAGGCCTCATAAGTTATATAATAACTTACAAAAGTAGGCATATTTTGCGGAACTTGCAAACAAAGCGCCAACTTTTTTAGGCAAAAGTTAAAAGTTTGAAATTACAATTAAAAGTTTCAGCAATTTAGCTATGAACAACGACATTATCATACTTGGTATCGAATCTTCGTGCGACGACACCTCAGCCGCAGTACTACGCAACACCACGCTTCTTTCGAGCGTTATTGCTTCGCAAGCCGTGCACGAGCGCTACGGAGGTGTAATTCCGGAACTCGCTTCGCGCGCCCACCAGCAGAATATCGTTCCCGTTGTGGACACAGCATTGCGCGATGCAGGCATCACCGCCGACAAGATTGACGCCATTGCCTTCACGCGAGGTCCAGGCTTGCTTGGTTCACTTATGGTCGGAACTTCATTCGCAAAGGGTTTGGCGATTGCCAACAACATTCCATTAGTGGAGGTCAACCACCTTCACGGACATATTCTTTCCCACTTTGTGGATATGCCCGACAAGGAGTGCGAGCATCCGAACTTCCCATTCCTATGTCTGTTAGTTAGTGGCGGTCACACCCAAATCGTCAAGGTTAACTCGCCATTTGATATGGAGATTGTCGGCTCAACCATTGATGATGCAGCTGGCGAAGCGCTCGACAAATGCGCAAAAGTTATGGGATTGCCTTACCCTGGAGGACCCGTTATTGATGCCCTTGCAACGGAGGGAAATCCCGACGCATTCAAGTTTGCTAAACCCCGCATCGGAGAGTTCGATTTCTCGTTTTCAGGCTTAAAGACATCGTTCTTATATACATTGCGCGATGCGATAGCAGAAAATCCTAATTTCATTGAGGAACGCAAGTGTGACCTATGCGCAGCCATACTTCACACAGTAGTAGATATCTTAGTCGAGCGACTGATAAAGGCAGCGAAGCACTATCGTATTTCGGACATTGCAATCGGCGGTGGAGTAGCAGCAAATTCACTATTGCGAGAGCGTGTTGCCGAGGAGGGAATTAAGCGCGGATGGCGCACTTTTATACCAGAGCGTCGCTTCACAACCGACAACGCAGCGATGATTGCAGTAGCGGGCTACTACAAATATCAAAAAGAGGAATTTTCGACACTCGACGCTGCACCAGTAGCAAGATTTTAGCACAAACGAGAAATAAAATTTTCAAACAACTGAAAATAATTTTTAATTTTTAATTCTTAATTCTTAATTTTTCCTATCTTTGTCTTTCTTAAATAAAGGATAGGAAAATTATGGATTGGCATATTGCAGTTGTTCTGCTCGTTTCGGGCACATTAGTAGGTATAATCAACACCCTCGCAGGAGGTGGCTCGATTATAACTATGACTATGTTTATGGCATTCGGATTGCCAATCAACGTAGCCAACGGAACAAACCGCATTGCCGTTCTAATGCAGAACCTTGCAGCAACGGTCACATTCATTCGCAAGAAGAGTTTCGACCTGAAGCACGGATTCCTATTATCCATCCCCGTAATCCTCGGAAATATCGCCGGCTCGTTCGTCGCATCCTACATCAACGAATGGGTTTTCAAGATTTGCTTCGGCGTCATTCTGCTCGTCATAATGGTCTATTTGCTACTTGATAGCCGACTTAAGATGAAAGCAGGTCACCGCCTCGAAATCAAACCATTACATTACTTGTGGTTCTTCCTTATTGGTTTCTATGGCGGATACATCTACATCGGCATCGGATACCTCATTCTCGCCATCGCATTATGGCTTATGCGAATGGACTTGGTGACCGCAAATGCCATCAAGGGTTTTGTCATTTTGCTCGCCACACCATTCTCATTGGTGGTATTTATGATTATGGGCAATGTGGACTACACCTTCGGTATCATTCACGGTTTGGGCAATATGATAGGTTCATTCCTCGCTTCGCACTATATGGCAGGGTGGGGCAAGAATTTTATTAAGATATTTATGGCAGCAATCGTCGGCATCTGCTTTGCAGATTTGATCGGCGTGATATCTTTGCACGATATTTTCTACTCGATGCTCTCTATTAAGGAATAATTGCGTATGGAGGAGAAGATTAAAATCGTTGGCGCTCGCGTCCACAATCTCAAGAATATAGACCTTGAGATTCCGCGCAATGCACTGGTTGTAATAACAGGCTTGTCGGGCTCGGGTAAATCATCACTCGCATTCGACACAATTTATGCCGAGGGACAGCGTCGCTATATGGAGACATTGTCGATGTACGCACGCCAATATATCGGCACAATGGAGCGTCCCGATGTGGACAAAATTTCGGGACTTTCGCCCGTTGTTGCCATCGAGCAAAAGACCACAAACCGCAACCCACGTTCTACTGTAGGTACTGTAACCGAAATCGCTGATTTTCTGAGACTTCTCTTTGCGAGAGCATCGCGTGCTTACTCCCCCGCTACAGGCGAGGAGATGACCCACTACACAGATGACCAAATTGCCGATTTGATAGTACGCGAATACGCTGGAAAGAAGATTGCTTTTCTCGCCCCAGTAGTGCGTGAACGCAAGGGACATTACCGCGATTTATTAGACTCATTCATCCGCAAAGGATATCTATACGCTCGCATCGATGGCGTGATTCGCGACATAACTTCGTGCGACCAACTTGACCGATACAAGACCCACTCAATCGAGCTTGTAGTGGATAGAATGACGGCGCGTGAGGATGCTCGCGACCGCATTATGACCTCACTCCGCGAAGCTATGCGACAAGGCAAAGGACAGATGGCGATTCACGACTACGACACAGGAGGTATGCGCCACTATTCGCGCCACCTGATGTGTCCTACGACTGGTGCCGCACTCGAAGATCCAGAGCCATACACATTCTCATTCAACTCACCAAAGGGTGCTTGTCCGCGCTGCAATGGCTTGGGAGAAGAGGCAATTTTCGACACGAAGAAGATTATTCCAGACGACACTCTATCACTTCGCGAGGGTGGCGTAGCTCCACTTGGCAAAGGTCGCGAAAATGCGCTATTTGCAACATTGGAGGCACTTGGCAAACGACACGACTTTACACTCGACGACCCTATCAGAGCAATCTCCGAGGAGGGTTTGAACGCTATACTTTATGGTGACGACGAGCCTATGCTGGTTGAAGTTATCGACCACTCGAGCAGAGGCCGTCAAATGCGTTCGTGGGAGGGTGTTGCCGAGTACATAAACTCCACATTAGACGACGATAATGCCCGTAAGGGAGATAAATGGCGAGAGCAGTTTGTCGTTTATCGCAAGTGTTCGCTTTGTGGCGGTAGTCGCTTGAAAGAGAATGCATTACACTTCAAAGTTGCGGGCAAAAACATTGTCGAACTATCATCTATGTCCATCTCACAATTGCGTGAATGGATGGAGGGCGTCGAGGAACAGTTAACCGAGAAGGAACTAAAAATTGCACGCGAAATCCTCAAGGAGATAAAGGAGCGATTGCGCTTCCTTACTGATGTAGGATTGGGATATTTGTCGTTGGACCGCGCTTCAAGAACGCTGTCAGGCGGAGAGAGTCAGCGCATTCGCCTTGCTACGCAAATCGGTTCGAAGTTGGTGAATGTGTTGTACATCCTCGATGAACCGAGCATCGGACTTCACCAGCGCGATAACGAACGCCTAATCAATACATTAAAGGCACTGCGCGACGCTGGCAACTCGGTTATTGTGGTAGAGCACGACGAGGATATGATGCGCGCTGCCGATTACATCGTTGACATTGGTCCTAAGGCGGGCCGTCGTGGCGGTCATATCGTCGCGCAAGGCACATACGAAGACATACTTCGTTCTGAAGGTTACACCGCAGATTATCTCGCACATCGCCGTTCTATAGAGATTCCAAGCGTGCTGCGAGAGGGTAGTGGCGAGTCGCTCAAGATTTTTGGCGCACGAGGCAACAATCTCAAGGGAGTGGATGCTGAATTTCCGCTCGGTAAACTCATCTGCGTAACGGGCGTTAGCGGTTCGGGCAAATCGTCGCTCATAAATGGAACATTGGTATCAATCATATCGCATCATCTCTATCGCTCCTACACTCAACCACTTGAGTATGATAGGATTGAAGGATTGGAGCATATAGACAAATTGGTTGTAGTAGACCAGTCTCCTATTGGTCGCACACCGCGTTCTAACCCAGCAACATATTCGAATGTATTCGGCGACATTCGTAAGTTGTTCGAGGCGACACCAGATGCACAAGTGCGCGGTTTCAAGGCAGGCCGTTTCTCGTTCAACGTAAAGGGCGGTCGTTGCGAGGAGTGTCGCGGCGCGGGCGTTCAAACCATCGAGATGAACTTCTTGCCCGACGTTTACGTCGAGTGCAAGGCGTGTGGCGGCAATCGCTACAACAAGGAGACTCTCGAGGTACGATACAAGGGTAAGAGCATCAACGACATACTCAATATGACGATAAATATCGCCGTTGAGTTTTTTGAACATATTCCAACTATCCATCAAAAACTCAAGGCGATACAAGATGTCGGTTTGGGCTATCTCACACTCGGTCAGCCTTGTACCACCTTATCGGGTGGTGAGAGCCAGCGCATTAAACTCTCAGCCGAACTTTCGAAGCGCGAAACGGGTCGCACACTCTACATTCTCGACGAGCCGACAACCGGCTTGCACTTCGAGGATATTCGCCGACTCATTGAAGTGCTTAACAAGCTGGTAGACAAGGGAAATACTGTCATTATCATCGAGCACAATCTCGACGTAATAAAGGTTGCCGACCACATCATCGACCTCGGAGCAGAGGGTGGTGAAAGTGGCGGTAATATCATTGCCGTAGGAACACCATCCGAAGTCGCTCAAAACACCGAAAGCCACACTGCGAAATACCTCCGCAAATTGGCATCTGACAATTGATAATTGACAATTAAAAGCTAAAAGCCTAAAAATTTTTAATTTTTATTGCAGTTTTCCGCTTTCCGTTATACGTTTTCCGTTTTTTTGTCTATATTTGTACCCTGAACCATTGAATTTTGTTTATGGGAAATGAAGAGGCTTTTAGTATTGTTGGTAGCAACGCTGGGCTACTTCTGTACCTACTCTCAAGAGGTTAAAGAAGAGAGCCGCACACCGGAATTTATCGTAACACCACGTTTCGATGTTAATCCGTATGCACCTACGAAGGGCGGCTACTCAGGTTTCGATTTTGGAAATTCATCACTCTACACATTCTTAGATGGCTCGGTGGGTAACTTTTCGTACTCACTCGCCAACCATTGGCTCTCGAGCGATTGGGCATCGAGCAAAGCGCTCTACGAGAACGCATTCCGCTCAAACGACGTCGATTTTATCGATTGGCTCACATTGTCGTACTCGGTAGGACAGTTCACATTCACCATAGGAAAGGATATGCTCTCGATTGGTACCTGGGAGTTGGACTACTACGATGTTGATGTCCACACTTCGTTAGTGTCACCTCTGTGGCACAAACTCGCTATTTACCAGTGGGGTGGCAATGTAGAGTATACAACCAAAGACGAGAGTACCACACTCCGCTTCCAGTTTGGCACTTCGCCATTCGGTGAACGACCATTTGCAGCAAACCGTTTTGTATATTCGCTCTATTGGACGGGCGAGTATGGCTGTTTTTCGCCAATATGGTCTACAAACCTCGTAGAGTTGGAGGAGAAGGGTAAGTTCGCAAGCATCATTGCTCTCAGCAATGCCTTCTATATGGGTAATTTTACCCTCGAAGTCGATTATATGAATCGTGCAACCTCGATTAAGCGATTCTTCAATCAGGAGTTCTCGTTGAGCGCGCAACTCCTCTACAACCACAACGACAAGGTAGAGGCGTTCGTCAAGGGCGGATA
>JAZQWU010000132.1:0-4199 GCA_045632505.1 Alistipes sp. | reverse complement strand
GCATACCCTAACTACAACGTAGTTATTCCACAGGCTAACCCTAACAAGTTGCTCGTTGACCGCGTAGGCTTGCTCAACGCAATCAAGCGTGTGGCAGTATGCTCGAACCCTTCGACCAACCTCATCCGCCTCGACATCGCTAACAACCGCGTAGTGTTGGCAGCGCAGGATGTTAACTTCTCGATTTCGGCTAACGAGTCGTTGTCGTGCAGCTACGAGGGTACACCTATCACCATCGGCTTCAAGTCTACCTTCTTGGTTGAGATTTTGACCAACCTCGAGACTCCAACCATCTTGGTTGAGTTGGCAGACTCGTCGCGTGCAGGTGTCTACAAGCCAGTCTACGACGATGCTCAGAGCAGCAACACCTTGATGCTCTTGATGCCGATGATGATCAACGCGTAAGTTTTTATAATTGACAATTGAAAATTGATAATTGATAATTAAAGGAATATTGATTTTTTATTTTTGATTATTCACAAAGTAATTGGAAATAGAAAACAAACAAAACGATTTATCGTTTTACCAATAATTGTCAATTGTCAACTGTCAATTATCAATTAAAATTTAGCTTATGAAACTAAACCTCAAGCGTCCGATGGTCTTCTTCGATTTGGAGACTACGGGCACCGATATTACATCGGATCGTATAGTTGAAATCTCGGTTGTGAAGGTTATGCCCGATGGCGAGCAGATTATCCGCACGCGTCGCATCAACCCCGAGATGCCAATCCCAGCAGAGGCAAGTGCCGTACACCACATCTACGACGAGGATGTGAAGGATTGCCCTACACTCCGCCAGGTGGCGAAGTCGTTGCGCGAGTTTATGATAGGTTGCGACTTCTGCGGCTTCAACTCGAACCGCTTCGACCTCCCAATGCTCGCCGAGGAGTTTATCCGCGTGGGCGTGGATGTAGACTTCCTCCGCAAGGCTCAGTATGTAGACGTGCAGAACATCTTCCACAAGAAGGAGGAGCGCACCTTGGTGGCTGCCTACCGCTTCTACTGCGGCAAGGAGTTGGAGGGTGCTCACAGTGCCAATGCCGACACTATGGCTACCTACGAGGTGTTGTGTGCGCAGTTGGACCGCTATGCAGACTTGGAGAACAGCGTGGAGTTCCTCTCGGAGTACTCTACTCGTGGCAAGAGTGCCGACTTCGCAGGTCGCATCGGCATCAACGAGAAGGGCGAGGAGGTATTCAACTTCGGCAAGTACCGCGACCAGTCGGTAGAGGCTGTGTTCCGTCGCGAGCCAAGCTACTACAGCTGGATTATGGAGGGTGACTTCCCTGCCTACACCAAGAAGGTGTTTACCGAGATTAAGTTGAGAATGAGGTAGAACGAGGGCGCGAGGAAGGATAGCGTCGCCAACTAAGTTGGCTCTATGACGGCGGAGGCAAGCCTCCTTTATGGCGGCGCAGTCTAAAGACTGCTTTATGGCGCGCGCCATAGAGGGCGAAGCCCGACGACAAAGAACACCGAAGGTGTGACGCCATAGAGGGCTACAAGCCCGACGTTATAAACTATCGCACTAAAAAAAACACTATGCAAAAAGTACACGCATACATCAATGATAACCGCGAGCGATTCTTGGAGGAGTTGTTCGAGGTGCTTAGAATACCATCTATTAGCGCGCAATCGTCCCACAAGGAGGATATGGTGAAGTGCGCGGAGCATTTGGCTATGGCACTTGCGAAGGCTGGTGCCGACACCACCGAGGTCATCCCTACCGAGGGTAACCCAGTGGTTTATGCCGAGAAGATTGTCTCTCCCGAGGCCAAGACCGTACTCGTATATGGTCACTACGACGTTATGCCCGTAGATCCTCGCGAGGAGTGGAACACCGACCCATTCGAGCCTGTCATCATCAACAACCGCATCTACGCGCGTGGTGCTGACGATGACAAGGGACAGTCGTTTATGCACATCAAGGCCTTCGAGGCGATGTGTGCCACCGACTCGTTGCCGTGCAACGTCAAGTTTATGCTCGAGGGTGAGGAGGAGATTGGCTCGCCATCGCTCTACGGATTCTGCGAGGAGTACAAGGAGAAGCTCAAGGCTGATATCATCCTCGTGTCGGACACCTCGATGATTTCGCTCGACACACCATCTATCACCTGCGGACTTCGCGGTTTGACCTATATGGAGGTGGAGGTTATAGGCCCTAACAAGGACCTTCACTCGGGACTCTTTGGCGGTGCGGTGGCTAACCCTGCCAACGTCTTGACTCGCCTCGTAGCGTCGCTCGTGGACGAGAATGGTCACATCACCATACCGCACTTCTACGACAAAGTGCGTGAGCTCACCGCAGAGGAGCGCAAGGCATTCAACGAGGCTCCATTCTGCCTCGACGCATACAAGAAAGCCCTCGACATCGACGACATCGAGGGTGAGAGTGGCTACACCACAATTGAGCGCACAGGCATCCGCCCATCGCTCGACGTGAACGGCATCTGGGGCGGTTACACCGAGGAGGGAACAAAGACTGTGATTCCGTCGCGTGCTTACGCCAAGATTTCGATGCGTCTGGTTCCTGACCAGGACTTCGAGGAGATTGGTCGTCTGTTTGAGGAGCATTTCCGCAACATCGCACCTAAGAGCGTGAAGGTGAACGTTAAGTTCTTGCACGGCGGTGCGCCATACGTGTCGCCTACCGATATGGAGGCATACAAGGCGGCTGAGAAGGCTGTGGAGGAGGCATTTGGTCGCAAGCCATTGCCATTCTACTCGGGTGGCTCAATTCCTATCGTAAGTGGCTTTGAGCGCATCCTCGGCACGAAGTCTATCCTCATCGGTTTCGGTTTGTCGGAGGACGCAATCCATTCACCTAACGAGAGTTACGGACTTGCACAGTTCGACAAGGGCTTGGCAACGATACCTTTATTTTATAAGCATTTCTCAGCGAAATAGCGAAAAACGGAAAACGGAAAACGGAAAACGTTTTTCAGTTGAGAGTTGAGAGTTGAGAGTTTTTTCTCAACTCTCTTCTTTTTGTAAGGGCGATTAAGGGTTATTAAGGGTTATTAAGGGCAATTAAAGGTAATTAAGGGTTGTTAAAGTAGAGTGTCCGCGCACCCTTAACAACCTTTAACAACCTTTAACAACCTTTAATCTTGTTGCGCCGTGATGACCTTCGGAGTTCACGACTTCCCCATCTTCCCCATTAGAGCCAACGGCTCGCCCACATAAGGGCGTTAGCCCCTCCCCATTTAACTATTTAACCATTTACCCCCCCCGTTAAATGGTTAAATTGGTTAAATTGGTTAAATTCTTACGGTAGGCTCACAATCTTATCATTCAGTAGGAGTTTACCCGACTTTATGGCTTTGCTTATGCGTACTTGCGCCGAGCCATAAGAGCTTCCTGACTCCTTCTGTAGGCGGTCGATAAGGACAGAGCGTTCTATGCCATTCGGGTAGTTGTCCTCTATTATGCGGACGATTTCGTTGCGGTTGCCACTCTCCTTCGGCATATCCGAGAGTGTAGGCAAGCCCTCCTCGTCAATGATGAAGGCAAAGGGTTCGAACTCCTCGTTACGGCAGAACTGAGGCTCTACAACCGAGCACTCGCCAACCTTGTGTACAAAGAGCACCGTTTCCGCCTTGCGTTGCAGCGTAGAGCCGATATGACCGCGTGCCTTGTCACTATCGGGGTTAGTGTGTAACACACAGAGTATATGACAGTTAAACTCCGTAGAGAGTGCCATCAACCTACCTACGATGGCATCACTCTCGGCTATGTCGTTGGTGTTGTACATCAGGTCGCTGATGCCATCCACCACCACAAGCATAGGACGATATAACTCTATAGCCCTATAGAGTATCTCGGCACGCGACTTGGGGTCTACCTCGCGTAGTGTGAGGGTGTGGAGCAATCCGCAGTTGCGGTTATCGTCCCACCCCGCAAGGCGGTGAATACGCTCCTGCACCTTGCGTGCGTGGAGTGCCGACTGCTCGGTATCTACCCACAGCACCTTCGCCAGTCGTGGCGTGATGCCGAACTCACCACGCTCGGCAAGTAGCCCTCCGACAAGAGCAGTACACAAAAATGTCTTCTTGCTCTTGGCTGCACCCACCACAGCGGAGATGTTGCCTAACGAGGCTACAATCATACCGTTGTGTTCAATAATTGGTTTTACTACGGGTGCAGGTTTCGAGAGGTCTATCAGGTGCGGAGCGACATACTCGGTAAGTTCAGCC
>JAZQWU010000131.1:0-2163 GCA_045632505.1 Alistipes sp. | reverse complement strand
ACTGATGAAGTAGTCGATAATGGTGGTTTTGAAGAGTTCGCGTTGGTCGGAAACGATGTGCTGAATACCCAAACGACCGCACAACTCGCGTGCATCGTCGAGATACTCGGTGCAGTCGTCCTTCTCGTAGAAACGGAAGGTAACACCGACCACCTCATATCCCGCATCTTGCAGGAGTAGTGCCGCCACGGAGCTATCCGTACCGCCACTCATTCCCAACAAAACTCTCTTCTTCGCATCCATAGTGCAAAGATAGCGAGAAAAAATAAGAATCAGCCTATAATCGCTAGTCAATCTCTTTTTGGAGGCAAGGTGCAGGGTAGTTTATTCTTCTGCGTCTTTGTTGTTATGCGGTTAGCCGTAAGGGTTTTATAAATTTGATTTTTTCTATTGCAAGTAAAAAATTACGTTTTACGCTTCTCATTTCTCCGTTTTTTTGTACCTTCGCAGTTAGATTAAACATAAAAAATGAAGATATGATAACCTTTATTTGTTGTTTGGCATTGCTCGTTGCAGCCTATTTCACCTATGGTAGGTACCTCGATAAGGTGTGCAAAATCGATGCAAATGCCGCAGTTCCGAGCGCGAAACTCTATGATGGCGTAGACTATGTTCCAATGCCGCGTTGGCGCACATTCCTCATCCAGTTGCTCAACATCGCAGGTACAGGACCAATCTTTGGTGCTATCCTCGGTGCGTGCTACGGCCCCGTTGCATTCCTCTGGATTACCTTCGGTGGTATCTTTATGGGTGCGATGCACGACTTCCTCTCGGGTGTGATACTTGTCCGTAACGACGGATTGAGCATCACCGAAATTGTCGCTCGTTACCTCGGCAAGGGTGCGGGCGTGTTTATGCGCGTATTCTCGGTCATCTTGCTCTTGTTGGTGGGTGTGGTATTTATCGTCAGCCCTGCAGACATCCTTGCAACAAAGTTCGAGGCTATCTCGAAAAGCTGGTGGTTGGGCATCATCATCGTATACTACTTCATCGCAACCTTGTTGCCAGTAGATAAACTTATCGGCAAGATTTATCCACTCTTCGGTGCAGCGTTGGTGGCTATGGCTCTCGGATTGTTGGGCGTGTTGTTATTTGGCGACTACACCATCCCTTCGATGACACTCGAGAATCTCCACATCAACAAGGCCAATCTTCCGCTCGTGCCGACACTATTTATCACCATCGCTTGTGGTGCAATTTCGGGCTTCCACGCTACTCAGTCGCCACTTATGGCGCGTTGCGTGAACAACGAGCGAGAGTGCCGTTTCGTGTTCTACGGCTCGATGATTTCGGAGTCGGTGATTGCCTTGATTTGGGCGGCTATCGCAATGGCATTTTTCTATAAAGATGGTGGTATATCGGCAGTTATGGCAGGACATACCCCAGCGTGGGCGGTGAATACTATTGCCGATAGCACACTCGGTATCGTAGGTAGTATTCTCGCAATCTTGGGCGTTGTGGCGGCTCCTATCACCTCTGGTGATACTGCGTTCCGCTCGGCTCGCCTTATCATTGCCGATGTGTTCCACATCGAGCAGCGCACCAAGTGGAAGCGACTCGTTATCTGCGTGCCACTCTTCGCAATGGGCGTTGCCCTCACACAGGTGAACTTCGATGTCGTTTGGCGTTACTTCGCTTGGACAAACCAGGCGTTGGCATCGGTGGTGTTGTGGTGCATCGTGGTATATCTCTATCGCGCTAAGACAAACTACTGGGTGGCTCTTATCCCAGCCGTATTTATGACCTATATCTGCTCGTCGTTCGTGTTCGTGTCGAATCAGTTTGTGGGTATGGGCGCAACCACTATGGCGTACGTTTGGGGTGGTGTGATGACGCTCGTAATCACAGCCTATATGGTCTATGCGTTGAAGCGCGAGAATAAATTGAAATAGTATGGCAAAGATAACCCTCAAACCTACCGAGAATCAGAACTTTATACTCCTCGGTGGTGAATTTGCAAAGACCCTCGACGAGGCTCATCAGCAGGAGTCGAAGGGCAACTTCGAGGCGGCGTGCAATATCCGCTATCAGGCTTTTCAGCAGATTGTGGATGTCCTGCCCGAGGATGATGTTGTCGAGTTGGACTTCTCGCATACAAACACTCGTTCGGCATTAGAGATTATATATGGCTCGGCAGTAGATAATTTCTTGGCAGGCGATGTG
>JAZQWU010000130.1:0-11741 GCA_045632505.1 Alistipes sp. | reverse complement strand
TGAAACATTTCCCCAAGTGAGGATTACAAGTCCATTCTTTACGAGGTCGAGGTTTGCCTCAAGTACCTCTTGCTTAAGTTTCTCTAACATAGGTTATTATTTTTTGGTTATTTTCATTACATATCCACCGGCTGGTGCCATATCGGCAACCACCTTACGCGAAGCCGGCACTGTCACCACCTCACGAATATAATCCTCGCCCAAGCGATCAGCATTCAAGCCATCTCGGAATACCTCAGCCACGTAGTCGCCCTCGCCGAGAATCTTCGACAAGTCAACTTCCACCTTGCGAGCAGTCCAATCCGACATAACGCCTACGTACCACGTTTCGCCACTGCGACGTGCCATAGCTATGTAGTCGCTAAACTCTCCGCCCAGCACTACTGTTTCGTTCCAAACGGTTGGGAACTCAGCGATAAACTTGGTGCACTCCGCCTCGCGCTCATACAACGACGGCGAGTCGCACAACATCGAGAACGGAGCGAAGTAGATTGCATACATTGCCAACTGACGGCAACGAGTACCCTGGCTCATAGGGGCGTGTCTGCAAGGGTAATAGTTTATCTTATTTGCATTTCGCATTGCACCCTGCGTGTAGTCCATCTGACCAGCCACCATTCGCAAGTATGGAATCTGCATATCGTACTCCACCTGACTGTAGGTGTTGTGCTTACGAGCAAACTTTGCATTCTCCAAGCCGAGCACGCCCTCGAAGTTGAGAACATTCGGATAGGTGCGCTGCAAGCCCGTAGGTTTGGTGCAACCGTGGAAGTCGAGCATCAACTTATACTTTGCGGCAGTTTCGGCAAGTTTATACTGAAAGTCGACCATCTCGGCATCGTCGCGGTCGAGGAAATCGACCTTAAAACCCTTGACACCCATCTCGGCAAAGTGACGACAAACTTTCTCCTCCTTGCCCTTAACGGCATTGTAGCCTGCCCAGAGAATGATGCCTACCCCCTTCGAGTTAGCGTGGTCGACGATAGCCTTCAAGTCAATCTCAGGGATAATCTGTGTCAAGTCGTTGGCAAACTTCACTGCCCAACCCTCGTCCATAATCACATACTCGATACCATTCTTTGCAGCGAAATCGACATAGTATTTGTAGGTCTCGGTGTTGATACCAGCCTTGAAAGGCACACCAATCAAGCCCCAGTAGTTCCACCACTCCCAAGCAACCTTGGCAGGTTTAATCCACGAAGTATTCTCCAAGCGCGATGGCGAAGCGAGGCGATAGACCATATCGTTATCGAGCAGAGTGTTTGCATCTTTGGTAATCAAGAGAATACGCCACGGAGTTGTGGTTGCAGCCTTGCACTCGGCAATATACGGTTTGCGGCTCTTTACAATGCTCTGCAACTTATGGTGACCACCCACAACAACCTTATCAGGCATTGGAGCGAACTCACCATAGAGCGCGGTCTTGCCTTTCGGATTCGACACGAACATACCTGGGTAGTGCTCCACGTCAGCCTCCAAGATGCAGACCTTGTGGTTGTCGGTTTCGACCATCACAGGGACGAATGCCACCTTATCCGACTCGAACTTCGACAACTCGACGTTGCGATACCACGACTCGAACGAAGTGAAGTACTTATCGTTCTTCTCGCCAGTGAAGTTCGAATATGGGAAGTAGCCCTTATAGTCCTTCGCGAAGGCGAACTCCACGATTTCGTTCGCGAGTTTGAAATCCTGCTTAAAGTTGGTCACAAAGCGATAGACTACACCCTCGTCATAGGCACGGAACTCTACAGCATAGCGGGCTGCAAAGTCGATACGCAAGGCGTTGTAGCAATCTTTGATTGTGTTGCGGAAGTAGAACTGCGGAGTAATCTCATCGTTCACGCTGGTGCGTTTAACTCTCTTTACGGCAATCTTCTCGCCAAGAGTTGCACCCTCATAGATTTTCAATCCGATTTGTGAAGGTGCAAGAATCTGCTCGCCGTCGCACTCTACGCTATACGACAACGATGGTTCAGCCGTAATAGTCACCTCCACCGCGCCATTAGGAGAAAGGAGTTTATACTCCTTTGCGGCAAAAACCTCCGCGCAACAGAGAAGTGCGCAGAGCAACAAAGTCAGTTTTTTCATTATTAGTTTTTTTAGTTAGTTTTTCAGTTGTTCTCCGACTATTGCTTCGGAGTGAAGCCTTGTGCTTTCAAGGCTATGTCATTTCCGTCTGGCGTAACAAGGTATGCTCCCGTCGACTCAGCCGTAATATGACCGATAATGTCTACGCATCCGAGGTTGATAATCTTCTCGCGCATATCGAGCGGCACGGTGAAGAGCAACTCGTAGTCCTCGCCACCATTCAACGCCGCAACCACCGCGTCGAAGTTCATCTCCTCTGCCAAGCGTGTTGTCTGCTGCGCCAATGGCATACGCTCCAAATAGATGCGTGCGCCACACTTCGATGCCTTGCAAATCTGCAACACCTCCGAAGCCAGACCATCGGTGATGTCAATCATCGAGGTTGGCACAATGCCCTCCTTATGCAGTGACTTAACCATATCGTAACGAGCGCGAGGCTTCAAGTAGCGTTGCAAGAGGTACTCATAGCCCTCAAACTGCGGTTGTGGGTTGTCGATACCCTCCAACACTCTACGCTCGCGTTCCAGCAATCGCAATCCCATATACGAAGCTCCAAGATTGCCAGTAAGACAAATCAAGTCGTGCTCCTTCGCTCCACTTCGATAGGTGATATCACTCTTCTTAGCGCGACCTACAGCAGTGATATTTACAATAAATCCAGTCACCGAAGCCGAGGTGTCGCCACCAACCAAGTCCACACCTGCCTCCTTGCAAGCGAACTCAACACCTGCGTAGAAGTCATCGAGGAACTCAACCGAAATTTTCGACGAGATGCCAAGCGAGAGGGTTATCTGCTCGGGAGTAGCATTCATCGCCACTACGTCGCTGATACCCTTAGTCACCGCCTTGTAGCCAAGATGTTTCGGAGGGAAGTAGGTCAAGTCGAAATCCACACCCTCCAGCATCGAGTCGGTAGAGACCACTACCGCCTTATCTTTCGATGCCTCGATTACTGCAGCATCGTCACCAACACCACAAATTGTCGAGCTATTCTTCTTCTCAAACTTTGCTGTGAGGCGATCAATCAAACCAAACTCGCCCAACTCTGCAATCTCCGTTCTTCCCTTCATATTTTTGCTATTAGCTATTGCTAACTCTCGATTCCAAATTAGAGATACTTCTCTACAACCTTTGCAATACGCTCAGCTACCTCCTCGATAGTACCCAACGAAGGCACGCTCTCGAACTTACCTTGAGCGCGATAGAAATCTGCCACAACTGCGGTCTGTGCGTTGTAGACCTCGATACGGTTGCGGATAATATCCTCCGACTGGTCATCGGCACGACCCGAATCTTTACCACGAAGCAAGATGCGCTTCACGAGTTCCTCCTCGGGAACCTCCATATTAATCATCACAGACACCTTCTGGTCGTGCTCGGCAAGAATCTTATCGAAAGCCTCTGCCTGAGCGGTAGTGCGAGGGAAACCATCAAAGATAACGCCAGTGCCCTCCTTGTGATTGGCTACATAGTCAGCAATCATATCGATAACAAGCTGGTCGGGAGCCAACTCTCCACGCTCGATGCAAGCCTGCATCTGCAAACCGAGTTCAGTCTTTGCAGCGATCTGCTGGCGAATAACATTTCCTGTTGAGATGTGACGAAGCGAGAAGCGCTTCTCCAAGAGTTCCGACTGCGTACCTTTACCGCATCCTGGAGCTCCAAATAATACAATATTCAGCATTTTTCAATAAACATTTTTGTTTGCAGCGCAAAGATAGTAATTTTGGGCGAGAAATAAGTCAAAAAACTATAGTTTTTTTATATCTTTGTAACCGAAACAAAATCTACACTTGGAAGATGAATATTTATAGAGCGAAAACTTGGTCGACGGAACTCGCCGAAGCAATCGGCAGATTACTACCTCAACTATCGAAAAATGCGGTAGTTCCCTCACGAGAGGAGTTAACAAAACTACTTGCCGAGGAGAATACATATCTCTTTGTCGCTGAGATAGATGCCAAAATAGCAGGAATGCTTTCGCTGGTTATAGTAACGATACCAACAGGTCGCAAAGCGTGGATTGAGGACGTGGTTGTTGACGAGCAATTCCGAGGACGAAATATTGGTGGAGAATTGGTTGAATTTGCGCTCAAAACGGCAGAAGATTTGGATGTAAAAAAGGTGTACCTAACCTCGAATCCATCGCGCCAAGCAGCACACGCACTCTACAAAAAGTGCGGTTTCGAGACCTACGATACGACGGTATTTAGAGTAAAAAGATAGAGGAGCCGAGTAAAAAAAATAAAAAAACTCTCGTCTCTCGTCTCTCGTCTCTCGTCTTTTTATTATATTTGTACCCTGATAATTCAATTACTATGGGAATATCACTTAGCAAAACAACTCTGGGCTCTACCATCAAGGAGTATCTTCTGATGACTCTCGGTATGAGTTTGTACTCGTTCGGTTGGATCTGCTGCATCTTGCCAGCGAACGCTGCGGGTGGCGGCGCAACCGGACTCTCACTCCTCCTCTACCACATTACCGGTGGTGCCATTTCTATTGGTACTATGGTGCTCATAATCAACGCAATCTTGCTCATCATTGCAGGATTTGTGGTGGGTTGGAATTTCGGAATCAAGACCATCTATTGTGTGCTGACAATGTCTGTCGTGATGCACTTCTTGCAGGTATGGTTCACCGTGCCTAATGGCTGGGTGGCGCAAATGATTATGGCAAGGGACAACCTCACTCTCGCTAATGGTACGATTGTCGATTTGTTCAACCTGCAAAACCGACTACTCTCGGCAATCCTGGGTGGTATATGCTCGGGTGTGGGTGTGGCATTGTGCTTCCAGCAGGGCGGTTCTACCGGAGGTTCTGATATCGTTGTAATGATTGTAAACAAGTTCTACACAATCTCTTACGGCAAGTTCATCCGCCTCACCGACGGAATCATCATCTCGGCAGCTCTCTTCTTGCCAGATGTAGGTATCGATGGTGTGATTTACGGTTTTGTGATGGTTGCAGTGTTCAGCTATACGGTAGATATGATTCTCTCGGGTAACCAGCAATCAAACCAGATTTTCATCATCTGCAAAGACTATAAGGCTATGGCAGATGCCATTAATAACGAGGCGAAACGCGGAGCTACAGTAATTGACGCAATGGGCTGGTACTCAAAGGATAACTCGAAGGTTGTGATGTGCGTATGTCGCAAGCGTGACTTGGCAATGGTGCTGAAGGTGGTACGTGGTGTTGACCCTGAAGCATTCATCACTATCGGCTCTGTAATGGGCGTATATGGCAAGGGCTTCGACGCTTTGAATAAGGTATAAAGTTTCAAAGGCAATAAAGAGATAAAACCTATCTAACCGCAATGGTTGGATAGGTTTTCTTTTATTTTAGAGGCGTTAGGGACATTAGAGACGTTAGGGGCGTTAGAGGTAATTAGAGATTATTAGTGCTTTACTTAAAAGCCTTGAACAACCCTTAATTACCCTTGATAACCTTTATTATCCAGCTATAATTTAAGCTGATAGTTGCAAGGCAAACGAGAAAGCGAGTCCCGAGGTTCTAAAATCGTAATAGTTGAGAAAATTTTGTGCGTTGCAAGGCGATAAATTCCGTAGCATAGTAGACCTATGTGAGGAATTTAGAGTCCGAAGCAAGGTGCGAAATTTACCAATTAGTACGATTTTAGCGATTCTAGCCACTCGATAGTCTCGTAGGTAAGAGTATCGGTGCGGTCCTGCCACTCGTGACGACGAATATAGTCGGCTTTGCGCTGTTGGAGAAGAGCGTTGATTGGGAACATAGGTTTATGCAAAGCACGCTTCTCGTGGCGCTGAGAAGGACGAATAGTACGAGTGAATACGCTATCCTCGGTAGGACGACGAAGTATCTCCCACTTGAATCCATCGAGTTTCTTCGGTTGAGTCTCTGGAATCTTATCCATAGGATAGAAGGTGTAGGTAGGATTACCACGATAGGTGATACCCGTAACAAGCTGACCTTCGATGTATGAAGTCATATCTCCCGCCTCGATATAAGCCATAAGGGTAAGCTCTGGCGAGTTATCCTCCTGCATATAGTAGATGGTCTGCACATTACCATTTACATCGTTGCGATAGATTTGATTATCGCGGAAGTGTGCAGTCATCGCCTTACCTGCCACCTGATTGTAGTGTGCGGTATCAATCTCTGCCACCATCATCGGTTTACCCTCGAAATCGGCACGAACAAGTTGACTCTTGAGGGTTATGATGTGCATAATGTCGGCAGTAATCTGATTTGCACCATTCCACATTACTGGCGACTTGTAGAGGTGGATTATCGAGTCTACAGTATTCATCGTCAACGAGTCGCAGATGGTCTGCGCATCGCTACGATACATCTTCACACGACTATATGCTCGAATCTCGCGGTAGAGCGAGTCGAGGTTCAACTTATTCTCCTTCATTACCTCCGTAGGCGAAGGAATTGGTTTAGGGAAGAGGATATCGATAATCGAGTCGAGACTGCGGTTTACGATTGTGTCAAGTGGTCCGAAATCGGCCTTAAGTATCGAATCTACCTGAGCAAGAGTTGCCGAATCAGCCATTTCGATATAGATACCTCGCTTCTCCATACGCGCCAACTTACGACGCAACTGCTCGTCTGCACGCTCCTGCGCCTTTGCCATATAGATGGAGTCACGCACCGCCCACTTGCGATACTGCTCGGCACGCTTTGCCTGACGCGCCAAACCTATACGATCGAGCTTCGCATTGAGCGAATCCTGCTTGATACGGTTCTCCTCAGCCTTCTCCTTGTCGTAGATAGCCTTAAAGTATGCCTTGACCTGCTTTACAGTCATTGTATCGAATCGTGCAAGCGAATCCATCTTCAGCGACTCTTTTGCCAACGAATCAACCTTGAGTGAATCCTTTGCGAGGATGTCGCGCTTCAATGAATCTACGCGCAGAGAATCTCTCTTCAACGAATCAACCTTCAAGGTATCGCGCTTGAGGCTATCAACCTTCAGCGAGTCAATCTTCAATGAATCGAGGCGCAGAGAATCCTTAACCAACGAGTCTAAGCCCACCTTCTTGGCAAGTTTCTCAGCTCGCTTGACGCTATCCTTAATCTTTGCGAGACTATCCTTCTTCGCCTTTTCGATGCGGGCGCGCTCGGCATCGCGTACCTTCGCCTCGCCAAGCAACTTCACGAAGAGTGTATTGCGCTCGGCAAGAACCACCTTGCGCTCTGCCTCCTTCTTGCGAAGAGTCTCCTTGAGTGCCGCCTTAACCGCCTTGTTCACCTCGGCGGTCTCAGCCTTGAGAAGTTTAGCACGCAGACGCATACCCTGCTTTGTGGTATCGCTTGCCAGCGAGTCAATCATCTCACGGCGCAACTCTGCCTTCGACTTCTTCACCACCGCAACGCTATCCTTCACCACCTTTGTGCTATCTGACACCGCAGGCTGCGAAACCTCCTTCTTTGGTGTAGGGGTTGGCTGCTGAGCATCGTTCATCGAAGGAGCTATCGGCTCATCCTTCACCTCCTCCGACTTATTTGCGATATTCTCTGGCGCAGCAATCTCCTCCTGCGTATCGTGCTTCTTATTTCGTCGCGACGGCTTTACAGCACGCTTAGGCTCTTCTTCCTTCGTCTCGGTAGCCTTCGGTGCTGGTTGCTTCTCAGTCTCCTTGCTCTTCTCCGCCATCTTTGCCTTATTCAGCGAGTCAGCCTCGGCCTTCTTAGCCACTTGCGCCAACGAATCCTGACGCGCCTTCTCCACCTGTTCGCGAATTGGATAGTGCGTATATATATAGATAGTATCAGAGCGCATAAATACAGAGTCGCTCTGCGTAGTATCGTAGCTGATAAGCGATGGATCGCGTGTTACAAAGACATTACCTGGCTCTTTCCAATACTCGCCCCAATCACCAAAGACGAGCATCTTCTGCGAACGATCGTCAATCTGGATGTTGCGACGGAGCTTTGCGTAGTTGCTATCGCGGTAGTAGTCGAGCGAATCGCACAACAACTCCTGATCTTTGGTCAGGATATATCCATTCTTGGTGAGCGAGTAGAGTTGCTTGCGTTTGTCGAACGAACCACGATCGGCATAGAGATACTCCTCATCTTCGAGGCTCTTGCCCTCGCCCTTGTTCCAGATGTTTGTATTGGTAAAGAACTGCGCGAAGTCGGTTTCGGTATTGTAGACCACCGAGTCGCCCGTCATATCGTACTCCTTATTGCGCATCTGCACACTCTCCACGCAGATAATTTCGTGGTTGTCCGAATAGACATATCCTCGGTCCGACTCGAGGATGTTGTCACCACTGATGAGGACTCCTCCACCCGAGTACTTACCGATACTACTCTTGGTATTGTACGAGAAGTTGTAGGTAAAGAGCGTAGCGTCGCCATCGACAACCTTCACAATCTTCGAGTAGACCTTCGCCTCGTTGGTATTGCCATCGTACTCAGCACGATCTCCATAAATGTATGTCGTACCGCGATTAATCAACACATTACCAAAGCACTCGATATGTCGCTCGGAGTAGCGCACCGCACTATCCGCTGTAATGACCGTACCATTATGGTGTGCTGCGAAGTTGCCTACTACGACCATAACCTTCTGACCATTATAGATCATCTGCCAACCCTCGTCGGACTTCATCTCTACATAGTCGCGCTTGGGCGATGAGTTGCCCGAAATCGAAGGTTTGGTCTCGCGCTGTTGTGGTTGCTCCATAGACAGAGTAGGCAAGCCATTGCTTCCTGCAAAGACCAAACTCGCCAACGCCACGAGCAAAACCGATATGGCAACTATCCTTCTTCTCACAACTATTTGCTATACTTTACCCAATTCTTATTCTCGAACTCCTCGTTGCGGAATTCTGGTGCAATGTAGATATACATCGCCGAAATCTTCTTGTTGAGCCACTCCTTGAACTCACTCTCCTGCTTTGCCGAGAGTGCCATCTGCTCCAAACGCAAATAGTCCTCGTCGAGCGAAGCGTTGTGAGCAGGAATAACCTTCACGAGTTTTACAACCTTAACCAACTCGTTACCCATCATATCCGACGAGCGGAAAGGCTCCGAAATCTCACCCTCCTTCAATCGGCGGATTGCATTGTAGTCATCGATGCTCTTTCCACCCATTGCACCAAAATCCTCCTTCAAGAACTTGGTTGCAGTGAGCTTCGCATCGTATGCCGAGTAACGCTCCAAAAGGTCGTGATTGGTTACTACGCCACCATTCATCTTCGAGTACTTATCGTCAGAGTGCTTCTTCGCTGCCTCCTCGAATGACAACGAGTCACACTTGATAAGGCGCACAATGCTATCCAAATCGCGCATTGGTGCTACGATTTCATCCACCGTATAGGTTGGGCGAATAAGGATATGACGGCAGTGGTAGAGTTGTCCCTTCTGGTCGATAAGTTGGATAAGGTGGAATCCGAACTCGGTCTCCACAACCTCCGACACCTGACCTGGCTTGAGTTCCGACAAGGCATCAGCAAAAGGCTTAACGAAACCTGCCAACGGAGCAGGCTCCAACTCTCCGCCCTGAATAGCCGAACCATCCACCGAGTACATTCGTGCCAATGTAGCAAAGCGAGTCTTGCCGGTTACAATACGCTCACGCATCTCGATAAGTCGCTCACGAGTACGAAGTTTCGCCTCTTTGAGGTTCTTCGGGAACATCGTAATCTGCGCATACATATACTGCTCGGCAATAATAGGCAGACTATCCTTATCAATCGAAGCGTAGTAACGCTCCACCTCACCTGGCACAATCTTAGTCTTCGATACTACGGTCTGTTGCATCGCTTGCGCATAAGACTGCTCCTCCAACTGACGACGGATGAGGTCGCGGATGTGATATATCGCCATATGCGACTTGCGCTCCAACGCCGTAAGCGACCCCTCGCGCTCAACCATCGACTGCACCTGTTGCTCAACGCGCTGTGCCACCTCGGCATTGCTAATCTCAACAGAGTCGAGGAGTGCCTGATTGTAGAGCAACTTCTGCATAAGCAGATTCTCGAGAGCCTCGCTCTGAGGCGAACGATCCGAAGTATAACCCTCGGCACGACGTTGTTCGAGTATCTGTTTTGCATATTGGCGAACATCAGAGTGGCTGATGGATGAATTTCCAACCACAGCAACCACCTTATCAAGCATCACAAAGCGCTTCTCGGCAACCACAGCCGAGACAACCACAAGTGTGCAAATCAATATTGAAACTATCTTTTTCATAGAGTTATTTTCAGTTTTCCGCTTTCAGTTTTCCGTTTATTCGTAAATTTTAGCGTGTCCCGAAGAGATGGCGTTATTCATAATCTTCTCCTCCTGACGATGTATAACATCCGCACGATGGCGGTTTATCAATATCTGTCGAATATTCTCGCGCGCCATATCGAGTGGCATAGTATCACCCACCTTCAGCGCATTCGTGATGCGGAAGTAGTAGTAGGTCTTGTCGTGATGAATCTTCTGCATTTTCCTCTCGCCAAGCAACTCCTCGTGACGCGACGTGCGCAACAACGGGAGGTTACTCAAAAAGTCTGTGAACGACACCCACTCATCGAACTGCAGATGAAGGATATTATTCTTGCGACACGACTCCACGAAGTCCTCGCGCTGCTCACTCTTGGTCGAATTGAAGAGTTTTAGTAACTCCTCGCGACGACGATAATTGTCAGCAATAGCGACAATCTCGCCCTTCACCATCGGGTGCGAAATGCGGAAATCGGACTTGTGGGCGTTGTAGTAGTCGGCAATCTCCTTGTTGGTAATCTCGGCGCAAGGTTCTGCCTCGAGGTAGTGGCGATCGAGACGATGCACCAGCAACGAACGACGATACTCCTCCACCAACTTGTCGATATCCGACTCCGACTGCGAGAACAACTTCTCCGCCTCCTGTTGCTTGAGCTGTCCGACAATCCACTTCGAGATGAATGCTTGAGCATAGTTCACACTATCGGCAGCGGCGATTCCGCTCGGCATTGAGGATGCCAACTCCGAACGATAGAGGTAGGATGTACCCACACGCGCTATCATCTCGTCGTCAGCCTTGAATCCCGACCACGAATTACAGCTCGCGCACGCCGCGAGAGCCATCGCCAAAACCGATATTTTGCAAAATATACGCATACAACCCGCAAAGATAACACAATTTCGGGAATAAAACGAGAGAATTACAATTTTATTGTAAGAAAAGGGAGAATTGCGAACTCTGACTGACATCGGAGCGCAACAAAATTAAGGTTTATTAAAGGCTATCAAGGGTTGTTAAGGGTACGCTGGGCGGCTTCAATTTTAAGAATAGTGAGATTAAAGAAATTAGGGAATTTAGCGACAATTCACTAAACTCCCTAAATTCTCTAAATTCCTTAAATTCACTATTTATAGTCCTCTGGCGTAGCCGTGCCATAAACTTGATTACCATCTCCTTCAGGTCGCATCTTATCCCACACCTGCGCAAGGAATGGATTGTGCTTCGCTTGTTCGTCGAAGTTCCACGGTGCTGGCATACAATCCTCACACCAATGACCACCAAGCAACACCAATGCAGGGGATGCTTCGAAGCGATGTCCGAAGGCACACTCCCACTCCAACTTGGTTGCAAGGTCGCCCTTTATCATACTATCCGACAAGCACTTACCGCCACGAAATGCTGCTGCTTGGCGCATATCCTCGATATCCAACTC
>JAZQWU010000129.1:0-13435 GCA_045632505.1 Alistipes sp. | reverse complement strand
TCCGAAGAGTTGTTCGCTGGGATTCCGTGGTCGAGGCTCTCGCACAATGCCTGCACCTTGTTGTTCCACTCGGCAGCAACGTAAGGACTCTGCACCTTTGTGATAAGGATGTGACGCACCTTGTCCTCGATGATAAACTTCAACTGCTGGTCGGTCAAATCCTCGGGCGAAGCGTATGACTTGCTGAATGGTTTGCCGTTGTATGTTCCTCTCTTCTTGCCATCCTCGAGTGCTGGGAGAGTCTGGTGCGACGAGTAGAGCATCAAACCTGCAATCTCCTCCAACGAGAGTTGCGAAGCCAAATCCTTGGCACGCTCCGACGATGGGAGTCGCCAATCCTCGTACTTGTCGAGTTTGCCGTTGCGATTCAAATCCTTGAAGGCATAGCCCTCAACCTCGAGAATCTTCACACCTGAATTTTGGCTGTAACCAAGGGTGCGACCGCCCTGCTGGGTAATCTCGATAAAGTCGCCTTTGTCCACTTTCTGGTACTTTGGTTGCGCTGTAGCAATGCCAACGAGCATCAAAGATGCCGATAATAGGATAATCTTCTTCATAGTTAGGTTTTATTTTAGTTTTTCTCTTTCTCGAATGTTATGATAAACGCCTGTGGAAACTCCTTGCGTATCTCGGCAATTTGTTTTTGTGCCGAGGCTTTATCGGCGTAGTCTCCGTAGCAATATTTATATTTCATCGAACTATTGGTCTCCAACACCCACACCTTGCCTCGGTAACTCTTCAACTCGGGGTGGTCGGTAGGGATATTCTTGACGCTTGCCAACAACTGAATGGCAAATCGCTTTACGGTTGTTGCGCTTTTCGGTTTGCTCTTTACTGGCTCTTGAGGCTTTGGCTGCTCAACCACTTGTGGTTGAGGTGCAACGGGTGCAGTAGGTGCAGCATCAAGTAAGAGCGAGCGACGCACATTCTCGATATACTGCTTCACTGCGCGGAAGATTGCGCCCGCCAACTCCTTCTGTCCCTTCTCCGAGGTGATATATTTCAACTCCTCGGGGTTGGACATAAATCCAATCTCGGTCAATACACTCGGCATATCCGTAGCGTAGAGCACCTTTAACGGCTGACGACGAACACCACGATTTGCACGACCAAGTTTGACATACTCCTCCTGAATGAGGCGAGCCAACATCTCGCTATACTCGCCATAGGTGAATTGCAAGTTTTGGATGTAGGCGCGAACGATTGTTGCGGTCTTCTCGTCGGACATATCGAGCAACTCCTCCTTGTTGTTGACGTAGAGAGCATTCTGGTTAACTCGTTGCTCCATAGATGTTTCGCCCATAATGAGAGTCTCCACGCCTCGAACCTCGCTATTGCGGTGAGCGTTGGAGTGAATCGAGATGAAGAGGTCGCCTTGGTTGCGGTGTGCGATGTCGGCGCGTGCCTGCAAATCGTCGGTGAGAACGCTCGAGAACATCATATCGGTGGTGCGTGTGTAGACAACCTTTATGTCGGGCAGATTCTTCTTGATGAGGTCTCCGACGAGGAGCGCCATCTTGAGGTTGATGTTCTTCTCGGCGATATTGCCATACTGAGCACCAGGGTAGCGTGTACCGCCGTGTCCAGCATCAATAACAACGACTTTTACACCCTGCGCAACATTTTCTGCTCCGTATGCGTTATCTGTTGTTAGTAGTGCAAACAGAGCGGCAAGTATCGCAAAATATCTGCTGAGTGGTCGAAAGTTGATTATAAAGTTTGCCATATACACTTTTTTCACTATCTTTACGCGCCGAAAAAACGCGTGCCTATGCGTGCGACGAGGCTTTTTAGGCGTTTTTGCCGACTTGTCGGCAAAGTTATGAAAAATTTTGGATTTTTGAAACATTTTAGACTGAAATATCTTGTTTTGTCGGTTGTCGCTCTTGCGATGGCCCATATCGTGCTTGGCTCTGCCACTCCGCGACCACTCGTGGAACAGGCTGCAGAACAGGCGCGTAAGAGCGATTCGCTTGCGCCAGCAGTAGTGTCAATGGCGAAGGATAGTGCGCAGCAGAGTCTGCAAGAGCCTTCGCGTCGTACTCGCCGACCATCTTCACGCCGTTTGAGCGATGCGGTGCAACCAGCGAAGAGCGATACTGCTGCCGTAGCAAACGATAGCCTTGCCGTTAAGCCATTGTCGAAGCGCGATACCACTGCGCAGAAGAAGGGTGGCTCGATGATTGACCAAATCATTACGGGTAAGAATACCGACTCGTTGTACTATGATGTGAAGAACAAACGCGTCTACATCTACAACAAGGGTGATATCAAGTACGATAAGATGGGCTTGCAGGCGGACTATATGCAGATTGATATGTCCACTAAGGAGATTTACGCTCACGGTAAGAAGGATTCGGTCGAGGGCAAACTCCAAAATACCCACCCAGTCTTCTCGGAGGGTGGCTCGTCTTATACGATGGACACCATCACCTACAACTTCGGCTCGAAGAAGGCCTTTATTCAGGGCGTAGCGACGCAGGAGGGCGATGGCTGGTTGGTCGGCGGACAGATTAAGAAGATGCCAGACAACTCCATCAATATCCGTCAGGGTAAGTATACCACTTGTGACCATACCGAGAATCCGCACTTCTACCTCGCTATGACCAAGGCGAAGGTTATTCCAGGCAAGAAGATTATCACCGGTCCAGCATACCTTGTGATGCACGATGTGCCTATCTACTTCGCGTGTATCCCAGAGGGATTCTTCCCAATCAACCTCGGACCTAAGTCGGGATTGCTGATGCCGTCGTATGGTGAGGATGCTTCGCGAGGATTCTACATTCGTGGTCTCGGTTACTACTTCATCCTTAGCAAACATATGGACCTCGCCCTTACGGGAGGTATCTATACGCTCGGTTCGTGGGAGGTGAGTGCTTCGTCGCGCTATGCCAAGCGATATAAGTTCCGCGGAAATGTAAACTTCGACTTCTCGTCGGTAAAGACGGGAGATAAGGGCGAACCTGACTACATCAAGCAGAACAACTTCAAGTTTACTTGGACCCACTCGCAAGATCCGAAGGCAAATCCAGGTTCGACATTCTCGGCATCGGTGAACCTTTCGTCAAGTGGTTATTCAAAGTATTCGGCAACCACGCTGAACGACATCCTCGCAACGCAGACCAACTCCTCGATTTCCTACTCGAAGAGCTGGGCAGGAACGCCATTCTCGCTCTCGATGAATATGGCGGTGTCGCAGAACTCGCAGACACGACAACTCTCGGTGACATTGCCAAATATCGTCTTCAATGTGGCGCGTGTCTACCCATTCAAGCGTAAGGATGCGATGGGTAAGCAGCGTTGGTACGAGAAGATTGGATTCACCTACTCGGCGAAGTTGACCAACTCGGTATCGTCGCCAGAGAAGGACCTCTTCACGATGCAGACCTTGAAGAATATGCGAAACGGAGTGGAACACTCGTTGCCAGTCTCGACCTCGATTAACCTCTTCAAGTATATCAACATCTCGCCTTCGTTCAACTACTCGGAGCGTTGGTACTTCTCGCGTCAGATGCAGCAGTGGAATCCTGAGACCAACCAGATTGAGACACTCGACCCAGAGTATGGTTTCTACCGCATCTACAACTACAACGCTTCGGTATCGGCAAATACCACAATCTATGGTATGTGGCAGATGAAGAAAAAGACCTCAAAGTTGCAGGCGGTACGCCACACCATCACTCCGCAGATTGGATTCTCGTATGCACCTGACTTCAGTAAGCAGAAGTATGGCTACTACAACACCGTACAGACCGACTCGCTCGGTAACCACAAGGTCTATTCGCCATACTCGAATCAGCCTTATGGTGTACCAGGTGCTGGTCAGCAGGCGAACTTGACATTCTCGCTTTCGCAATCGCTCGAGATGAAGGTGTTGAGCAAGCGCGATACCTCGGGTGTGAAGAAGGTGAAACTTATCGACGAATTGCGCATCAGCGGTTCGTATAACTTCCTTGCCGACTCGCTCGGATTGTCGAATTTGCCAGTGTCGTTCCGTACGACACTCTACAAGAACTTTGGTTTGAACCTCTCGTTCACGCTCGACCCATACGAGGTGACGCCAGAGGGTATCAGAACGAACAAACTGATGCTGAAGCGAGGTGTGCTCGGTCGAATTACAAGTACGGGATGGAGCTTCGGTTATACCTTCAAGTCGCGTGAGGATAAGTCGAAACCTGCAGCAAACGATATCAACTCCATACCGCCAGAGTACTTCAACCCATTTGCGGACCCTTATGGTTTGATGGACCCTACGCTGCGAAGGCACTATATGGCAAGTTCCTACTATGACTTCTCGATACCTTGGAACATCGGTTTTAACTATGTGATTAGTTATAGTATTGCATACACGAACAACGGTACGACGGGATTCAAACGAAATGTGTCGCAGACCATCGGTTTCAATGGTAGTGTCAACCTGACACCAAAGACGGGTATCACCTTCACGACAGGTTTCGATATACAGAATCGAAAACTTACCACCACGTCAATCTCCATCACGCGTGATTTGCACTGTTGGCAGATGTCGTTTGTGTGGATTCCATTCGGCTCGCACCGCAGTTGGAGCTTCAATATTGGTGTTAAGGCGGCATCTCTTGCCGACCTGAAATACGATAAGAGCCAATCGATGTACGACAACCTATTCTAACGGAGCGCGTAAACGGTACACCTTTTGTGCTAATATAATAACAGATAACAATAAAGATTACAGATATGAAAAAGGAAACAGCAGAGAATCAGGTAGTTGAAGAGAAAGAGGGCGTTGCTGGTGGCGAGGCTTGTCCAAACAATGAGGGCGAGACTTGTGCCAATATGGCAGAGGAGACAGAGGCGCCCGCTGACACTGTGGCAGAGGAGCCAAAGGTTGAGGAGATTGACTGGAAAGATAAGTACCTCCGTTTGCAGGCCGAGTTCGACAACTTCCGCAAGCGCACACTCCGCGAGAAGATGGCTTTGATTGAGTCGGGCGGTAGCGATGTGTGGAAGGCGGTATTGCCGGTGCTCGACGATATGGAGCGTGCGATTGCCGCTTCGGAGAAGAGCGAGGATATTGCAGCATTGCGCGAGGGTGAGCGACTCATCTATAATAAGTTTGTCGACATTATGCGCCAGAAGAATGTTGTGGAGATTGAGGCTCTCGATGCGGAGTTCAATCCCGATTTGCACGAGGCTGTAGCACGCTTCGCTGCTGGCGAGGATAAGTCAGGCAAGGTTATCGACGTTGTTCAGCGCGGCTACAAGCAGGGCGAGCAGGTGCTTCGATACACAAAGGTTGTAGTAGGCGAATAAAACGGAAAACGGAAAGCTGAAAACGGAAAACTAAAAAAAGCTAATGGCTAACGGCCAATGGCTAATGGTTAGGATTTATGGCAGAAAAAAGAGATTACTATGAGGTGTTAGGCGTTGCGAAGAACGCTAATGCCGACGAGATAAAGAAGGCGTATCGCAAGGCTGCGATCAAGTACCACCCAGACAAGAATCCTGGCGACAAGGAGGCTGAGGATAAGTTCAAGGAGGCAGCCGAGGCGTACGATGTATTGTCGAACGAGGAGAAGCGAGCTCGCTACGACCAGTTTGGTCACGCGGGAATGTCTGGAGCAGGCGGCTTCGGTGGCGGCGGCTTTGGCGGTGGCTTCGGTGGAGGTTTCTCTATGGAGGACATCTTCTCGCAGTTTGGCGATATCTTTGGCGGTCACTTTGGTGGCGGCTTTGGTGGGGCGCGCGGTGGCGGTCGCTCGGGTAATCGTGGTTCGGATATTCGTGTACGCATTAAATTGACACTCGCCGAGATTGCAAATGGAACAACCAAGAAGATTAAGGTAAACAAATATATCGCTTGCGAGAAGTGTGGCGGAAATGGCGCGAAGGATGCTTCGTCGTTCTCGACTTGCTCGAACTGTAATGGCTCGGGATATGTCGTTACTGTGCAGAATACCTTCTTCGGTCGTATGCAGTCGCAGTCGGTATGTCCTGTCTGTGGTGGCGAGGGTAAGGTTATTACCGCCAAGTGCGATAACTGCGGTGGCGAGGGATATATTCGTGGCTCGGAGGTTATCGAAATCAAAGTCCCTGCAGGCGTAGGCGAGGGTATGGCTCTCACCGTTTCGGGCAAGGGTAATGCAGCGCGTCACGGCGGTATAAATGGCGACTTGATTGTTGTGATTGAGGAGGAGCGCGACGAGGAACTTATGCGCGATGGCAACAACCTTATCCACAACCTCAATATCACCGTTGCAACTGCAATTCTTGGCGGCGAGGTTGAGGTGCCAACTATCGAGGGCAAGGCGAAGATTAAGATTACCCCAGGAACACACGCTGGTAAGGTGTTGCGCTTGCGTGGCAAGGGATTGCCTGATGTGAACGGCTATGGTCGTGGCGATATTATGGTCGTGGTGGATATCACCATCCCTACATCGCTCACCTCCGAGGAGAAGAAGTTGGTTAAGGAGTTGGCAGAGAAACCTCACTTCAAGGAGGCAGAGTCAACAGAAAACCAAAACATATTCGAGAGAATGAAAAACTTCTTCAGATAATTAATATGGCGTCACGCCTGTGGCGTTCTATGGCGTTGCAATCAGAGATTGCTCTATGGCGTCAGGCATAAATGCCTTCTATAGCGTTTATCCCCATAAAGCATCGTCGATGCGCCGCCATAAAGGACTGAAAGTCCACCGCCATAAAGCAGTTGTAAACTGCGCCGCCATAAAAAACTAAGAATTATGGGCTTATTTTCACCAGTAAAGAAGCACGCCAATAAGTTTCGCTATATTCCGCGATACTACGATCCCGAGAAGGAGCGCAGAGAGCAACGTCGCAAGGAGTTGCACGGCACTTCGTCGGAGATGGATGGTCAGGAGTATCAGCCAGGTCAGTATATCCGCACACAGCGCGATGCTCGTCGTGCGGCGCAGAGTGCGAATAAGGGTGAGCGCAAGATGCCATCGATGATGATTTTGATGCTCTTGGCGTTGGCGATAATTGTTGTCTATATGCTCTATCCGCGCATTGTAGATGCCTTCACTACGGCACGCACTACGCCCGAGGAGCGTATGCAGCAGGAGGTTGAGGAGTTCAATCCATACACCCCAATTACGATAGTACCAAACGATTATAAAGAGGAGTAGACAAAGTGGCAGATTGCATTAAGTTACTACCCGAGATTGTAGCAAACCAAATCAAGGCGGGCGAGGTCGTTGAATCCCCTTCATCGGTTGTGAAGGAGATGATGGAGAATGCCATAGATGCGGGTGCGACAGAGGTTACGGTGAACTTCGTCAATGGAGGTCGCGACCTCGTGCAAATCATCGACAACGGACGCGGAATGTCGCCCGTTGATGCGCGTATGGCGTTCGAGTGTCACGCAACGAGCAAGATTGCATCGTTGGATGATATCTATGCCCTCCACACCTTCGGCTTTAGAGGCGAGGCGTTATCTTCGATTTCGGCGGTGTCGCAGGTGGAGCTGATTACCCGTCAGGCAGATTGCGAGATAGGCACAAAGACCATCATCAATGGCGGTGAGTTTGTGTCGCAAACACCTACGGCAGCAGATGTAGGCTCGCAGTTCTTGGTGCGTAACCTCTTCTACAACACACCTGCGCGTCGTAAGTTTATCAATAGCAAGGAGTCGTCACTCTCGTCTGATATCAAGCGCGAGTTCCGTCGCGTGGCGTTGTGTCATCCCGAGGTGGCGTGTACGCTGATGAATAACGGAGCACCGCTATACTCATTGCCCGTATCGTCGCTCGTGGAGCGTATCGTGGGCATTATGGGTAATGCCACACGTCGCAACTTGTTGGAGGTGGATGTCGAAACCACCATCGCTACGGTGAAGGGCTATGTCGGTCGTCCCGAGACTGCGCGCAACAACTCGAGCGAGCAGTATATGTTCGTGAATGGTCGTTACTTCCGCTCGCCATATCTCAATAAGGCGGTGTCGAAGGCGTACGAAAAGCTGATTCCCGAGAAGGGCTATCCAACCTTCTTCCTATATATCACGGTTGATGCCGAGCGTGTGGATGTGAATGTTCACGCGCAAAAGACCGAGGTCAAGTTTGCCGATAACGATGCTATATGGCAGATTATAAATGCTGCCGTACGCGAAACGCTGGCAAAGAATGGAG
Source organism: Alistipes sp. (assembly GCA_045632505.1). Lineage (GTDB taxonomy): Bacteria > Bacteroidota > Bacteroidia > Bacteroidales > Rikenellaceae > Alistipes. The sequence goes on along the minus strand of JAZQWU010000129.1, from coordinate 5,312 downwards.
CGATGCCTTTGATTGACTTCGAGGCAGAGGATTTGGTCGATATTCCGGTTGCAACGACAGGTATTATGTATGCCGAGCCTCGTGCCACAACCAAGAATAACTACAATCCGTTTGCCGAGAATTATGGCTCGGCAGGTGGAGAAACTACGAAAGAGTCGAATAACGAGTGGTCGTCAATACCTATGGTTTCGCCAGAGTTCGATTTGGCGGGTGCGATGGAGTTTGATGAGATTCCTTCGGGTGGCTCAACCTCGGAGTTTGAATATTTCGAGTCGGGCGAGGGTGAGGTGCAGTCGTTGGCTTTCGATGTCGATAGCCACGATGAACCATTAAATGTAACACTCTGCTGTGGTCGCTATGCGGTAGCAACATTCACGTCGAAGGTGCTGATGGTGGACTTGGCGAGAGCGAAGGAGCGATTGCTCTACAACCACTATGTGGCATCTATGCAGAGTGGTCACGCGGTGTCACAGCAACTTCTCTTCCCTGAACTGCTCACCCTTACCGAGGAGGAGTTTGATTTGGTGGAGGAGTATGCAGTGGAGCTTGCATCGCTTGGATTTGATATTAAGGCGCAGGACGCAAATACGATTGAGGTCTTTGGAATTCCTGCAGATGTGCATACCGAGCAGCTCGATAGAGCTGTCTACGACTTGTTGCAGAGCTTGAAACTTCCGCAGTCGGTGGCTGAGTTGCGTCGCAATGCCTTGGCGCAGACCTTGGCTCATAGCGAGGCGGTAGGTGCGCGCAACTTCTCGCAGGATGATGCCGAGCGACTCACTATGCAGATTCTTGCCTCGGCAGAGTGCTACACCCCTGCGGGTAAGCGTATCATCTCGGCAATGTCGTTGTCCGATATTAAGAACTTGTTTGAATAGAGAAAATGATGAGAAATCCATATTTCCAGACACCACCGGTGGTGAAGAATCTTGTGATTGCCAACTGCGTATTGTATTTGGCAATTCAACTTATTCCGGCAGTAAACAGCTTTTGTGCAAAGTATCTGCAACTATGGTGGAGCAACGCGCTGTTTAGCCCGGAGTTTCATAGCTATCAGTTCGTAACCTATATGTTCTTGCACGGTGGCTTCGGACACCTCTTCTCGAATATGTTTGCGTTGTGGATGTTCGGACGTACCTTGGAGTATGAACTCGGCTCGAAGCGATTCTTGACCTACTATATGGTGTGCGGAATTGGTGCTGCGTTGATTCAGATTGGCATAGCGTCACTCTTGGGCGAGAATCTTACATTGCTCGGTGCCTCGGGTGCGGTGTTTGGCTTGTTGCTGGCATTTGGAGTAATGCACCCGAACAATATGATATATATCATCCCGCTTCCGTTCCCGATTAAGGCGAAGTGGTTTGTGATGGGTTATGCTGTATTGGAAATTCTGCTCGGATGGTCGGGTGCGAATACCGGTATTGCCCATTTTGCCCACGTAGGAGGTATGCTATGGGGCTTGGCGCTGTTGTTCTGGTGGCGCAAGCAGGGTAAGATCTTCTTCTAAACGACTATGGCGGAGTACTACACAAATAGTATTGGCGGTCGCAAGAAACGCAGAATAAAAGTGCAGAGCGGTAAGAGCCTGGCTCTGTTCCTATGCGATGTTGTGGTGATGATATTGATGTTGCTACTCATCGTATCCTCCTTTACAACAATCATCTGTCAATATATCTCACCCGAGAAGAGCGGTTTTCTATCGGTCTTGGCAATCGGAGCACCTATAATCTATCTGCTCGACATCGTAGTGATGTTCTATTGGATAGTGCGCTGGCGTTGGTATCGAGCAGTTGCGATGATTGTTGTGGTTGTAATAGGTCTTTTCTATGTGTCACGTTACTATAAGCTGGATTTCGACCGTCAATACGACATCTCGTTTAAGGAGCGTCGCTATACAAAGATTATGACCTACAATGTATGCGATGGACGAGCAGCGGGACTTTCGGACTATATAGCAAAGCACAACCCCGACATACTATGTGTGCAGGAGATGTATACAGGTGGCGATAATTGGCGCACTGTGGCAGATAAATATAGGACTACCGATATCTCTGCTTCGGGCAGTGGCGGTAACCACATATTGTCAAAGTATCGCATCATCCGCAGTGGCGAGGTACCAAATCTTCCGCGTCGCAATGGTGTATGGGTGGATATTAAGATTAAGGATGATACGGTACGAGTGGTGAACCTGCATTTGCAATCGACCTCTATCCGTTCGAATGATATCACCTTCCTCGAGCAACACGGCTACATCTCCGACACCGCGCGTGACGGCAAGTTGCGTAGCATTGTCGGACGACTTCAGGAGAACAATATCAAGCGTGCGGCACAAGCTTTGGCGGTGAGGGATTTCGTGAAGAGTACTCCATTCAAGAGTATTGTGTGCGGAGACTTCAACGACGTACCATTGTCCTATACCTATAATATAATAGCGAAACCGTTTAGTGACACCTTCTCGAAGAGTGCAAGTGGCTTTGCCTATACCTACGACACCAAATATGCCTTGTTGCGCATTGATAATATCTTGGTGTCACCTTCGATTGAGGTGGTGTCGTACGAGGTGGACAACGAGGTGAAACTTTCGGATCACTATCCGGTAATATCAAGAGTAAAATTTTAATAAACATAGAGATATGATTGTAGACGCAATTAAAAACGCAGAGTTGTACTATTCGTTGTCGCCACGCATTAAGCAGACGTTCGATTGGCTTGCCCAGACCGATGTTGAGGCATTGACCGCAGGTCGTCATGATATCGATGGCGATAATCTTTTCGTGAATGTTATGGATGTGGAGTTGAAGCCACGCCAGGAGGCGGCACTCGAGGTGCATAACCGCTATATCGACATCCAAATTATGCGAGGTGCTGATGAGGAGTATGGTTGGTCGGAGCGTCAAGATTGCCACTCGCCACGCGAGGAGTTTAATACAGAGCGCGATGTGCAGTTCTTCTTGGATGTGCCACAGACTCACTTTACACTCAACGAACGTCAGTTTGCAATCTTCTTCCCTGAGGATGCTCACGCCCCAATGCTCGGCAATGGCAAGGTGCGTAAGTTGATTTTCAAGTTGTTGATTTCGTAAATAAAAACTATAAACTAAAACTACTATGAGGAAGATTTTTACAATTTTGGCTGCGCTTTTTATCGTTGCTACCATCTCGGCACAGAGCGTTAATACAGTTATCATCCCTCGCCCAATGGAGGCAGAGGCAGTGAAGGGTGCTTATACCGTAACTGCAAAGACTGCGGTTTGTGCATCTGAGGTTTCGTTGGTGCGTCCTGCGGAGTTGTTCGTGGAGTATGTAGCAAAGGATCTGGGAGCAACCCTCAAGGTTGAGCAGAAGGAGAAGGGTGGCATAGTCTTGTCGCTTGACAACTCGCTCGCAAAGGAGGAGTATACCTTGAAGATCTCGTCTAAGGGAGTTGCTATCGTTGGCGGTACTCCACAGGCAGTTTTCTATGGTTTGCAGAGCCTTCGTCAGCTTATCTCGGCAGGCGAGCAGACTAAGAAGGGTATCAAGTTGGAGGGCGTAGCAATCAAGGATAAGCCGTTGCTTGGTCATCGTGGTGCAATGCTCGATGTTTGCCGCTACTTCTTTACTGTCGCTGAAGTTAAGCGATTCATCGATATTATGGCTATCCACAAACTCAATCGTTTTCACTGGCATCTGACTGAGGATCAGGGATGGCGTATCGAGATTAAGAAGTATCCTAATCTTGTAAAGATTGGTACGTGGCGTAAGCAGACCATTCTTGGTCATCGTCGCTACTCGGAGGTCTTTGATGGTACACCTCACGGTGGTTACTACTCACAGGAGGAGATTAAGGATATCGTAAAGTATGCAGCTGAGCGTTACATCGAGGTTATTCCAGAGATTGATATGCCAGGACATATGGTTGCTGCTTTGGCTTCATATCCACACCTCGGTTGTCGTGACGAGAAGTTCGAGGTTCGTACAAACTGGGGTATCAGCAAGGATGTGCTTTGCCCTGGCAAGGAGTCTACTTTCGAGTTTATTGAGGGCGTGTTGGAGGAGGTTGTATCGCTCTTCCCTTCGCAGTATATCCACTACGGAGGCGACGAGACTCCTCGTCACCGTTGGAAGGAGTGCCCACATTGCCAGAAGCGTATCCAGGAGGAGGGCTTGAAGGATGAGAACGAGTTGCAGAGCTACTTTATGCACCGCGTAGAGAAGTTCCTCGCAAAGCACAACCGTAAGGTTATCGGCTGGGATGAGATTATCTATGGCGGTATCAATAAGAGCGCAACCATTATGTTGTGGAACGATAGGAATCGCGCAAAGGCTATCTCGCTCGGCAACGATGTGATTCTCACTCCTAAGTTCTACTGCTATATGGACTACTATCAGACTAAGCGTCCTCACTGCAACAAGGAGGGCTTGATGATTAATGAGAGCCGAATTTTGACTATTCGCAAGTCGTATAGCCTCAATCCATTCGAGGGCTTGCAGCCATCGGAGTATGGCCGTATCAAGGGCGTTCAGGCGAACTTGTGGACAGAGTATATTCCAAATTTCCAGGAGGTGCAGACCAACTTATTGCCTCGTATGGCAGCGATTGCTGAGGTTGGTTGGACTATCGGTGAGCGCAACTTTGATGAGTTCGCTGTTCGTATGCATCACTTGCGTAAGTTGTACGACAAGAATGGTATTCTCTATGCGCCATACTTCTTTGATGGTGTAGACGAGATAAAGTAGGGTAGCCTCTGAAAAAGGGCTTCCGCATTGTGCGCGTTTTCGAGAATCTTACATATACCCAAGTAGTGATGAAACGAATTACAGTATTGTTATTAACTCTTGCCCTTGCACTCGGTGCAATGGCGCAAGGGGCATCGACTATTCCGCATATTGTGCCTGAGTCAAAGGATGTGAAGATTGCCTTTATGACCGATATTCACACCTTCCACAAAGGACGCGAGTGTGAGAAGTATCTCCCTGTGGCAATTCGTGAAATCAACAACACCGACTGTGACTTTGTCTTGCTGGGCGGTGATAACGTCTCAACTGGCTACGAAAAGGATATCCGCAGCACATACGAGATGCTGACGAAGATTGAAAAACCTTGGTTTGGCGTGTTGGGCAACCACGAGGTAATCCGCACCGACAACGGCAATAAGGTATATAAGGAGTTGTTCGGATATGACCGTCGCGTGGTGTTCCGCGCTGGAGAGTACCTCTTCGTTGGTTTTGAGGCGGGTGCATACAATCGCGCAGCTCAAGCGATAGTGCGCGACGAGGATTTGAAGTGGCTCGAGGAGCAGTTCAAGGCGGCGCGACCAGGCGAGAAGATT
>JAZQWU010000128.1:0-8738 GCA_045632505.1 Alistipes sp. | reverse complement strand
CTATATCTATGGAGATTCGGGCTTGGGTAAGTCTCACGTTGCTCACGCAATCGGCAATGAAGTGCGTCAGCGATTCCCTGAGTTGCGGGTTTTGTATGTTGCAATGAGCAAATTCCAGGCTCAGTTCCAGGCGGCAACGCTCAACCACGACGTTCCGAACTTTATCCACTACTATCAGGCGGTTGATGTCTTGATTTTGGATGATATTCAGGAGTTGTCAGGCAAACCAGGAACACAGAATGCCTTCTTTAATATCTTCAATCACCTGCAGATGTCGGGTAAGCAGTTGGTGCTTATTTCGGATAAACCGCCGGTGGAGTTGAAGGACATCGAGGAGAGACTTTTGACCCGTTTCAAGTGGGGTTTGTCGGCGGAGATTCGTGTCCCAGATTACGAGACAAAAATCAAGATTATCCGCACAAAAGCGAACCAGTTGAATGCTGACATTCCAGATGAAGTCGTTTCTTACCTGGCTGAGAATATCTCTGCTAATATCAGAGAGATAGAAGGTGCGATTTCTTCGCTTGTGGCGAATGCTACATTTATGAATAAGCGCATCACTACAACCCTCGCAAAAGAGGTATTGAAGGTCTATGTTTCGATGTACCAGAAGGAGATTACAATCGAGCAGATTATAGATGTTGTTTGTGCGGAGATGGATATCGATAAGGAGCGTCTTAGTTCGTCGGAGCGTACTCGCGAGGTGGCTATTGCGCGACAGCTTGCGATGTATCTTGCTAAGAAGCATACCAAGCAACCGCTAACAAATATTGGAGCTGCGATTGGAGGTCGAAACCACGCTACGGTGCTTCACTCTTGTAAGACGATATCGAATCTGATGGATACTGAAAAATTATTCCGTCAGCAGGTAGAACAAGTTGAGAAGATTCTTTTGAATTAATAAAATGAAATTGGGGTAGTTTACTACTCCAATTTTCTTTTTTTTTCTGCAACTTTTTCTCGTTTTCTCCTTGCTTCCGTTTCCTTTTTGAGATGTTGGTTTATTTTTTTTATAAAAAATAACATCAAAATATCCATCATTATTAAAAAATGTCGTATATTCGCACAGTTATTGTGGAATTTGGAGAATTGAAAGCAAAAACGATATATAAACTTTATATTTATAACTTTTTTTAACAATTTAACCAATTAAACCAAATCAATTATGAAAGCAAATAGATTTTTTGCGTTTGTAGCCGGAGCAGCAATGCTCTTTGGCGTGGGTTGTACTCCTGACGGAGGTAAGACTGAGGGTGACGAGGCTATGGCCGAGATTAGCATCAACCCTGCATCGTTTGCAACCACTCTTGAAGGCGGTGAGCAGATTATCACCGTTACCTCGAATGCTACTTGGACCGTTTCGTGCGACCAGGCAGATGTTACAGTTGAGCCTCTCGTAGGTGCTGGCAATGGTACTGTAACTGTTACCGTTCCTGCAGCTTCGGCTCGTGAGTTCAAGGTTGTGTTTGATGCTCAGAAGCAGACTTCAATCCCTGCGCTCGGTACTTCGACAACCACTACAGCTAAGGCAGAGCTCGTTGTATCGCAGAATGCTGGCGGTGTAGATCAGAGCAACTTCCTCTACTACGAGAAGGTTGGCGATGATGTTGAGAAGGTAACCACTTCGTCGGGTAGCACCGCTTGGCCTTACATCGACCAGTTTACTGGTTGGACTCCAGAAGGTGAGGCTGCTGCAGGTGTAACTTATAGTGGTACAAGCGCATCGGTTCGTGACTCGGGCGGTAACTACGACCCTACATCTGATGCAGTAGGCGTTTCGGGTGCTCCTTACGTATTCTTGAACAAGGTGCCTGCATCGGCTTACTTCGTAATCGAGAATATCGCAGTTACTGGTGGCTCGAACTACATCTTCACTTACAACGTATCGTGCCAGAACGCTTACAATGGCGGTACTCCAGGTTTTGCAACTGTTGATGGCTCACTCGTTCACCTTGAGCTTGGCTACGACGGTACAAACTGGGATAAGGTAGAGTGTACTTACGCTCCTAATGGCGGCAATGGCTGGTATGCTGTAACCGCAGAGTTTAAGGTTGCTGCAGATGCAACTAAGCTCTACGCACGCTTCACATACGAGGCTCCTGCATCAAATGGTGGTGGTCGCTTCGATGACTTCAAGCTCGTAGCTGGTGGTAACGGTGCAGAGTTGGAGGTTTCTGCTCCACAGCAGCCAGAGACTCCAGAGAAGCCAGAAGGTCCAGTATCGATTCCTTACTCGGAGGCATTTGCAACTTCGCAGGGTTGGTTTACTATCAATGATGTAACTCTCGGTGAGGGTTTGACATATGTTTGGATGTTCGATTCGCAGTACTCTTGTATGAAGGCTTCGGCTTACAAGGGTGGTGCAGTGCCAAGCGAGAGCTGGTTGATTTCGCCTGAGATTACTCTTGTAGGTGCAACTATGCCAGCTGTATCGTTCGAGCACTGCCACAAGTTTGCTGGTACACCATCGGAGGAACTCACTTTGTGGATTAGCGAGGATAAGGGCGCAAGCTGGACTCAGCTCACTATACCTGTATACGGCTCGAACAACGACTATACATTCGTTTCGAACACTATCGATTTGACTTCGTATGTAGGTAAGACCGTTCAGATTGCATTCAAGTATGTTTCGACTGCATCGCACGCTGCTACATGGGAGGTTCGCAACTTCAGGGTTGCTGAGGGCAACGGTACAACAACCAATCCAGAGCAGCCAGGTCAGGGCGGCAACGAAGGTGGCGAGACTCCTGTAGACGGTAACTTCTTCTCGGATGATGCATTCGTTGATTCTTCGCAGAACTACAATGCTCAGGCAAATGTTAATGGCTCGGCAACAGTAAACTCAAGCGGTTTCAAACTCGGTACAAGCAAGCTTACAGGCTACTTTGAGTCGAAGGCTCTTGGTGTAGAGGGCGATAAGGTTTTGGAGTTCTACGCTGTAGCTTGGAAGGGTAAGAGCGCAACTCTCTATGTTCGCAAGAAGGGTACAACTGAGCTTCTTGGTCAGTTCTCGTTGAAGGCTAATGATGGTGCAAATGGTAATCCTCCTTACCTCTCAATTACACTTACAGAGGGCGATTACTACACCGTTAATGTTCCTGGTGTAACAGCTGATACTGTATTGGAGTTTGCAACTGATGCTTCTTTTGCAAAGGTTGATAACACTACCAGCGGTCGTGCACTTGTATTTGGTGCACACCTCAAATAATTCAGACCACATTTAATCTCTGGCAGGCTGATTACCTGCCAGAGGTACTATGGAAAAATGATGATGAAGAGAATAAACGAAATGAAAGACTTTTTGAAGAGCATCAATCGCAGTGTGGTCGCTGTGTTGATGCTTGTGTTGAGTTTTACGGCGTGTGTGGAGCCAGAGTGGAGCCCATACACATCGAATGCGGAGATTAACTCGGTGTTGGTCTCTTATCAGGCCTCTACCGTATCGGGTACAACTGTCGGCGATCCGATGCTCACTTGGACTTTGACGGTTGTAGCGGGCAATGATTTCTGCTCTGCAATAACACGATCAGGATTCGCTGGACAACCTTTTTCGCTCAAATTCTCGACAAACACAACAGACGAGGAGCGTACGGCTCGAGCTACTATCACTTTTAGCGATGGTTTTACCAAGACCTTTACGGTGCGCCAGCTCGTAATGACCGAGAATCCAGAATATGACCATACTTGGGCAGAGCAGCCAGACTACTTGGCAAACGAGGATTATATCTACAAAACCTATTATACAACTCTCTCCGATAAGCGTCGAGTACGTAACTTCTCGGTATGCTACGATACGGATAAGATGTGTTCGCGCTGGGTGGCATATCCTGCCCACTCAATCTATACATCGGGACGTAATTATGATGTCGGTGGCTCTACTGCCGGCCGTACCAATGCGTGGGCATTTGATGATGCAGTGACTGAATATCAGTATAATAGCAACTATAATAAGGCATATAAGATTATCAGCACATACGATGCTTCGCTTGATACTTACGACACTCATACGTATCCAATAATTCCACAAAAGCGACAGGCTGATATTCGCTTTACTAATGGCTTTGGCTCGGGTTGGGCGCGTGGCCATATGCTTCCGTCGGCAAATCGCTATAATACGTGGAATACCAATGCGCAGACTTGTTACTCAACTAATATTATGGTGCAACAGTATGGGTTTAATGGTGGCGCGTGGGCTCAACTTGAGAATAAAGAGCGTTCTAAAATTTGCTCGGATACTCTTTTTGTAGTTGTTGGAACACTCTTCGAAAATAATAAAACGATTACACGCTACGACAGAACAATTGGTGTTCCGTCGCACGCATATAAACTATTGTTGCGTACAAAGTCGGGTAATACTCGCAAACATATTAGCGAGATTACTTCGGCTGACGAGCTGATTTGCATAGGTTTCCTCTACGAAAATAGCTCAGCTTCGGAGAATACACCGATGGCGCAGGCTGCTGTTTCGGTGGCGGAGATTGAGCGTCGTACGGGATTCAAGTTCTTCCGAAACCTTAACCCTGCAGTGGCAGATAAGGTGAAGGCACAGAAAAGCCTGAGTGACTGGGGGTTATAAAAACGGAGAATTGAAAGCTGGAAACGAAGAACGAAAAATTAAATAAACAACAAATAAAACCTTTATGAAAAAAACACTGTTATCCATTTTGTGTGTGTCGGCGATGCTGCTCGCCTTTGCACAAAAACCGTACAAGGTGGTGTTCTACAACCTCGAGAACTTGTTTGACACCATCAACGATCCTAACAAGAACGACGAGGAGTATCTCCCCGAGGGTGCGCGTAAGTGGACTACTTACCGCTACAACTGCAAACTCGAGAATATGTCGCGCGTGTTGTTCGACATCGCAGCCGAGGATAAGAATTTCCCTGCAGTAATTGGCGTGTCGGAGATTGAGAATCGCCTCGTGTTGGAGGATTTGATTGCAACTCCACGCTTGGCAAAGGCGAACTATCGCATCGTTCACTACGACTCGCCTGACCGTCGTGGTGTAGATTGTGCATTCTTCTATCGTCCAGACAAGTTCCAGTTGGAGGGCTCGGAGGCACACCGCGTGTCGTTCCCTGGTCGTCCAACATTCTTCACTCGTGACCTCGTTGCGATGTGGGGTAAGATTGAGGGCGAGCCATTCTACTTTATCGTGTCGCACTGGCCATCGCGCCTTGGCGGTAAGGAGCGTTCGCAGTACTCTCGTGACCACGTAGCTGCGCAATGTAAACACATCTGCGACTCGGTGCGTAAGGTGAATCCAGCGACTAAAGTAGTGATTATGGGAGACTTCAACGACGATGCAACCGATGCGAGCGTTGTTGAAACACTTGGTGCAAAGGGCGACAAGAAGGGTAAGCTTCTTCCGTTGCAGCCAAACGATATGTATAACCCATTCTACTCGATGTTGAAGGCTGGTTATGGCACTTTGGGCTATCGTGATTCGTGGAATTTGTTCGACAATATCGTAGTGTCGGAGAACTTGGCTTCAGGTTCGACTGGCAAGTTGAAGATTCAGAAGAAGGAGGGAGCGAAGTTCTACGGAAACATCTTCATCCGTCCGTATATGGTTCAGCAGGAGGGCCAGTATAAGAGCTATCCATTGCGTTCGTTCGTAGGTTCGAACTTCCAGAATGGATATAGCGACCACTTCCCAGTATATATTTATATAGCGAAATAACAACATTAAATAAATGGTATGAAACTGAGAATTTTACTTATTGCAACGATGACACTCCTCGTGTCGACCGTTTTTGCACAGGAGAGCGGTTTGAAGGGTAGAGTGTTGTCGCGCAACGGCAGAACTGCTGTTGGAAATGTTGCGGTAACGATTGAGGGTACCACCTACAAGGCGCAGACCAACGACGAGGGATACTTCGAGTTGAAGGGCGTGCCTGCAGGCGACTATAAGCTTTCGTTTACTGCACCAGAGTTCGAAAATCTTGATATCGTAGTCAAGGTTGAGAATGGAGTGAAGGATATCAACGCCGTAATCGTAGTGCCAAAGGCTCTTTCGGGCGAGGTGCTTGACGATGCAATCTTCGCAGAGTTGGATAACGACTCTTCGGCATCGGATACACAGGCGTTGCCGTCGACTCTTTCGGCATCGAAGGATTTGTACAACAATATCGCATCGTACCGCTTTAGCGAGATGCGTTTCAATGTGCGTGGTTACGATTCGAAGTACACCGACGTTTACCTCAATGGTATTCGCTTCAACGACGCATTGACTGGCTATGGTCCTTGGTCGTTGTGGAGCGGTATGAATGACGCTACACGTAACCAGGAGAGTAAGTCTGGTTTGTCGACTACCGACTACGGTGTAGGTGGCTTTGGAGGCTCGACCAACATCAATGCTCGCGCTTCACAGATGCGTAAGGGCTTCCGTGCAAGCGTGTCGGGAGGTAACCAGATGTATAACTTCCGCGCTATCGTATCGTACGCTTCGGGTATGATGGATAATGGCTGGTCGTACGCATTCTCGGCTTCGACTCGTCAGGGTGGTAACGGCTATGTAGATGGCGTTTACTACAATTCGTATGGTTACTTCGCAGCAGTTGAGAAGCAGTTCAATCCAAAACACCGTCTCTCATTGATGGTGCTCGGTACTCCTCAGCAGCGTGGTGCTCAGCAGGCATCAACTCAGGAGGCTTACGATATGTTTGGTAGCAACTACTACAACCCTAACGTAGGTTTCCAGGATGGCAAGATGCGCAACACGCGCGTTCGTCGTTCGCACGAGCCTATCGTGATGTTCAACTACTACTATGACATCAACGAGAAGACTCGTTTGACTGCAGCTACTTCGGTACGCTTCGGTTTCAATGGATACTCGGCACTCACTTGGAAGGATGGTGCAGATCCACGTCCTGACTACTATCGTTACTTGCCATCGAACTACACTTCGCAGATTGTAGCGGATGAGAGCGGTTTCGGCAACTTCATCGTCCAAAATATGAGTGGTCTGATGGAGCAGGGCTTGTATAACGAGGCGTTGACTGCATTCAAGAATGGTGTTACTCAGGGCTATGTTGATGGAATCTTCAAGAATTCTTCTACTGACCAGATCTATTCGTACTTGCAGGCTGCATCGGAGGCTCGTTCGATGTGGAATGGTCGCATCGACTTCGACAATATGATTAACTCGAACAAGAATGGCACTACATCGCCATACGCTGATGGCCACCGTTCGAACTATATGATTGAGGAGCGTCACACCGACCAGATTGATTACAACTTCGCAGCGAACCTCTCGCACGATTTCAATGTAAACCATCACCTCTTGGCTGGAGTTAAGGCTCGCATAAACCGCACCGAGTACTACGATAAGATTAAGGATTTGCTCGGTGGTGATTTCTGGGTAGATGTTGATAAGTTCGCAGAGCGCGATATGGGTAGCGACCCAGTGAAGTATCAGAACGATCTCGACTACTACAACGAGCACGGTCACGCACGCATCGTTAAGGAGGGCGACAAGTTCTCGTACGACTATTTCGCACACGTTCGTCAGGCGCAGTTGTGGGGTTCGTATCAGTACCGCACTGGTGGTTTCGAGATGAACTTGGCTGCAGAGGTTGGTTACGCAGGTATGTGGCGTGAAGGTTTGTGGCGCAAGGGATTGTTCATCAATGACTCGAAGGGCGATTCTGAGCACTTGAACTTCTTGACTTACAAGGCGAAGGCTACATTCTCGTACCGCTTCTCGCAGGCTCACCACTTGGCATTGAATGTTGGTGCAGTTCAGGATGCTCCGACCTTCAACTCGGCATTCGTGTCGCCTCGTACTCGTAACACCGTTACTCCTGGCTTGACTCCAGAGCAGGCATATAGCGCAGAGTTGGTTTACAACCTCAATTTGCCTTATATCCAGGCTCGCGTAGCTGGTTACTTCACCGAGATGACCAACGGCTCGAAGGTGATTTCGTTCTACGACGATACTCAGTCTTCGTTCACTAACTTCGCTATGAGTAATATCGATAAGCGTTATATGGGTGTCGAGGTTGCTGTTCGTGTTCCAATCTGGAACGGTTTGGCATTCCAGTCTGCATTTAACTATGGTGACTACCGATATACTTCAGACCCTAACTTCGTTCAGACCGTAGATAATAGCAACAAGGTGAAGCTCACAGATAAGGTTTATTGGAAGGGTTACTATGTGGAGAGCACTCCGCAGTTGGCTCTCAACGTAGGTCTTGACTTTCGCGGACCTAAGAACTGGTTTGCTTCGATTAACTTCAACTACTACGACAAGTTGTATCTCTCGATGAACCCTGCATACCGTACCAACAACGCGGTGTTGCCATATATGAAGGTGTTGTACAGCAGCAGTGCTGACAACGCACAGAAGGTTTGGGCAATGACCGAGATGGTTGAGATGCGTCAGGAGGAGAAGTTGGGCCACGCCTACACCTTGGCTGCAAGCCTTGGTAAGAACTGGTATATCAACCGCAAGTACACCATCGGTTTCAGCGCAGAGGTTAAGAATATCTTGAATAATCAAGGCTTCCGCACAGGTGGTTACGAGCAGATGCGTATGCGTAAGGTGCGTGGTATGATGCCAGGTCAGTCGAATCCTTCGACCACATACTACACACACTTCGATGCGAAGTACTTCTATATGCTCGGTACAACTTGCTTCGTGAATGTTTACTTCCGTTTCTAATGTCAAACCGAAAATGAGAAAGAAGATTATGAAACAATATAAGATGATTTTGGTAGCATTGCTCGGTTTGGT
>JAZQWU010000127.1:0-4524 GCA_045632505.1 Alistipes sp. | reverse complement strand
CGAGATACCTCGGCTCTGGCGACGAAGGCTGTGGTTCACCACGCTCGTCTCAGCAACCTTAACGGTATCGCTCAGAGGCTCTATGACCTGCCCCTTTGCCACTGCCCCGAGAGGCAAGGCAAAGAGTGCAAGCATAACAATCTTCAAAAATTTATTCATCAGTTTGTGTTACCTAAATTTAATAATAGGTTTAGTAAACGAGCTCGATATCGTCAACGTAGAGCCACGAAGAGGTCGAACCGTCGAAGTAGTCACCATAACCAGAGCAAGTGAAGGTCAAGATGATATGGGTTGGCACCTGGCTTGGGTCCTCGCCATAGAATGTGAACGGAATCTCAACCTGCTTCCACTCGGTCTGCGATGTGGTTGTCTCCATATATGCCGAGTAGAGCACCTTGTCGTAGCGTGCCTCATTGCTGGTCTTCAATGTGTTGTCGTCTGGGCTGAAACCAGTCTCATCCAAGTTTGTACTGTCAACCATCTGAGTGCCAGTAGTCAAGCAGCAGAAGATCTTGGTAAGGTCAGGGTCACCCTTTGTAGCAACGCCCTCGCCAATTTTATCAATCTCACCGCAATTCCACTTAGCCCAGAAACGGATAGCCTTTGGCTTAGCGTTGTAGGTAAATGGCTGACCGAAGTAGATGATAGCACCCTGAGTACCAACCATCTGACCCCAAGAGCCAACATACATATTACCTGCAGCGAACTTCACAACGACATACTCCGAATCCAAGTATGCCGACTTCTTACCAGTCGAACCTGGACGAACATCCGACGACTCGTTGGTGATGTTCTTACCGATACTTGCAGTACCATAGTTACCAGTACACCAGTAAGAGTTGATAGTAGTGCTGTAAGGAATTACAACGCCATCATTATTCTGACACCATCCCTCCATATCACCGTTTGGAATCTGTGCGCCCTGCTCAGTTGCAAATGCGAGGTTTGCACCGATGTACTTACCATCAACAGCGAGGCGATACTCGTAGTTCTCACCTGGCAAGATGCCCTCAGCATTAGCCGAGTAGAGGTCTGTACCGCTTGCCGAAGCCGAGTAGCTTACCCACTCGCCACCAGCCTTGCGGCACTCGATAGCTACGCTCGATGGTGTACCGAATACGGTTGCAGAGAGAGTACCAACGCCAGTCCAAAGCTTGATATCCTTCTTCTTGGTTGCGTTCACACCCTGCAAGTTGTAAGGCAACTCCTTGCTTGCGAAACCGCCATCCTTGTCTCCTACAGCCAACTGGAGAGTCTGCTCACCACCGCTCAAGGCGTTGAAGAAGTCATCCGAAAGGGTAATGAGAAGCTCAGTCGAGCCCATACCCTCGAGTGATACACCAGCGATAGTCTGAGTGGTCAAGTCGTACGAAGTGTCACCTGCAGTAAGCATTACTAAGTTGAACTCTGCTGGCGACTTAGCCTGGTACTGACGCGCACCACCTACATAGTTGTGACGCTCTGCGATGTCGAAACCGATACCCTTCAACTCTGGATCTGGGTTGAAGGCGATGTGGTCATCACGCTCGTCCAAAGTGGTATCAACGGTAACGATGAGGTCGCCGAGGTAACCATCAGCATCCTTCGAGTACTTGTAACGAAGGGTGTAGTGCTTCTTAATCTCTACGTTCTCGATTACACCAGTCTTGTCGATGTTAACCTGGTCGCCATCAGCGTAAACATATGTACCTACGAAGTGCCATACCAAGTTTGTGTTGCCCTCAGGCATCACGAAGTAACCAACCTTGCTCTCGGTGTAGTTCAACTTTGGAGTTGTGCTTGTTGCCTCCTCGAGGCTGTCAGCGATGAGAACATCTACGTAGTAGCCCTCGAGGCAACCCTCAACGATAGTCTGGTCGAAGATAACCTCAACTGGGATGTTCTGCAATGTTGCAATAAGCTCTACGGTCGAGAGTTCGCCACCTACGATGTCGAAAGTCTTCTCGCCACGATAGTAGCTATTGTCGAACGATACAGTCTCGGGCTTACCGCTCTCTACGACAGCGGTGTAGTTACCCTCGAGCAACCAGATGTATGGTGGAAGATTCTCGTTAGAGGTGTACTTACGCACGAGCTTCTGCGACTCGCCGTTGTTCTGATAGATGCGGAGCACATAGTCAAGAGTCTCACCGCTTGTGGTACGAGTATCAACCGAGAGTGACAATGCACCCTTATCGCCCGAAGGCTGGTTGTTGCCATTGTTCACATTGTTTGTGTTCACACACGAAACCAATGCAGCAAGGCACATACATATTATAATATTAAATACTCTTTTCATAATCTGTAGTTCTATTTGTTACCAGTTTGAAGCATCAATGTCTTTACAGTCTTATTGCCATCAGCATCAACAACGGTAATAATGAAATCGTGCGTATTATAGCTATTACCACTCACTGCGATGAAGATGCCCATAAACTGCGTGATTGAGAGAGTTACCGAGTTCTTACCGATAATATCCTCGCCTACAGCGAAGCCGAGGTCGCGGAGTGGCTGCTCAACGTCGATGTAAACCTCAGGGTTGCGGCTATCGTACGACTGCTTTGGATAGCAGATGTTGAGTACGTTGCAAAGACCAGTGTTTGCCAACTCCTCTGGAGTGAGCACTGCCGACTGAATCTCAACATAGAACTCCTTGATGCCCTTCGATGCAGTTACCAAGAGGTCTACCTCAAGACCGTTTACAATCTGCTCACGAACAGAGAGGTCGTGACCTACCCACTCGATGTTTGGATCCTCAACTGGCTCTGGAGTAACCTCGCCAGTCTGCAACTTCAAGGTCTTAACGTTCTTGTTGCCCTCAGCGTCAGTTACGGTAAGTACGAAGTCGTGGCGGTCGCCATCCTTACTTACAGACTTGAGGATGCCGAGGAACTGAGTGATCGAAAGTGTTACAGATGTCTTGCCGATAACATCCTCGCCTACGGCGAAGCCGAGGTCGCGGAGTGGCTGCTCAACGTCGATATATGTATCAGGGTTTGTCGAGTCGTAAGACTGTGTAGGATTGCACAAGTTCAAAACGTCGCAAAGACCTACTGTCGACAACTGATCTGGAGTAAGAGTCTCCGACTTAATCTGTACGAGGAAGCCATTGATACCCTTCGATGCGTTGATCAAGAGGTCTACCGATGCAACCTCATCGAGGCTATAACGCTTCGAGATGTCGTAGCCAGCCCAAACGATGCTTGGATCCTCGGTTGGCTCTGGGTACTCTGGGTACTCATCCTCCTCCATAGAATCTGCAACGTTGCAAGGGATAACCTCGTCGGTCACCCAGTCGCGGATGGTTACACCAACGGTGATGTTACCAGCCGAAGTGTTCTCCAAGTAGAAGTGAATCTTGCTATACTGACCAACCTTCACGCCAGTAACCTCCTTGTTCATCTCCACAGCCTTGAAGTTCACCTTGTCAGCGGCGTATGCACCTACGATGTGCAAGTTGATGGTGTTGGTTACATTTGGAGCCTGGAAGAATCCCGAGCGAGTCTCTGTGAGGTTGTAGTCCAATGCGTTGCTGCTAACCGAAACGGTAGTGCAGGTCTCAGGGCTGAGACGCTCCAACAAATCCTCAGCGTAGGTGATGTCAACCTTAATCTGCATCAACGAGCAGATAATCTGAGTGAGCGATGTGGTCTCGTTGCGAACAATCTTGAACGCCTTAGAAGTACCATATACTGGGGTATCCCAAGCAGCACCTGGAACCTCTGCCGACTGAATCTTGAGGATGTAGTCGCCAGCCTCCAATGCGATAGGGGCAGTTGGGCGTTCGCCAAACTTAAACTCCATCACAACGACATTCTTCTCGTTGATAATCTGGCAGTCGAATGCGTTAACATCAACCGAGTTGCGAGTCGAAGGAACGCTCATTACGCTTACGCCTGGGTCGCGCTCGTCGATACGGCAATCTACCGAAAGAGCCGATACCGAGAGGTAACCACCATTTTCAATTTTTACGTCGTCGCCGCCCTCGATGGTGAGCTTCTCATCGGCACAACCCATAACCAAAAGGGCTGTACACGCGGCAATCATCAATGATAAAAACTTCTTCATAATGCTTATTTTGTTTTAATTATTATCCGATTAAGCGTTGTCATTCATCTCGAACTCCTCCTCAACAATCTCAACAATCTGGTTGTCGAAGCGAACTACGAACTCTGCGCTACCTGCGGTGTCGAGGTCGAATACGATGGTGTGACGAGTTGCTGGGTTCAATGTAACCTCAACGCTGAGAGTCTGAGCGTTGCCCGAAGGCTTCACTACGTCGCAAGTGATTGTGGTTACGCCTGCGTTTACGTAGAGCATCTCCTCGCTCTCCTCGTTCCACTCGATACCCTTGATCACAAACTTAGGGGTGCTCTGCTGGAAGTAGCCATCGAACTCAGCTGTTGTGTCGATGTTCACAATCGAGTTGGCGAGTGCCACCTCAACCTGAGCCTCAACCGACAACTTGTAGCCTGGAACGTCTACGGTAGTCGAGCCCTCGAAGTAAGGCTTGTTGTAGCCCTCCTCGCCGCGTACGCCGTGGCT
>JAZQWU010000126.1:0-4942 GCA_045632505.1 Alistipes sp. | reverse complement strand
TTTCCAATTCGCGGATTTATGCACGACACGGGTCGCAACTACCGCTCGGTAGAAAACCTCAAAAAGGAGCTCGACCTCTTCTCGGCATATAAGCTAAATGTCTTCCACTGGCACCTCACCGACAACCCTGCGTGGCGTATCGAGAGCAAGTGCTACCCGCAGTTGAACGACCCGAAGTACTGCCCTGCAGCTCGTAATCCAGGCAAGTTTTATACCTACGATGAGATTCGCGATGTGATTAAATATGCAAAAGAGCGCGGAATTACTGTAATTCCTGAACTCGATATTCCTGGTCACAGTCAATATTTCCTCACCATCTTTGGCGTGCAGATGGACGACGAGAAGGGAATGAAGATTCTCGACAAACTCTTTGCCGAGTTCTTCGCCGAGATTCCTGCCGAGGATTGCCCTTACATCCACATCGGCTCGGACGAGGTGCGTCGCAAGATGAAGGATGCCGAGGGTTTTGTGCGTCACTACGAGCATATGTTGGCGCAACACAACCGCATTCCAATCGTTTGGGATCCGGGTATCAAGCCTTCGTCAACCACCGTTTGCCAGATTTGGAACGAGGCTATCAAGAATAGTATTGCCGAGAGCAAGGACTACAAGAATCCATACCTCGACTCATATATGGGTTACCTCAACCACAGCAACCTTATTAACAACATCCACCGCAACTTCTTGCACCAGATGTGTACTGTAGAGCGTGGCTCGGAGCGTGCCTTGGGCGGTATTCTCTGCTTGTGGAACGATGTTCGACTTGCATCGGAGGAGCAGCTCTACCCTATCAATGGTATGCCTATCGCAATGCTCCCATTTGCAGAGCGTTCGTGGGTAGGAGGCAAGGGCTATGGTTTGGACTACGATATGCTCGTTCCTGGCCCTGAGAATCAGGGACATCACGACCTCGTAGCGTTCGAGAAGAAGATGATTTACCACCGCGACCACAACCTCCGCGAGTGGGATATCCGCTGGGTGGCAAATGCTCATATTCCTTGGCAGGTGACCATTCCGCAACCGCAAGGCACTAAGATTGAGGATATGAAGTGGACCAAGGCTTACGGAGGCTCAGTAAACCTCCACGCCCTCGCAAAGGCTTGTGGCGGAGATGTTGGCAAGAGCCGTATCGCGTGGCTCAAGACTGAGATCTACTCGGACGAGGAGCGCGAGATTCGCGCTTGGGTATCACTCGAAACTCCATCGCGTTCGACCCGTCGTTCGGCTGGTATTGGCGAGCAGGGCGAGTGGGAGACTGGCGGTAAGGTGACCATCAACGGAGAGCCTGTCGTGCCTCCAACACCTTGGCAAGAGCCAGGTATGTACTCATACCACTTCAGCACCTATAAATATCCTGATATTCAGAATCTTCCGTGGACCAACGAGCAGTTGTTCTGGATGCGCGAGCCAGCAAAGATTAAGTTAAAGAAGGGCTGGAACACCCTCCTTATTGAGGCTCCGCTCCACTACCAAACCCCATTCTGGTACGCATCGTTCACACCAGTGGAGATTGGCGCAGATGGTCGTCTTACCGAGGTGAAGGGCTTGCAGTACCGCTAAGCGATACCTATATATAATAAATAAGGACTTCCGAGTGGAAGTCCTTATTTATTTGGGGCTATTAGCTATTGGCTATTAGCTTTTCGAATGCAAATTATCAAAATTTGTATAACAAGAGCTATTTTGAAGCTGCTCGCAGACTGGGAAAACGGAGTTTACTTGGCGTAAATGAGTATTTCCCAGGCAAGGCAGATGCCAAAAGAGCCTTGTTAGACAAATTTTAGAGCAACTTCGACAATGACTCCAAGTTCTTCTCGTTAAGCAATGCCTTACCCTCGGCGGTGTAAGCAAACTCGATGCGGTCGGCAAAGTGCGACTCCACCTTGTTGCGAACAACCTTCATTGTGCTATTCACCAAACCATTCTGCTCGGTGAACGCCTCGTCAACGATAGCCAACGCTGCAGGCAACCAACGGTCAGGGAACTCCTCGCCAAACTCGCCACCGGTGCGGTACTTGCGAATCTCGGCATCAATCAACTCTGCCGCCTTCGCAGCATCGTTGCCCACTGCCTTGCGCAACGCCTCCTTGTTAGGTACTACGATAGCGGTAGTATATGGATTCTGATTGTTGTGCAAGATAATCTGGTCGATAAATGCCGAGTTATCCACCATAGCCTCCTCCATACCCTCAGGGCTATACTTCTCGCCGTCGCTTGCAATCAACAAGCTCTTGAAGCGACCCAACACATAGAGGAAACCATCCTTACCCATATATCCCATATCGCCAGTATGGAGCCAGCCGTCAACAACGGTCTCAGCCGTTGCCGAAGGGTTCTTCCAGTAGCCAGCCATTACATTCTCGCCCTTGATAACGATTTCGCCCTTCTCCTCGAGTGGCATCTCGTTGCCCTCGTTGTCGAGAATCTTCAACTCCAGCGGCTGAATAACCTTACCCGACGAGCCGAAGCGGTGACGACCCTCACCAAGCGAGTTTGCCGAGATAATAGGTGTTGCCTCCGACAATCCGTAGCCCTGCAACATAGGCATACCCACGGCGTAGAAGAAACGCTGCAACTCCGAGTCGAGCAACGCACCACCACCTACGAAGAACTTGATATTACCGCCAAAGCCCTGACGTACCTTCTCGAACAAAATCTTATCAAACAAGGCAACCAATGGTTTCAATACGAAACGCCATCCCTTACCCTTTGTGTAGCCATCCTGATTGTACTCGTATGCCACCTTCAAGGCAAACTTAAAGAGTTTCTCAACCTTAGGACCCTGCTTGTGGATTGAAGCCTCGATATTCTTGCGGAAGTTCTTTGCCAAGGCAGGAACTGACAACAAGACGTGTGGCTTCACCTCCTTGATATTGCCTGGCACATTCTTCAAAGTCTCGAGAGGGGTACGTCCCACCTGTGTAGTAGCAACCGATGCACCGCAAGCCACCATAATATAGAAACCTGCCACGTGTGCGAAGCAGTGGTCGAGCGGAAGGATGATAAACATCGTGTAGTCCGACGGAATCGAAATACGAGTCAACGCCTGCTCAACATTTGCGGTATAGTTGCGATGGGTGAGGATTACACCCTTAGGGTCAGCTGTAGTACCCGAAGTGTAGGTGATAGTGGCGTAGTCGTCGTTCTGTACCGCCTGACCGATAGCAAGGAACTCCTCGCGATGCTCAGCAAGGTACTTCTCGCCCATAGCATTCAACTCAGCAAGCGACATCTCGCCCTCCTGCAACTCCACATCGCCCCACACGATGATGTGCTTGAGCAATGGCAACTGCTCGCGGATATTGCGAATCTTAGGGAGCTGATTGCGCGAAACAAAGATTGCCACTACATCGGCGTGACGCAAGCGGAACAACAAATCGTTCGCCTCCTCCAACTTAATCGAGAGAGGTACACTGATTGCACCAGCGTAGAGCAAACCAAGTTCCGAAGTAATCCAAGCATTGCAACCCTCAGCCAAAATCGAGACTGCCTGTTTCGGCTCGATGCCGAGTGCAGCAAGTCCCGCACCAGTCTTGAGTGCAATCTCACGAGTCTCGGCGTATGTCGTAGGCTCGAACTTATCCGTTGTCTTCTCGAGCAAGAATGGCTTCTCGCCAAACTTCTCAACCGACGACTCAAAAAGGTCGATAATTGTCTTTTTCATAATAAATATTGGCTATTAGCCTTTAGCCATTGGCTATTAGCTAAATTAAAAATCCTTTAATTGTTAATTTACTCCATCTTCAACACCGCCAAGAACGCTGTTTGCGGAACTTGCACCTGACCAATCTGGCGCATACGCTTCTTACCAGCCTTCTGCTTCTCGAGGAGCTTACGCTTACGCGAGATATCACCACCATAACACTTCGCGGTCACATCCTTACGCACCGCCTTCACGGTCTCGCGAGCGATAATCTTCGCACCGATAGCCGCCTGAATAGCGATATCAAACTGCTGGCGCGGTATCAACTCCTTCAACTTCTCGCACATCTTGCGACCAAAGTCATAGGCGTGGTCGGCATAAATCAACGACGAGAGAGCATCCACAGGGTCTCCATTGAGGAGAATATCCAACTTCGCCAACTTGCTGACCTCATAGCCCGTACGATGGTAGTCGAACGAAGCGTAACCCTTCGAGATACTCTTCAACTTGTCGTAGAAGTCGAAGACAATCTCCGACAATGGCATCTCAAAGTTCACCTCCACACGGTCCTGTGTGATATATGTCTGATTTTTGAGGATGCCTCGCTTGTCGATGCAGAGTTTCATCACTGGACCAAGGAAGTCCGCCTTGGTGATGACCTGAGCCAAGATATATGGCTCCTCAATCTTCTCAATCTTTGTAACCTCTGGCAAGCCCGATGGGTTGTGCACCTCGACAACATCACCCATTGTGGTGGTAATCTTGTACGAAACGTTCGGCACAGTAGTGATAACATCCATATCGAACTCGCGATAGAGACGCTCCTGGATAATTTCCATATGCAACAAGCCGAGGAAGCCGCAGCGGAAACCGAAACCGAGAGCCAACGAACTCTCTGGCTCGAACGTGAGCGACGCATCGTTGAGCTGCAACTTCTCGAGCGAAGCGCGCAAATCCTCGTACTGGTCAGCCTCCACTGGGTAGACACCCGCAAAGACCATCGGTTTCACATCCTCGAAACCTGCGATAGCCTCCTTACAAGGGTTTGCCACCGAGGTGATGGTATCACCCACCTTCACATCTTTCGAGTTCTTGATACCCGAGCAGATATATCCTACATCGCCCGCCTTAATCTCCTGGCAAGGCTGCATCTTCAACTTCAAAACTCCGATCTCGTCAGCATCATACTCCTCGCCCGTATTGAAGAACTTAACGTGTTCGCCCTTGCGGATTGTACCGTTGAATACGCGGTAGTAGGCGATGATGCCTCGGAACGGATTGAAGACCGAGTCGAAAATC
>JAZQWU010000125.1:0-30048 GCA_045632505.1 Alistipes sp. | reverse complement strand
CGACAAGAAGATTTCGACAATGAAGGAGATTATGAGCGTCTTGGAACCGGTGGCTCAGAGCGGTCGTGCATTGCTCATCATTGCTGAGGATGTAGACGGTGAGGCTTTGTCGGCACTCGTAGTTAATAAGTTGCGTGGCACTTTGAAGATTGCCGCTTGCAAGGCTCCAGGCTTTGGCGACCGTCGCAAGGAGTTGCTCGAGGATATCGCAGCGTTGACTGGCGCAACAGTGGTTTCGACAGACAAGGGTATGCGCCTCGAGGATGCCACCGTAGAGATGCTCGGATGCGCCGAGAAGGTGACAATGAACAAGGAGAACACCACCATCGTGGATGGCTGTGGCGACAAGGAAAATATCAAGGCTCGCGTTGAGCAGATTCGTGCTTCGCTCGAGATTTCGAAGTCAGACTACGACAAAGAGAAGTTGCAGGAGCGCCTTGCTAAGTTGGCAGGTGGCGTAGCAGTACTCTACGTAGGTGCAGCAACCGAGGTTGAGATGAAGGAGAAGAAAGACCGCGTGGACGACGCTTTGGCAGCAACCCGCGCAGCTGTTGAGGAGGGAATCGTTCCTGGCGGTGGCGTAGCATACATTCGTGCTATCGACTCGCTCGAAGGCTTGAAGGGCGACAACGACGACCAGACTACAGGAATCCTGATTGTGAAGCGCGCTATCGAGGAGCCACTCCGCCAGATTGTAAAGAACGCTGGTGGCGAGGGCTCAGTAGTAGTGAATAAGATTCGCGACAGCAAGAAGCCACACTTCGGCTACAACGCTCGCGAGGATCGCTACGAGAATATGCTCAAGGCTGGTATCATCGACCCTACGAAGGTATCGCGCGTAGCACTCGAGAACGCCGCATCAATCGCTTCGATGTTCCTCACCACCGAGTGCGTCTTGGCAGACAAAGTTCGCGAAATGCCAGTACCCCCAATGCCAGCCGGCGGAATGGGCGGTATGATGTAATAACAGAAATCTGAAAACGGATAACGAAACGATGGTGCCCAATTCATTTTGGACACCATCGTTTTTCTAATAACATTATTTAATCTAAATAATATTCGTATGTAAACAAACGTCCTGATATCTTTTGCAAGTTTTCTCCTTCGTAATTTATTATTGAAGTAATATTATGATGTTTATCAAAATTCACATTGCATTTTTTCAACAAAGCGAAACTTTCCTTGTCAAACCACAAGAGCGTGATAAAATTAGGCTCGCTATGTATGACTTTTATCACCTGCTCTTGGTTGGTTATTTCTATTACATTATTTGAATTGTCATATTTTATGTGGTAAGGATGACCATACGCAAGAATCCTATATTCTACGCATCTTCCGTATTCATCAAATTTACAAGTTCCCAAATCCTTAGAACTGCCGTCAGCATCTACATAAACGTGTTTTATAAGATTACCGAATTTGTCATAGGTCTTTAGATTCTTTCTTGCAAATCTCTTATCTGCACCTTTATACTCACGAAATTCGATTTCTTGATTGTTGTCATCATATATATATTTTAGCATCCATCTGTTTTCTGGAGTTTTGGAATCCCAGCGTTCTTCTATAATATTTTGATTTGAATCAAACATATAGGTATGCTTACCACAGGAAATATTATTCCCATTAATCCATTCGTATGTATAATAATTCTTACTATACTTAAATATATAATGAGATTCTTGTTTCCCTTTTGAATCGATGGTGAGAATATCAGTTACCAAACCAATTTCATTATATTCATACGTCGTTACTTGCAATAATCTGCCCAGATTATCGCAAACAGTCTTGTAAAGTAGACGACCGTCAATTCCGTATGAGCATAAGTACTGATCCTTACAGCATTTTTTTATACCGTTTTCCTCAATAAAGTTATATGAAGAAGCGTATCGCACTTTACCATTTAATTTTGAGTCCACTACTCCCTTCTTGTTTGGGAAAGGGGTTCCAGGTGATGCAAAATAGGGAACTTTATATACTAGTTCAAAAACTGATAACATAATAATTTTGACTATTGTTACAACGTTGCGTAAACAAACATTACATTCTCTTGATATAACAAGGCTACACTCATATAACTCTCGAGAATCTTACTTGCCTATGCAGAAGCGGGAGAAGACATTTTTGAGGATGTCGTCGGAAGTGATGCGACCGGTGATTTCGGCCAAGGCATTGATTGCAGAGCGAATGTCCTCCGCCAAGAGTTCCTCCGAGATGCCATTGGCGAGTGCTTGCAGGGCGTCGCGCAGATGGTTGTGTGCGCGGCTCAGAGCCTCGAAATGGCGCATATTCGAGACTACAACCTCGCCGCGATACAAACCCGCAGTATCGACCGTTGCACGCAAGGCGCGACGCAAGGAATCCACACCCTCACCCTCGCGTGCCGAGATATAGATTGCCTCCTCTCTATCGCGTTTATCCGTCGTATCCATCTTGTTGACAACCACCAGCAAAGTCTGGTCATCTGCCAGAGAAGGCAACTCTAACTCCGTCTGCGAAGGCTCTGCCATATAGAGCACAATCTGCGCCTGGCGGATTGCTCGTTCGGTGCGTTCGATGCCCATCTGCTCAAGGCGGTCGTCGGTGTCGTGCAGACCTGCCGTATCAACAAAACGGAAGCGAATATCATCAATCACGACGCTCTCCTCAATCGTATCGCGCGTAGTGCCAGCAATATCTGACACCATCGCTCTATCGTCGCCTACAAGGCGATTCAGCAAGGTACTCTTGCCCACATTCGGGCGACCAACAATAGCCACAGCCACGCCCTCGCGGATGGCATTACCCACGCGGAACGACTCCATAAGGCGAACTACCACCTCGTCAGTATGCTCGAGCATACTCTGTAAGCGTGCGCGGTCTGCAAACTCGACATCCTCCTCCGAGAAATCGAGTTCGAGTTCGAGCAACGTGGTCACATTGAGCAACTCCTCGCGCAGTTCATCAAGCTTTTCAGAATAGCCACCACGCATCTGCGTAGCCGCCACAGCGTGTGCCGCACGCGACTCGGCAGCAATCAAATCTGCCACCGCCTCCGCCTGCGAAAGGTCTATGCGTCCAGCCGCCAATGCGCGTTGCGAGAACTCGCCAGCCTCAGCCATACGCGCACCCTGCTCGCACAGAAGGCGCATAACCTCTGATGCGATATAGCGCGAGCCGTGAATCGAAATCTCGACCGACTCCTCGCCCGTATAGGAGTGTGGCGCACGGAACACCGCCACCACCACATCGTCTACCACGCGTTCGCCATCGCAGATAGTGCCATAGTGAATGGTATGCGACTTCACCTCGGCAAGCGGTTTGCGACCTCTGAAAAGTTTATCGCAACACGCCACCGCCCCCTCGCCACTCATTCGAACGACGGCAATAGCACCGCCGAGAGCCGTTGCTGGCGCAACTATTATATCGTTGTTCGGCATACTATCTCTCCTGCTCGACTACGGCGATAGCCTCGGCGCAAATCTTGCTGATAGCTGACCAATCTTTCGATGCCATCAACTCCTTAGGGAAGAGGCAGCTGCCCATACCTACGGCAAATGCGCCCGCCTTAAACCACTTCGAGATGCTCTCTGCGGTAGGCTCTACGCCACCCGTTACCATAATCTTTGTCCACGGCATCGGAGCCATCAAGCCCTTCACGAACTTTGGTCCAAGCACATCGCCAGGGAATACCTTGCAGAGGTCGCATCCAGCCTCCTGAGCCAAACCAACCTCGGTCACACTACCGCAACCTGGGGTGTAAGGGATAAGGCGACGATTGCACACCTTCGCAACATCGGCATTAAAGAGAGGACCTACGACGAAGCAAGCACCCAACTGGATGTAGAGCGATGCAGTAGGAGCATCTACAATCGAACCTACACCCACAGCCATCTCGGGGCACTCCACCGCAGCATACTTCACCACCTCGGCAAAGACCTCGTGTGCGAAGTCACCACGATTGGTGAACTCGAAGGCACGAATACCGCCCTCGTAGCAAGCCTTAACAACCTGCTTTGCAACCTCAACGTCGCTATTGTAAAATACGGGAACGATACCCGTAGACTGAATCTTGTTCAGCACTGCAATTTTATCAAATCGAGCCATAACTATTTGGTACTGAATTTGTAAACACAAGTGTGGGTATAAGTTTCGCCTGGGCGAAGCACCGTGTTAGGGAAGTTCTCGTGGTGGATAGCATCAGGCCAAGCCTGTGTTTCGAGAGCCAATGCGCAGCGATGACCAATAACCTGCTCGTTTTTGCCCGCATAGCTTCCGTTGAAGAAGTTGCCGCTATAGAACTGCATACCGCACTGGTCGGTAGCAACCTCCATCACGCGACCTGACTCAGGCTCATAGAGTGTCGCAACATTGCGCACAACATCGCTCTCGCCCAAGCACCAGTTGTGGTCGTAACCTCCGCCGCCCTTGAGCTGATCATCCTCCACCTCGATATCCTTGCCGATAGCCTTCGCTACGCGGAAATCGAATGGAGTGCCCTCAACCTTTGCTACCTCACCCGTAGGGATAAGACCCTCTCCTACAGGGATGTAGTCGTCAGCCTTAATTTCAAGTTCGTGACCGAGAATGCTCTTTGAAGCATCGGCAGTAAGGTTGAAGAAGGTGTGGTGTGTCATATTCACGAGAGTCGGAGCATCGGTCGTAGCCTTGTACTCCACCTTAAATTCGTTTGCCTCGGTGAGCGAGTACTTCATCCAAATAGTGAGGTTTCCTGGCCAACCATCGCTACCATCCTTATCAACCAACGAGAAGGTAATCGAGTTCTCGTCGTGCGCCTCAACAGTCCAAAGCACCTTATCCACGCCCGTAAAACCGCCGTGCAAAGTGTTCTTGCCATTGTCGTTAATCGAGATGTTGTACTCCTTGCCGTCGAGCGTAAACTTCGCACCACCCAAGCGGTTAGCCAAACGACCTACGGCAGCACCGAAGAATCGCTCGCCCTTGCACTCGAGGTATTCCTCCAAAGTTGCGTAGCCTACTGCAATATCGCCCTGCACGCCATTGCGGTCGGGCACCATCAACGAGAGAACACGCGCACCATAGTTGGTGACGGTCATCTCTATGTTTCCACCTTTGATTGTATAGATTGAAGGTTTCATCTCTTTTACTCTTTAATAAGTTCCTTTTGAATTTGCTCAAGCGACTTACCCTTGGTTTCAGGCAACCACCACGCAAAGAGAAGCGACAAGGCTGCAATAACCGAGAAGAAGCCGAAAATCATAACGCTTGGCGACATACCAGCCACCAACTCTGTACCCACGCAGATTGGGAAAATCCAAGTGAGTGTTGCTGACCACACCCAGTGGGTCATACTTCCGAACACCTGACCGCCCGAACGAACGCTATTAGGGAATACCTCGGCGATAACCACCCAGATAGTTGCACCCAACGAGATAGCGAAGCTCGCCACGTATGCGCAAACGCAAATGAGGAGTGTGTAGCCGCCAAACTCGCCCAAGTAGAATCCACGAGCCACCAAGCCCTGCGCTGCAACCATACCGATAGCACCGATAGCGATAAGGGTTCGACGACCGAGCTTATCGATAAGCGACATACCGAGCATCGTGAAGGTGAGGTTGGTAAGACCTACAATCACCGACTGCAACATCGAGTCGCTGAATGCACCAGTCAAGACACCCGACTGCTCCAACAAACGCGGTGCGTAGTAGAGGATGGCGTTAATACCGCTCAACTGGTTGAGTGTAGCAATCAAGAATGCGATAAGAATTGGCTTCATAAACTTCTTTTGGAAGAGTCGCTCCTTCTTGATGTTCAACTCCTCGTGCAACGACTCGCGGATAGCATCCATCTCTGCGTTAACATCCTTCTCGCCAACGCTTACGAACACCTGCTCAGCCTCGCTGTCGCGCTTCTGCGAAATCAACCAACGTGGACTCTCTGGCACCGAGAAGAGCAATACTGTAAAGAGCAATGCTGGCACTGACTCGCTGACAATCATCCACTGCCAAGGCTGCAAGAACGCATCTGCAGCCACGCCATTCGTCACAAAATACTGCTTGATAAAGTAGTTCGAAACGTATGCGCAAACGATACCCAGCACGATATTGAACTGGAAGAATGCAACGAAGCGACCGCGCCACGACGAAGGCGAAATCTCGGCAATGTACATAGGACCAATAACCGATGAAGCACCCACAGCCAAACCGCCAAGGAAGCGGAACAACATAAAGGCATACCAGTCGTCAATCATACCGCTACCAACCGCCGAAATGAGGTACAACACGCCAATCACCTTGAGTGAAAGGAGGCGACCATACTTCTGTGCTGGCTTACCGCAAATCAACGCACCAATGATTGTGCCGATAAGCGCGGTTGCCATCGTGAAACCGTGCCAGAATGGAGCATCGGTCAAGCCAAATGCTGCCTGAATATCCTTCTCGGCACCCGAAATAACTGCAGTATCAAATCCAAAGAGGAGTCCTCCGAGCGACGCTACGAAGGCAATCCAAAACATAAAGGCTTTCATCTTTTACAACTTGTATTTAATTCGTTCGATAATATGATCCTGATAGCACTCGTCGAGATCTACGAAGTAGCCGCTCCAACCCCATACGCGCACAATCAAGTTACGGTGCAACTCTGGGTGAGCCTTCGCCTCGAGCAACTTCTCGCGGTCGAGGGTATTGAGCTGCAACTGGTGCCCACCCAAGCGGATGTATGAGCGAATCAACATCGCCAACTTCTCGACTGTCTCCTCATTGCGGAAGATGCTATCGTCCAACTCGATAGTCAAAGGTCCACCATTAACCACATTCTGCAAGTTTGGCTTTGCGAACGAACGCATCACCGAGAGAGGTCCATTCTGGCGCAAGAACATACTTGGAGTGAAGTTTGCTGGCAACACCTCGCCTGCGCTACGTCCGTCTGGTGTAGCTGGGAGATCCTTTGCGTGGAAGATGTAGTACATCGCGGTACCTGTTCCCGCACGCCAGATGCCACCTCGCTCATTGCGCTTGCCTCGAAGACCCTCGGCAAACGACTCGAGAAGTGCCGCACCGATAGCGTCTGCCTCCTCGTTGTCGAGTCCCATCTTTGGAGCCTCGTTGCGCAACTTATCCTGCAACGCCTCGTGACCTACAAAGTTGTTCTGCAAAGCATCCATCAACTCATCCAACGACACCGACTGCTCCTCGAAATAGTATTTCTTCACCGCTGCCAACGAATCTGCCGCAGTCGAAAGTCCTGTACCGTGAACGCCATAGTTATTAGAAATTCCGCCCTCCGAGATATCCTTCGCCTTCTCGATTGTTCCGCCCATAATCATCGAAAGGAACGGAGCAGGTGCGATGTAGAGGTTGTCGTGAGCCGAGGTAATGCGCTCGCACTCAGCCTTAATCTTCGCCTCAACCGCTGCGTACAACTCGTCGTACGACTTGTAGTCGCCGAGCGACTGGATTGTCTCGCTAACAATCTCCGCGAACGACAATGCGTCGATATTCGGAATCTCCATACCATTCTTCGGAATGATAAACTCCCAGCACGCTGCCACAACGTAGTTGTGAGCATCCTCCTTCGAGTAGCCGAGTTTCATCAAGCCCGGAATAACTACATCGTCGTTGTCATACTGTGGGAATCCCAAACCGCGCTTAGTCAACTCTGCGCCGAGTCTGTAGATATCAAGTGGCGTATTCGCGTCGCATCGGAGGTTAATCTTAGGGTCGATAAGGTTCAACTCGTAGCTCGCCTTCAAGCACATACGCGACACCTCGTTGAAGAGGCAGTTGCCCTCCTCGTCACGACCGCCGAGCACAAGGCTCTGACCATTGTCGCCCTGTTGCATACCGACGTACAAGTCGCTATCCTTGTTACACATAAGGAAGAACTCCATAATGAGTTCGTAAGCCTCCTCGTCGGTCAAGCTACCGTTTTCAATATCCGCCTTATAGTATGGGTAGATATATTGGTCGAAGCGACCGAGTGTATTGTGGTAGCAGTCGCTCTCCCACAACGCAAAGTGAACAATACGCAGGAGCTGCAACGCCTCGTGCAAACTCTTAGCACCCTCGGTGTGGATTGCGCCCAACACCTCGGCAACATCCGTTAAGCCAGCCTTCTCGGCACACTCCTTATACTTGAGGATAAACTCCTGCACCGCCTCGATGCTCTCGCGTGAAGCCACTAAAAAGAGTTTTTGCTCCTCGGTCAAGGTTGCATCCTCCAAGCGTGCTACAACCTCAGCCTTGCGCTTCTCCAAGCCATCGGCGATGATGCCCTCATAGTCGGGCGAGAGGTTTGATACAGTACCGCGCTCGTGCAAGGTGTACTTCGAGCGAATCTCTGCCCACTCGGCATCGGTAAAGATGGATGGGATAGAGGTGATTGTGCGGGTTGCGACAATGCGCTCGCCCTCGATGATAATCGGACACTCTGCCTCAAGCAAAGCCTTCAACATTCGCGCGCTACGCTCCACCGCCGGAACGCCCTCCGCCTGGAACTTCTCATTCAATGTCGCCAAACCCAACTCCTCGGGAGTACGGCGAAATTGGTGATGCTTCTCCGCTCTAATGAAAGAGCGCAAAGTTTCAATTCTCGGTGTCATAATCTTACAATATTAATAGTTTTATATCTCTTTCAGTAAATGTGTCGTGTATCTCGGGTGTAGCATTCTCGTCAAACTCGGGCCGATACTCCAACCCAATCATCGGATATTTTGCACCCGCCGTCTTGTGGTAGCGCAGCAATTCCACGCGTTGCAAACCCTTTGCTCCGACCAGGAGTGCAGCCGTCGCCTCCATATTCTCGCGCGTGTCGTTCACGCCTGGGATTAGTGGCACACGCACCACAAACTCTTTGCCCGACTCGCACAAGGTCTTTAAATTAGCCTTTATCAATTCGTTACCTACGCCAGTCCAGCGTTTGTGTTCGTCAGAGTCGACAAGTTTTACATCGAAAAGCACATAGTCAACGCGCTCCAGCACTCGCTTGAAGGTCTGCTCCGAGGCATAGCCCGACGTTTCTACTGCGGTGTGTATGCCATCGAGTTTCTCGAGCACTTCGCAGAGGAAGTCGGCTTGCGCAAGCGGCTCACCACCCGTAAAGGTGACACCACCACCGCTATCGCGGAAGATATCCTCGTCTCGGCGCAACTTCGCCACGAGGGTATCCGTATCCATCGTGTAGCCACACAACTCAGTTCTGCCCTGCTTGGTCAGCGGTTGTGGTTCGGCACTCCGTCCCTCGGGGTTGTGACACCACGCACAACGCAACGGACAACCCTTCAAGAATACGGTTGTACGAATGCCTGGACCGTCATTTACGGCAAACTCCTCGATACTAAAAAGCGTACCTGTGCGCATCTCTGCCTACACCATTTATGGCAAGACGAATACACACCTTGCCTATTAACACTAATTTTCTAATGTAAAAGTACTATTTTTATACGAAATAAGCAAAATATTAACCCCAAAAATAGCGATTTATATAATATAAGGTATAGGAAGGTGGGAGATAATTTTCCGCTTTATACTTAAAAAACAAAGAGGAAGATTGACCTTCGGTCTTCACTGCTTCGCCTCGGCATAGTACAAACAAGTTTGACTCTGCCCTCGGCTTAATCGCAGCGGTGCCACGTCACTACGTTCCTCGCAATGACGTTTTTTAATTAAAAAAATCCCCAACTTCAAAATCGGAGGTGGAGAGAATTTTGCACCCCGCAAAAATTGATTTTAAGGAGGTAGTTGCAACGCTATCAATAAAAATGAACAGGGCGCATACTTAAGCGTATGTGCCCTGTTCGGTTTTTTTGAAGATAAGGAAGCAAATGCCCCTTAAAATCAATTTTTACTTGTTATATGCCTTCATAACCGAGATAAGGTCAAGAACCTTGTTCGAGTAACCCCACTCGTTGTCATACCAAGATACAACCTTAACGAAAGTATCAGTAAGAGCGATACCAGCCTTAGCGTCGAAGATCGAAGTACGAGCGTCGCCGAGGAAGTCAGACGATACAACG
Source organism: Alistipes sp. (assembly GCA_045632505.1). GTDB lineage: Bacteria > Bacteroidota > Bacteroidia > Bacteroidales > Rikenellaceae > Alistipes. Next base: position 20,078 of record JAZQWU010000125.1, on the reverse strand, counting down.
TCCTCATCGGTGTAACCGAGAACACCAGCCAACTCATTCTCAGATGCAGCCTTCATAGCAGCGCAGATCTCTGCGTAAGTTGCAGGCTTAGCCAAGTTTACAGTAAGGTCAACAACAGAAACGTCCAAAGTAGGAACACGGAAAGCCATACCAGTGAGCTTGCCGTTGAGCTCTGGGAGAACTACACCTACAGCCTTAGCAGCACCAGTCGACGAAGGGATGATGTTGCCAGCAGCTGCACGGCCACCACGCCAGTCCTTCAAAGATGGACCGTCTACAGTCTTCTGAGTAGCAGTAGTAGCGTGAACAGTAGTCATCAAACCGTCAGCGATACCCCAGTTGTCGTTCAAAACCTTAGCGATAGGAGCCAAGCAGTTTGTAGTACAAGAAGCGTTCGAAACGATAGTCTGACCAGCGTAAGTGTTAGTGTTAACACCGCAAACGAACATAGGAGTCTTATCCTTTGCAGGAGCCGACATAACTACGTACTTTGCACCAGCCTTGATGTGAGCCTCAGCCTTCTCAGCAGTGAGGAACAAACCAGTCGACTCAACTACGTACTCAGCCTCAACCTCGTTCCACTTCAACTCCTCAGGGTTACGCTCAGCAGTTACACGGATAGCCTTACCGTTGATGATGAGGAGGCTCTTCTCTGTGTCATAGTCGATAGTACCCTCGAACTTGCCGTGCATAGTGTCATACTTAAGCATATAAGCCAAGTACTCTACTGGGCAAAGGTCGTTAATACCTACTACCTCATACTTCTCAGTCTGTGTGCAAGCTGCACGGAATACCATACGGCCGATACGTCCGAAACCGTTGATACCAATCTTAATCTGTGCCATAATTTTAATTAAATTTTATGTGTTTAGAAAACCTAATGTCCTTCTGTTAATTTTTTAACGGTGCAAAGATAGAAATAAAAAACGGAAAACTGAACGCCGAAAGCGGAAATCTTCAAAAAAAATTACATTTTTTATAGCTTTTAGCTATTAGAAGGTAAAATCAGCGCTTTTCAGCCCTCGTTCTCACAACTGCACCTCACCAAAAATTTCAAATTGGAAATGAGTGAGGAAATTTTGTGCGAGGCTAGGCGACTAATTCGCAGCATACTAAGGCGTATGTGAGAAATTTGGCGACCGACGCTCTCGTGCAAAATTTACCGCTCATTTACGATTTTCTCTTGACCAAACCTCGCTCGGCAGCAAGACGCTCCATCAAGGCGTGCGCCGCCTCATACTCGTTCGGTATCTCGCCATCGAGAATGGCATTCTTGATAATCTCCTTTATCTCGCCGAGAATAGCACAAGGTGCTATGTCGTACTCCTGCATAATAGTATCGCCAGTGATTGGCGGTTGGAAGTTGCGAATGCGGTCGCGCTCCTCGAGGTCGCGCATCTTCTCACGCACAAGTTCGAAGTTGGCAAGGAATCGTTTCACCTTGCTCTCGATGCCCGAAGTGATATCCGCCTCGCAGAGAGTCATCAGCTTCTCAACATCGTCGCCAGCCTCAAAGAGGAGTCGTCGCACAGCCGAATCGGTCACCACATCCTCCGCCAAAATTATTGGTCGCAGATGCAAGAAAACCAACTTCTGCACAAACTTCATCGTCTCGCCAAGTGGCAACTTCAGACGGCGGAAGATAGGCGGCACCATCTTCGAGCCAAGCACCTCGTGACCGTGGAATGCGAAGCCAAAACGAGGGTCGTACGACTTACATTTCGGCTTGGCGATATCGTGCATAATAGCCGCCCAGCGCAACCACAAGTCGCCACTCTTACGCGCCACATTATCAAGCACTTTCAGCGTATGTTTGAAGTTATCCTTGTGGGCGTGATTGCCTCTGCGCTCTACCCCACACAAGGCGTGCATCTCGGGGAAGATAATCTCCAACAAACCAGTCAGTTCAAGTAGTTCAAAGCCAATCGAAGGAACTGGCGATGCGACAATCTTATTTAGTTCGGTGATGATACGCTCCTGCGACACAATTTTGATGCGCTCGCGGTTGCGTTTCATCGCCTCAAATGTTTCGTCTTCCAACTCAAAGCCGAGTTGCGAGGCGAAGCGGATGCCTCGCATCATTCGCAAAGGGTCATCTGAGAAGGTAATATCGGGGTCGCACGGAGTGCAGATGATGCAATCCTCAAGGTCGTACATTCCATCGAACGGGTCGACCAACTCACCAAATATCTTGCCATTGAGCGACCACGCCATAGCGTTGATTGTGAAGTCGCGACGACGCTGGTCATCTTCGATGGTGCCATCCTCGACGTGCGGCTTGCGCGAGTCGGGCGAGTAGGACTCCTTGCGAGCTCCCACAAACTCCACCTCGTAGCCATCGGCGTGAAGCATTGCCGTGCCGAAGGTCTTGAAGATTGAGACCTTAGTGCCTAACTCCTTGCCGAGTGCTTGGGCAATCTCGATACCGCTACCCACAACTACAACGTCAATATCGGTACAAGGGCGACGCAGATAGTAGTCGCGCACATATCCGCCTACGACATACGCCTCTACACCTCGCTCGTCAACAAGGCGTGAAATTTTCTCAAATATTGGAAGGTTTAGAGGATTCTCCATTTACAACTTTTAACTTTGCACTTTTAACTTTTAACTCTATCGCAGGCAACGGCGATAGAGCTGTACAGTATTTTCAAGTCCGTAGTAGAGCGCATCGCTGATTAGGGCGTGACCTATCGAAACCTCGTCGCACCACGGAATCTGCTCGGCAAAATATTGCAGATTTTCGAGCGAGAGGTCGTGTCCCGCGTTCAATCCCAAACCGCACTTGCGAGCCTCCTCGGCAGCGGCAACATACGGAGCGATAGCAGACTCTCTATCTGCCTTGTAATTAGCGGCATACGCCTCGGTGTAGAGCTCCACTCGGTCGGCGCCACAAGCAGCTGCTCCAGCAACCATCTCGGGCTTCGGATCGACGAAAATCGAAACGCGAATACCCTTCTCGTGGAAACGTTTTGTAATCTCGGTGAGGAACTCCTTGTTGGCAATGGTATCCCATCCCGCATTCGAGGTGATTGCATCCACAGCATCGGGAACGAGAGTCACCTGTGCCGGCACAACCTCCAACACCAAATCGACAAACGAGCCGATAGGATTGCCCTCGATATTGAGTTCGGTCTTGATTACCTTTTTCAGTTCGCGCACATCCGAATAGCGGATATGACGAGCATCGGGGCGTGGATGAACGGTGATGCCCTCACCACCAAAACGCTCTATTGCCAACGCTGCTGCAACAACATCGGGAGTATTTCCGCCTCGCGAATTGCGAATTACGGCAATCTTATTTACATTTACGCTTAATTTTGTCATAAAAAATCGCTATATTTGCCAATGATTTTGCACACATTGCGCCAAAATCGTTGTAAAGTTAATAAATTTCGCCGAAACGAGAGATGAAAATTATACTTTTTTCACGAAAAAGCATCGCACTACGCATCGAGGATATTGAGGCAATCTTCGGAGCGATAGAGCGTTACGGCTTTGATTACGCCATAAACAAAGCCTTTGCCGAGAATATCGAAAAACTCACATCGCGCACCATTGCGCCAGAATTCACCTACGACGACTGCGTGGGCGCACAACCATCCGATGCAGTGATGGTCTGCTATGGCGGAGACGGCACGCTTCTCGAAGGTGTGCATCGCCTCAACGGAGTAGACATCCCAGTGGTGGGTATCAATGGCGGACATCTCGGTTTCTTGGCACTTGCGTCACGCGACGAGATTGAGAGCGTATTCGAAAATATCGCGACAAACAATCTCCACTTCGACCAGCGCGAAATGCTCTGCATTGAGGGCATCTCCGACGAGCACTTCTACGCCTTGAACGAGGTGGCAGTGCAGCGACTCGGAGCGTCGATGATTTCGATTGATGCGACCATCGATGGCAACCCTGTAGCGACATACAACGGCGACGGCGTAATTCTCTCAACACCAACAGGCTCAACTGCTTATTCATTGAGCGCAGGAGGACCAATTCTCGCCCCTTCGTGCCGCTCGCTTTTGCTCACTCCGCTTGCACCGCACAACCTCACGATGCGACCTATCGTGATGCCCGATTCGAGCGTAGTGAATCTCCACATCAAGAGTCGCGACAACGAGGTTTCAATCTCGGTTGACAACCGCACCTTCAAGATTTCGAACGACGCCACCCTAACCATCCATCGTGCCGAAAGATATATTCGTTTGGCTGTACCACACAATATTTCCTTCTTCGATACGTTACGCAATAAGATGATGTGGGGAGTGGACATACGATAGAACGGAAAGCGGAAAGCGAAAAACTGAAAACTAAAACTTTTTCAATTTTAGAGTTTTCATTTTATGGTCATTCGCTATTAACTGCTACTATTTTTAATAAAAAATAGAAGTTTTCCGTTCTCCGTTTTCCGTTTTCCGTTTTTAATTGTATATTTGCGCCTTATAATGGGTAAAATGGAGAAGATACCAACACATATCGCCATCATTATGGACGGCAATGGTCGCTGGGCGAAGGCTCAGGGCAAGGATAGATGCGACGGACACATCGAGGGCGTTGTGTCTGTAAAGGCGTGTATCAAGGCGGCTCGTAAGCGCGGTGTGCAGTATCTTACGCTCTACGCCTTCTCGACCGAAAACTGGGGACGACCTCAAGCCGAGGTGGATGCACTAATGCAACTCTTCTGCGCGAGTGTGACGAAGGAGACCCCGGAACTTATCGAGCAGGGTGTGCGCGTTCGCATCATTGGTCGTCGCGACCGCTTCTCGGAGGAGGTACGCGAGCGACTGCTCCACATCGAGGAGAGCACCGCAACGGGCGATAAACTTACCCTTATTTTGGCATTCGACTACTCGTCTCGCGACGAACTTACGCGCGCAACACGCAAGGTTGCAGAGAAGGTACAGCGCGGAGAGTTGCAGGTGGAGGATATTAACGACGCCGTTATCTCGGCACACCTCGACACCGCCGACATTCCCGACCCAGACCTCATTATCCGTACCAGCGGAGAGTGCCGTCTGAGCAACTTTATGTTGTGGCAAGCGTCATACGCCGAGATGTACTTCCCACAGACTATGTGGCCTGACTTCCGCGAGGAGGCGTTCGACAAGGCATTGGAGGTATATTCGGAGCGTGAGCGTCGCTACGGACTTTTATAATTTTTGAAACAAAGATTGAAGATGAGATATTTAACCAAGATATTCTGTCTGTTGGCAGTGGTGCTTCTCGCTGGTGTGGCAATGGCACAACCTCGAGGCGGAAAAAGACCAACACCACCTCCTCACATAAAGGATGGTGCCGACAAGCAGAAGGTATCGAAAAAGATTGAGTTCAAAGAGGACACAACCACTGTGGTGGATAATTTCGTAATGCCGAAAGATGCGCCATACTTCAGCGAGAGTGACAATAAGGCGTATGTTCTCCGCAAGGTGAACATTCACGGCGTGAAGCATATCAACCACGATATCATCCGTTCATCATCGGGTTTGGTACCTGGCGATTCAATCTATCTCTCGGGCTCGTTCATCCAGAACGCAATGATGCGTCTCTGGTCTCAGCGTTATTTTGAGGATATCCAAATCGGTGCATCTATCGAGGGTGACTCGGTAGACCTTGAGGTTATGTTGCGCGAGCGTCCTCGCGTAATGAACTGGGCGGTGACAGGCGTGCCTAAGGGCAAGTCGAAGGACCTCATCGACGAAGTTTTGAAACTCAAGCGCGGTCACGAGCTTTCTGATCACATCGTAGATAGAAACATCAAACTCCTCAAAGAGCACTTCGGCGAGAAGGGTTTCCTCGATTGCGAGGTAGATGTTAAGGTCGAGGCCGACTCGGTAATCAAGCAGGCGGTAAACGTAACCTTCGACGTAAAGAAGAATCAGCGCATCCGCATTGGCGAGATCATCTTCGATGGCAACGAGAACTTCGACGACAAGCGTCTTGCACGTACCTTCAAGAAGACTCACAAGGTAAGTCCTTACTTCTGGCAAAAGACCAAGTTCAACGAGGAGGAGTATGCCGAGGATAAGGAGCTCTTGCTCGACTTCTACAACTCGAAGGGTTATCGCAACGCTAACATCCTCACCGACTCAATTTATCGCATCACCTCGAAGCGCAACAAGCCGCGTGTAGGTATTCGCCTCGACATCGCTGAGGGTAACAAATACTACATCCGCAATGTAAACTGGATTGGTAACTCGAAGTACGACACCGAGATGTTGCAGCGTATGCTTGCAGTAAATAAGGGTGATGTCTACGACAAGAAGTCAATTCACAAGCGACTCGGAATCGGCAAGGAGCAGAATCCTGACGATATGTCCGTATCGTCACTCTATCAGAATGATGGTTACCTGATGTCGCAGATTGAGCCAGCCGAGATTATCATTGGCAAGGACTCGCTCGACATCGAAATCAAGATTTTTGAGGGTAATCAGTTCACCATCAACAATGTAGGCATCACTGGTAACAACCGCGTGAACGATGAGGTTATCCGCCGCGAACTCTACACCCGCCCTGGCGAGTTGTACAACCGCGCACTCATTATGCAGACCATCCGTACATTGGCAGGTATGCAGCACTTCAACGAGGAGGCACTCGTGCCAGACATTAAGCCTGTATCGAACGACCTCGTCGATGTAAACTGGCCACTCGAGGAGAAGGCGTCCGACCAGTTCAACGTAGCGGCAGGTTGGGGCTCGGGAACATTCGTGGGCTCAGTGGGTATCACGCTGAACAACCTTTCGATGCGCAACTTCTTCAAGAAGGGCGCGTGGAAGCCATACCCAATGGGACAGAACCAGCGTCTCTCAATCTCGGGACAGACCAACGGTACTTATTATAAGGCTCTCGCCCTCTCGTTCCAAGACCCTTGGCTCGGCGGTCGCAAGCCAAACTCGTTCACCATCTCGGGACACCTCTCGGAACAGAACAACGCCTACTACATCTGGCAGTCGGCAACATCCTACTTCCGCTCGTATGGTCTCTCGGTTGGTTTGGGTAAGCGCTTGACTTGGCCTGACCCATACTTCACATTCTATGGCGAGTTGGCATACCAGCGCTATGGTTTGAAGAACTACAACTCGTTCGTGATGTCGAACGGAAATGCAAATATGCTCTCGTTGCGATTGGTGTTGGCGCGTAACTCTACCGACCAGCCAATCTACCCTCGTCGAGGCTCGGATATCTCTTTGTCGTTGCAGATTACTCCGCCATTCTCGGCTATGGATGGCAAGAACTACGCCGACACAAGTATGAGCGAGCAGGAGCGTTACAAGTGGAGCGAGTTCCACAAGTGGCAGTTCAAGGCGCAGTGGTTCCAGGCGTTGTCGCCTGATAGCAAACTCGTCTTGATGGCGAAGGCCGAGATGGGTTACCTCGGACACTACAACAAGAACAAGATTTCGCCATTCGAGCGCTTCCAGGTCGGAGGTGACGGAATGTCGGGATATACAATGTATGGTGTGGACATCATCGCCTTGCGTGGTTACGAGGATGGCGACTTGGACCCAGTGGGCAGCAACTACTCTATTGGCTACAACAAGTACACCGTCGAGTTGCGCTACCCTGTAATCTTGAAGCCATCGTCGCAGATTTACGTTCTCGGCTTTATGGAGGCGGGTAATGGTTTCACCTCGTGGAAGGAGTTTGCACCGTGGAAGGTTAAGCGTTCGGCAGGTGTCGGCGTGCGATTGTACCTCCCTATCGTCGGAATGCTCGGCATCGACTGGGGTTGGGGATTCGACCCACCAGCAGGCTCGACAAAGCGCAGCGGAAGCCAGTTCCACTTCGTTATCGGACAAAATTTCTAAGATTTTGCGCCCGGGTGGCAATATTTTTGATTACTTATGTTTAATATAATAAACAGAAAAGGTATGAAACGCACTATTCTAACAGCAATCCTCGCCTTGGCAACCTTTGGTTTGGCCTCGGCACAGAACTATTTTGTAATTGATAGCGAGAAGGTATTCAAGTCGCTCGACGCATACAACGAGGCGTTGACCAAACTTGACGAACTCGGCAAGGAGTATCAGGCAGAGGTTGATAGCCGCTACAAGAGCATCGAGAGCCTCTACAACAGCTATATAACACAGAAGAGCACCCTCTCGGAGTCTACTCGCGCATCTATCGAGCAGCAGATTTTGAGCAAGGAGGAGGCTGCTCAGAAATATCAGCAGGAGGTATTTGGCGAGAACGGTACGCTGATGAAGAAGCGTCTCGAACTTATCAAGCCAATCCAGGAGAAGGTCTTTGCTGCGATTGAGGCATATGCCAAGGCAAATGGTTTCGACCTCGCCATCGACAAGGCATCGAACACCACTTTGCTCTACTTCAACAGCGCATTGGACCGCACAACCCAGATTATTGAAGAACTTAAAAAATAACAAACAAAACAACTATGAAAAAATTTTTGGGATTAACCCTTATGGCGGTTGCGATGCTCGGCATCAGCACCGTGTCGGCGCAGAAGTTTGCGCGTATCAACTTGCAGGATATTGTTGTAGCAATGCCTGAGTTTGAGCAGGCACAGAAGAATCTCGAGTCGTTCGGCAAGGATTTGCAGGAGCAGATGGAGCAGATTCAGGTGGAGTTCAACAACAAGGTTGCCGACTTCCAGAAGAATCAGGCTACTATGGCCGCTTCGATCAAGCAGATGAAGCAGCAGGAGTTGGAGCAGTTGCAGCAGCGTTATGCCGAGTTCCAGCAGATTGCACAGCAGGACTTCGCAAAGAAGGAGCAGGAGTTGTTGGAGCCAGTGCAGAAGAAGGCTCAGGATGCAGTAAACAAGATTGCAAAGGCTAACGGTTATATCGCAGTGTTCAACACCTCGGTGCCAAGCCTCGCATACTTCGATGAGGCACAGCTCACCGACATCGCCGCTTTGGTGAAGAAGGAGTTGGGCATCGTTGACAAACCAGCCGCAAAATAAGAGTTATACCTTATATTATAATAGGCGAACTTCCAAAACGGAGGTTCGCTTTTTTGTTAATAGGGTAAGGTGCAAAAAATAACTCATCAGAACGATTTTCCAATACTTTGACAAGGGTTGTCAAAAACATCAGATACCTTTGTGCCGAGTTCAACTCAAAAAGTTCTTTTATTATGAAAACACAGATTACGAAAGATGTGTCGGTTGAGAGGGTAACACCGCCGGCACTGCTTGGCCACTGCAAGGCAGTAGGTACGAGCAAAAGAGAGGAGCGCGAAGAGTTAGCGCAGGAGTTTGATGGTCAGCAGAAGAGAAGATGGCGAACAGAGTTGTTTGTGCGGTATGGACATCGTCTGCTGGAGTGTAGCGAGAGGATTTTCGGAGATGAGAGGTTGTTCTTCACTCCCCTACCATTGCAGTTGAGCGGATGGGAGAGAAGCAATGGTTGCTACCACTCTACCCCACTTGACCTCAGACTCGGCCATATTATCGCGTGGTGGCAGAACTACAAATGCTCGCAGGTGGAGAATGAGAATGGGTGCCACTACATCTACGGATTTAGGTTCGGTACGCAGTGCAAGTTCGGGTACAAACCAGCGGAAATTATCCCTAACAAGGTTTTGTTTATCGGAGCAGACAACGAGAGTTATAGCACCGAGATAGATAGGCCATTATTAGAATTGGGTTGTTCGTTGCAAGAGCTCTATAATCACTACCCGAAATCGCCACTTTGCAGTGCGACTTTCGACTTGGAAGATGCTATCGAGTATCTGCTGGGCGAGAAGGTTTATCAGCGACTATAAACAGATATGGGTGTCATTTAATTGGCGCCCATTATTTCAAAAAAGCACCATATTTATTTGTTTTTTCCGACAAAATCCCTATATTTGCGTTAGGTAAATGAATATTTCAAACAACAATATTTAATAACTTTCTAAAAATCAATGCGTATGAAAAAGATTTTTCTCGTTTTGGCAGCTGCGTTTTGCGTAGCAACAGTTTCGGCTCAAAACAATTTGGAGTCGCAGGTTAAGCAGGCAGCTCAGACTCTCGCTGCTCAGAAGTGGTCAGTCGGTTTGCGTGTAGGTACAAGCGCACAGGTTGAGGCAGAGTGCTTCTACTCAAGCAACGCTTACTTCGAGGGTCTCCTCGGTATTGACTTAATTAACCTCGCTCACCCAGGTGTTGACTTCACAGTTCTCCACAACTGGAATTGCGCTACTTGGGATTGGACTCCAAGCGCAGGTCAGTGGTTCTTGGATGCCGGTGTCGGTGTTAATGTTGGTGGTCACGGCAACGGTATGTGGTGCGGTGTCGCAGGTCAGGCTAAGTTTGGTATCAAGTTCAACAAGGTACCTATCCGCCTCGCAGTTGATGTAACTCCAGTTGTTGGTCCATACATTGATTATCATCGTTCAACAGCTACTGATGAAGCTGGTAATACAGTTAAAGTTAATGGAACAAACACAATTCATTTCCGTGGTTTGGACACCGGTGGCTTGTTCAGTGCTGCTATCTCGGCAACTTGGTGCTTCTAATAGCATAAGCATATAAACGAATAAAGGCTCGGAAAAATCCGAGCCTTTATTGTGTTCTGGGCAGATGCCGAAAGAGCCTTGTTAGACAGATTCTTCTATTTCTCCGTCTCCAACTTCTTCGCCACAGCTGCCAGCATATCGTCAGTCATCGACGAAATATCCCACTGCGGTTTCCAGCCCCACTCCTCGCGAGCACAAGTATCATCGAGCTGATTTGGCCAGCTGTTAGCGATAGCCTCCTTCACTGGGTCTACGTTATAGTCAATCTCGAACGAAGGCATACGCTTGCGAATCTCAGCTGCAAGAATCTCTGGTGTGAAACTCATCGAAGCCACATTGAACGAGTTGCGATGCTTCAACTTCGACGGGTCTGCCTCCATCAACTCCACAATCGAGCGCAACGCGTCGGGCATATAGAGCATATCCATATATACATCGTGCGGTACATTGCAGGTGTAGCGACCATTGCGAATTGCCTCGTAGTAGATCTCTACTGCGTAGTCGGTAGTACCACCGCCGGGCAAAGTCTTGTTCGAGATGATGCCTGGGAAGCGAATCGAGCGGGTGTCGAGACCATACTTCTGGTGGTAGTAGTTCGACAATAACTCGCCCGTAACCTTACAGATGCCATAGATTGTAGTCGGCTGCATAATGGTGTCCTGCGGAGTCATATCCTTCGGCGAGGTAGGACCAAACGCACCGATTGACGACGGAGTAAATACGGCGCAGTGGTGCTGACGAGCCACCTCCAATGAGTTAAAGAGGGCGGTCATATTGATATTCCACGCCATCTGCGGATTGCGCTCGCCCACTGCAGAAAGCAGTGCCACAAGGTTGAAGATGGTATCCACATTGTGACGCGCCACGCAAGATGCCATATTTGTAGGGTTCAAAGCATCGAGCACCTCGAATGGGCCTTCGTCTGCCAACCCCTTGCACTCGCGCACATCGGTTGCGATAACGTTGTCATTGCCGTAAATACCGCGCAGGTAAGGCACGAGTTCCGAGCCAATCTGACCACCTGCACCAACGATAAGAATTTTTTTCATCAGTTTTTGGTTGTTTTTGCTATTACAAAGGTAATAAAAAAGTTGGTAGTTGAGATATGAAAACCACGATTTTTTACACGTAAAAGGGCATTTTTCGAGGAAAAAGTAAAAAAATCGCACTTTTTTGCACTTTTTTTGCTAAAAAATTTGCAGAATAAAAAATTTGCGCTACCTTTGCACTCGCAATCAGGAAATACTGATAGCAACAATAGCAACGGTGGATTCATCTAAGGGCTAGGATACCTGCCTCTCACGCAGGACATAGGGGTTCGAATCCCCTATCCACTACAAAGAAGGAACGCAACAGCGTTCCTTTTCTTTTTCGTGGATAGGGGATTCGTTCAGATTGTGGCGTCTCGGGCGACTAGTCTACGTGTGGCTATTGTCTGCTTCCGCAGATAATTGTGTTTGTAAAATGATTGCGTCTGAAAATAAATTTTCGCCACATCATTTTCCAACCCAAACAATCTTTGATTGCAATAGCCCCACTTCGGTCACCTCTCGACTGCTGCCGCCGTTCGAATCTGTCGTGAAAAAAGGCAGGCTGTCATTGCGAGGAGCAGAGCGACGTGGCAATCTCCTTGGTGTAACAGATAGGAAAAACAAAGGGCATCCCGAAGGATGCCCTCTATCGTTTAAATATCGCACGTTAGTCGATGTACGAACCGACTTGCTGATAGATATAGTTTGCCATCACCTCGAATCCCGCCTCGTTAGGGTGGCAGCCCGCCTCCTTAGGGATAACCGTAGATGTACCATAAGGCGAGATATCCTGCAAATCTACACACTTATAACCCCACTTCGCGCCGTAGTGGTCGGCAATCATATGGATAGCCTCGCGAGTACCTGCGTGAATCCAGTCGCCAATAATCATCACAACCTTTGCATTAGGGTGCTTGCAGTGCATCATCGCAAGCAACTTAGCATAAGCCTCGACGAACGAGGTATCGTTGAGTGCCAACACCTCGTCCCAAGTGGTAGCCGCATCTACTGTAGCGAACACCGCCGACATCTCCGCCTCAGTTGGGCATATTGTCTTTGCGTAGTCGGAAGCTCCATAGGTAGGATAGTTTGGATGAACAGCAATGCTCTTACCACGATTGCTAACATCGTTAGTTCCGCCGTGGAGTAGGATAACATCTGGATTACCCACACCATCGTCGCGCAAACGCTCCACAAAGCAGTGGCCCGCACCGTGATCGTCCGCAAGATAGTCGGCATCGGTAGAACGAGCTACGACAGTGCCAGTCCACGCGATATTCTTCTCGAGTGCAGCGTTGCTCATATACTTATATATAAGTTTATACCAATAGGTCTGTGCAGCCGAGATAACGGTAGGATTGGAGCTGATTGGATAGTAGTATCTGTATCCATCTGGACCCCAGCCACTAAAGGTCGAAATCGAGTCGCCAATAAGGCTAACGCGAGTTTTTGTCGCAGTCGAAGAAGAATTTGTGTCGGCAGGAGCATTTGTAGGAACTGGATAGCCATCGCTACCAGCCTTCCACTCGCCACCAGCACCATTCAACTTGCCAAGCAAAGTTCCGTCGGTCATCTGCGAGAGGGTGAGCGATTCCACATTTGTGGTGCTCGCTACCGCCTCCTGACCAATTTTAGAGCCATAGTAGTAACAATCAGCAAGATTCACCGCACCTGTCGCGCCATTACCACGTCCATAGAACGAACCATAATACTTCATCGAAGTGTACTCGCCGATGGTCTTACCCTCCTCCGAAACAATATTTGCAACATCGAGATTAGTGTAGCAGCGTGTAAAATCGGTACCCTTCACATAACCAGTAATACCACCATAACCTGCACTTGTAGCCTTAGTATTAAAGGTAATACCATCAACCAAAGCCACGCAGTCGGTAATCTTAGTCTGAGCACCAGGGAGATTATTATTGCAGATACCTACAAGACCACCACTCAATCCATAGCTATATGTATTCTTGTATGCAGCCGAAACGCTACCCTTGAACAGGCACTCCTTAATTTCCACAGAGATTGTGCTACTTGTATTCTCTTTGACGAAGCCTACAAGACCACCAACCTCGATATTCGCCGATACATCTGCATAGCAAGCACTCTTCTCAACAACTGCCATTGTGCCTTTGTCGACAGCAAGCTCGATAATACCAACAATACCACCCGTTGTATAATAGTCAACACCCTCGGCATTATCCTTACATCCCCGAACAAGCGAGTTGCTCGAAACGAGACACTTACTAATCTTACCACTCTGCATACGGCCTACGATACCGCCATTAACAGCCCATCGAGTGATTATAGGAGCATCAACAACGCACTCAGAAATCTGAGTATCGAAAGCCATACATCCAGCGATGCCACCAACGTGATTCATCGTAGTCTCAACGCGAGAACCACCAGCAAGTTTAGCCTCGGTAATGCTTCCGCCCTCGATAGCGCCCGCGATACCTCCAATAAACTGGCCCTTAGAGTAAACCAACGCCGTAACGGTTGCATTCGAGATTGTGCTATTCTTAGCAAAACCAACCAAACCGCCAATAACGCTCGATGCATTACCGCCCTGACCATCGGCGGTGTAAGTTGCACTTGCCGCCGACGAAACCGTGCCCTCGAACGAGCAATTATCGATAGTCGTATCGATAGCTTTGCCTACCAAGCCACCGGTATAAAGTTGTGCAGTGTTGGTCACATAAACAGCACCGCCCTTGATATTCACGTTCTTGATAGTAGCACCCGTAGTCAAGCCGAACAAACCGGTTGGAGTATCACCCTTTGGAGTAACGGTTAAGTTCGAAATAGTGAAACCCTTACCATCGAACGAGCCGTTGAACGGAGTGATAGTGTTGAACGATACGCCCGTCATATCAATATCTGCAGCCAAAGCGTAGTGAGCCGTCGTAAAGTCGGTCTCCTCCGCCACCTGTACCGAGCCATCGCACAATCCTGCGAGTTTCACCAGATCCGCATCACTCTTGATAAGGTATGGCGACGAAGCAGTACCATCACCCTCGAAGGTGTTTGCCACTACGGTTACATTCTGCAACTTCGAGCGGTCAATAGCACGACAACGAATAGTAAAGCCTTGACCAAGTTGCGAGTAGGTATTTGACACACTCGGATTACCTGTATCTGAAGTATGATTATAACCCAAAGTCACACGCACTGCTGCGAGGTTATTGTCATTTACTCTCGTAGAGTGTGCAGCCCAATGGTTGAAATTCTCAGTAACCGAGCAGATGGTTGCAGAGGTACCAGATCGGTAACCCGAGTTTGCAATCCACACAAAACTATCAGTAACAGGACAAGTGTAGTAGTAGCCATAGCAATTCTTACCGCCCTTATGACCCTTGGTGTATTTGAAGGCGTTGATATAATCCTTCGCGCCATCGGTGTTTTCCACAACATATCCCGCAGGACAAGGGTCGTTGTCCGACTTCTTGCTTACAACATCGGTATTCTCCGAGAACCACAACTTATCGCTATCGTCGTAAGGGTGATAGACGGTCTTTCCGTACCAATTATAGTTGCTGGTATTACTCTTATTATAGGTGCTTTCGCTCGCCAACTTGCTGCTATATCCTACATAATAGAAGGCTCTCGTATACGACATTGCTGTAGAATATTTATTGGCTGCATTCGAGAAGGTGAAGCGTTGGTCGTACTTCTTGAAGCCATATGCCACAGCCGCAAATGTATTACTACCAAACTTGTTGTCATCTTTTATAACCTCGATAGACTTGGCACGAGGGAATGGCGTTGGACGACCATACTGATAGTACAAACCGAGTGTTGCCGAGGCGTCGCTTGTGGTAAGGCCATCAACCTCCGCCACCGACTTCAAGGCGTGAGTAGCACCAAGGTCGCGGTCGAGGATTCCGTGTGTTGTTGTGCCATTACCTCCACGCACCGACAACAAACGAGGTTGGTCGGTACACCAAATATGATATGACCAGAGCCAAGTATTGCTCGAGTTGAAGAGTGCAATCTGGACATTACCCTCGAGATTGCCACCGCAATACTTGAATGTCACTTTACCAGTAGCCGCATCGTAGCAAACGTGGTCGATAATGCCAGCACTCTCGCTCCACGAGATGTGAGCATAGGCAACATTTGCAATATTGGCAGTGCCGTTAATCTTGCGAGCATCGAACGAGTAGTACTTAGCCTCCGAGCCCTGAGGTACAATGTAGCAGTTTGCCACACCACCTGCACTCAAATCGGTTGCAGAGGCAGGCTTCAAATCGTCGATATTGATAGCCTGAATAGGGCGAATCTTCGAACGATTGACCTCGATGATATTCTTCGAGCAGAGCGAGTAAGAGCCATTGTTGGTCTGAACGCAGATTGCCATATTCTGGTAACTTCTTGGAGGTACGATAAAGTAGAACGATGTCGCCTCACTCGCGTTCAATGGCACATTCGACGGCTTGACGTAGGCGTGATTCCAAGTCGCGTCGTGACCAGTACCAGGCGTAAATATCGGATTCTCGGCATCTTCCAAGGAGATTGTTCCCGCACCCGACATCGCCTCTGTCGCATAGTTGAGCGAGTTGTTGCGCAAAGCGACGTGCTTAACATCGCCCGAGCCCTTGAGCTGAACCTGAACATAACCGCATAAATTCTTAAAGGCCAAGCGATTCTCCGAAAGGTGGGCGCACATAACATTCTGCTTGTCGCTGAAGACATTATTTGTGCCATCCACCACATAGTCCGACGGCAAGGTGTATGATACACTCTTAGTGTCGGCAGTATATGAGATGCCAGACGCATAAGGATAGATTGCATACTGCGTATCGGTCGGCACCGAGAACTTGGCCGACGAGCCATCAATTGAAGATACGATACACTCGGTAACAACACCATCTGCCGAAATTGCAGCAATGGCATCGCCCTCACTCCACTCAACCTTACCGCCATTGTTGTCGACCAAGACAGTTCTGGAATCCTCCCCGTCAACATCGTCGCACTTCAACGCAGCAACTACTGTCATAAACTCCTTCTCGGAGTTCTCAACCTTACCTATAATCTCGTCGGTGGTGAGATCCTCCGTACAACCCACTGCCACAACCACAGCAACGAGCATCATCACTAAGCAAAAGTAGATTTTTTTCATAGTTTCCATCTCGTTTTTAAGGGTTAGAACTCTATTTCGTCGTCCTTGCCGACATCTTCAATTACACCCGACAGGGTAAATCCTCTTTCGACAGAGAACTCGACCAACTCCGCATTTGGCGCCGAGTATTCGCCTCTCTCTTTCAAATAAAGTTTCATAGTTTTAGGTATTTGTGTTTTGGTATTTATCGAGTCAACTATGTGCTAATCAGCCTATATCACTAACAAATTTAAAGATTATTATCCGAACAAAAAACTTTTTTCTCTAAAAATTCGGGGCGGTCTACCATTTTTTGCTAACTTTGCAGAAGTTGATATCGAAACGCTAATTTTGATTTTTGCATTTTGAATTCTGCATTCAAATACGATTTACTCGTTGTCGGTGCTGGCTTGTTCGGTGCTGTGGTTGCCTATCGCGCCCACAAGGCGGGTAAGCGAGTACTGGTTATCGACCGCCGAAGCCACGCGGGTGGAAATGTCTACTGCGAGGAGCAGGATGGCGTATTCGTACATAAGTATGGTGCGCACATCTTCCACACATCAAACAAGAAGGTGTGGGAGTTCGTCAACTCATTCGTGGAGTTCAAACCATTCATTCATTCGCCACTCGCCAACTATAAGGGCGAGATTTATCCTCTGCCATTCAACCTCAACACCTTCGATGCGTTGTGGGGCGTGAAAACCGCCGAGGAGGCGAAGGCGAAGATTGAGGAACAATGCCCCGACCTCGACCACGAGCCACAAAACCTTGAGGAGCAAGCACTCTCACTCGTCGGCAAAGATATCTTCGAAAAACTCATAAAAGGCTACACCGAGAAGCAGTGGGGACGCGACTGCAAGGAGTTGCCAGCGTGGATTATCCGTCGTCTGCCACTCCGCTTCGAGCGCAACAACAACTATTTCAACGACACCTATCAAGGCATCCCCATAGGCGGATATAATCCGTTGATTGACGGACTTTTGGAGGGCATAGAAGTACGCCTCAACACCGACTATTTCGACCATCGCGAGGAGTTCGACGCAATGGCAGAGAAGGTGGTCTATACGGGCGAGTTAGACCGTTTTTACGACTATAAGTTCGGCAAGTTGGACTATCGCTCATTGCGATTTGAGGAGGAGCAACTCGCGCAAGCCGACTTCCAGGGTGCTGCGGTGGTGAACTACACCGACCGCGAAACGCCATTCACGCGCATCATCGAGCATAAGCATTTCGAGAACAGGGGCACTGCCCACACCATCATCACGCGCGAATATCCGATGGAGTGGCACGAGGGAGCCGAGCCGTACTACCCTATCAACAACGAGCGCAACACCTCGCTCTACGCCAAGTATCACGCCCTTGCCGATGCCGAGACAAAGTACATCTTCGGTGGTCGCCTCGCCGACTACAAATATTATGATATGCACCAGGTGATTGAAATCGCAATGGCGATTTCTCTTAATTGAGAATTGAGGATTAAAGAAAAAGCGACGAAATTTTCGTCGCTTTTTATCAGTTTTCCGTTTTCACCTTTCCGTTTTCCGTTATTTATTCGCTGCTACCCACTGGGTAAGCTCCACAAAATCCGCTACCGACAGTTGCTCGGCACGCTTGGTAAAGAATGGATGCTCCGCACCGTGGAAGTCGCCAAATGCCGAACGCAACGAGTTGCGCAACATCTTTCTGCGTTGTCCGAACGATGCCTTTACAACCTTTACGAATAACTGTTCGTCGCAATCAAGCGAGGTGGTAGCATTTCGGCGAAGGCGAATCACTGCGCTCTTAACCTTTGGTGGTGGGTTAAAGACCTTCTCCGACACCGTGAAGAGATATTCGATGTCGTACCACGCCTGCAACAGAACGCTCAATATGCCATAGGTCTTTGAGCCCTCCTTCTCGGCAATGCGCTCGGCGACCTCCTTCTGAATCATTCCCACACACTCGGGAACGAGGTTGCGATGCTCGATAATCTTGAAGAAAATCTGCGACGAGATGTTATACGGGAAGTTACCGATAACCTTCACACCCTCGGGGAAATGCTCGCCGAGGTCCATCTTAAGGAAGTCTCCCTCACGCAAACGAGGCGAGAAATCGGGATAGTGCGCGTGGAGGTATGCGATACTCTCGGTGTCGATATCAACGCCATAGGTGACGATATCCTCGCGTTTGAGGAGATACTGCGTCAATACGCCCATACCGCAACCAACCTCCAACACCTGGTCGGGGTTTTCGGTTGTTCCACCCGAAAGCGAATTGCAAATCTTCTGCGCTATGTTCAAGTCGGTCAAGAAGTGCTGACCGAGTGCTTTTTTTGCTCTTACTTGCTCCATAGGCGCAAAGGTACGAATTAAAACGGAAAACGAATAACGGAAAACGGAAAACTTTTATTAACTTTGTCTTACAAAACCGAAAACTATGAAGAAGATTCTACTTTTAGCAGTATGTATGATGTTCGGTGCGACATCGTTGCAGGCGGCAGAGCCTAAGGCAAAGTGCGATACACTCTATATTCTCGGTGTGGGAAATAGTTGGACTCGCGACTCGATGCGTTGGTTGAGTGCCATTGCCAAGAGTGCCGGTGTTCCCGTTGTCGTAGGTCACGCCTACCTCGGTGGCTCAACCCTCGAGCATCAGTATAATGGTATCGACAACCTCGAATATACCTACAAGCACGGCAAGGTTCACCAGGTGGTGCATTCTACCTATCAGTACTGGTTCTACAACTGCACCAACAGCCCGAAGAAAACACCTTCAAAGGATTACAAAAACGGTCTCAACGGTATTGGCGTAACGCTCGAGAGCGTCGTAGCAGACAAACCTTGGGAAATTGTGGTTCTCCAGCCCGAGGTTACGGCTCGGCGCTATAACCTTCAGCGCGGTGGCACATTCGACCTAAACCTCTTGGTCGAGCGCATCAAGAAGATGATGAAGGCGGAGGTAGCCGCCAAAGCGCACTTTGGTTTGATGGTGCCATTCTCCTATCCGCAGGGCAATACCGACTACCGCAAGAACATCTATATGATGTACAACAATGGCGTAAAACCCGCTTCGCAGGAGGAGTGGGATGCACTCTACGAGAAGATTCACCACATCATACAGAGCGATATTCGCGAGATTGGCGCAGCGATGGGCAAGAACTGCGAGTTATATGTAAATGTAGGTCGCGCGATATACGATGCTCGCCAGAACAAGAAGCTCTCGAAGTCGGGCTACAAGTTGCAACGCTCGCAGAACAACACACACCTCTCGGAGGGTTTGGCGATGTATATTGCGAGTCTCGCTTATGCCTATACCCTACTCAACATCGAGCAGGAGGATGTGACCTTCTTCCCTAAATATTCAAAGGATGCTCAACTTACGGGCGATAGAGGCACTACCGACCTTATTACGGTGGAGAACACCCCAGCCCTCGCCAAGTTGGCACGCAAGGTTGCGTGGAAAGCCTGCAAGAAGTAGTTGAGAGTGGAGAGTTGAAAGTTGAGAGTTAG